>NZ_JBIAHP010000006.1:87239-380782 GCF_042870715.1 Streptomyces sp. NPDC006463 | reverse complement strand
CCGCCCAGTTCCTTCTGGATCAGGCCTTCCTGGAGGCCGACCAGCGCGGTGGCGTGCGTCAAGTTCGGGAAGTACCCGATGCGGACCTCGGAGGCGGAGAGCTTCTCGCCGCCGGTCGCGGCGGCGTTGGCCGTCTTGTCGCCCGTCTTCTCCGCCTGGGAGCCGTAGCCGCAGGAGGCGAGAGCGCCGATCAGCAGCGGCAGCGCGGCAGCGGCGACGACGCCGCGGCGCAGGGACTTGACGGTGGTACGGGTATCACCGGTGGTGACGGCGGTGGCAGGCACGGGAGGACTTCCTCTCGTGACGTGGTCATCTCATGACGCACGTCTTCGTCTGTGGGGCAAGGGCGGGTACGGCTCGCGGGGGGTGAGGGCGCGAAGGCGGGATGCCGACGGCAATTCGGTCATCGCGCACATCGCGCCACCCCTCCCTGGCCGCTGCCGAGGGCGCCGCTGCCTACCCGGCCGCCCTCCTTCGCGAAGGTGGAGTAGATGTCGGAAAGCATGATCTAGAAGTCCCACCCTTCTTCGTCCGCCTGGATGGCCGTCTCGGCCTTGGAGGCGAAGGATTCGCCGGCCATGCCTGCCGCGAGGGTGGTTCCGTCGGCGGGGTCGATCAGGAGGAAGGATCCGGTGCGGCGCGAGTCGGCGTACGCGTCGAGCGCGAGCGGCTCGGCGGTACGGACGACCACGCGACCGATGTCGTTGGCCACGAGCTGCCCGGGGTCCGGGTGCTGGGACAGGTCGTCCAGGTTCAGCCGCGAGGGGATCTCCTTGACGATCGCCTTGACCGTGCGCGTCGTGTGCTTGATCAGCACCCGGGCGCCGACGGAGAGGGGCTGGTCGGCCACGTGGCAGACCGTCGCCTCGACGTCCTGCGTGGTGGCCGGGGCGTTCGCGGACGGCGCGATCAGGTCGCCGCGCGAGATGTCGATGTCGTCCGCCAGACGCAGCGTCACCGACTGCGGGGCCCAGGCGATGTCGACGCTCTCGCCGAGCGCGTCGATGCCCACGATCGTGCTCGTACGGCCCGAGGGCAGGACGGTCACGGCCTCGCCGACGCGCAGCACGCCGGAGGCGATCTGGCCCGCGTAGCCGCGGTAGTCGGGGTGCTCCGCGGACTGCGGGCGGATCACGTACTGCACCGGGAAACGCGCCGGGCAGGCGGTGAGGTCGTGGCTGACCGGGACGGTCTCCAGGTGCTCCAGCACCGTCGGGCCGCCGTACCAGTCCATGTTGGCGGAGGGCTCCACGACGTTGTCGCCGGCCAGGGCCGAGATCGGGATCGCGGTGATCTCCGGGACGCCCAGGTCCGAGGCGTACGCGGTGAACTCCTCGGCGATCGACGCGAAGACCGACTCCTCGTAGCCCACCAGGTCCATCTTGTTGATGGCCAGGACCACGTGCGGGACGCGCAGCAGCGCGGCCACGGCCGCGTGCCGGCGGGTCTGCTCGATCACGCCGTTGCGGGCGTCCACGAGGACCACGGCCAGATCGGCGGTGGAGGCGCCGGTGACCATGTTCCGGGTGTACTGCACGTGCCCCGGGGTGTCCGCGAGGATGAACCGGCGGCGCGCGGTGGCGAAGTAGCGGTACGCGACGTCGATGGTGATGCCCTGCTCCCGCTCGGCCCGCAGGCCGTCGGTGAGCAGCGCGAGGTCGGGGGCCTCCTGGCCGCGCTGGGCGGAGACGGCCTCGACGGCCTCCATCTGGTCGGTCAGGACCGACTTGGAGTCGTGCAGCAGCCGGCCGACCAGGGTGGACTTGCCGTCGTCGACGGAACCGGCGGTCGCGAAGCGCAGCAGCGTGGTCGCCGACAGATCGGCGAACTGCTCGGTGGTGGAGGTCATTTCTAGAAGTACCCTTCGCGCTTGCGGTCTTCCATCGCGGCCTCGGACATCTTGTCGTCGGCGCGGGTCGCGCCCCGCTCGGTGAGGCGGGACACGGCGATCTCGGCGATCACGGCGTCCAGCGTGGCGGCGTCGGAGTCGACGGCGCCGGTGCAGGACATGTCACCGACCGTGCGGTAGCGGATGAGACGGGTCTGGGGTGTCTCGTCGTCCTTGGGGCCGCCCCACTCGCCGGCCGTCAGCCACATGCCGCCCCTCTGGAATACCTCGCGCTCGTGGGCGAAGTAGATCTCCGGCAGTTCGATGCCCTCGCGGGCGATGTACTGCCACACGTCCAGCTCGGTCCAGTTGGAGAGCGGGAAGACGCGCACGTGTTCGCCGGGGGCGTGGCGGCCGTTGTAGAGCTGCCACAGCTCGGGGCGCTGGCGGCGCGGGTCCCACTGGGAGAACTCGTCACGCAGGGAGAAGACGCGTTCCTTGGCGCGGGCCTTCTCCTCGTCACGGCGGCCGCCGCCGAACACGGCGTCGAACTTGAGCTGCTGGATCGCCTCGGTGAGGGGGACGGTCTGCAGCGGGTTGCGGGTACCGTCCGGGCGCTCGCGGAGCTTGCCCGCGTCGATGTACTCCTGGACGGAGGCCACGTGCAGGCGCAGCCCGTGCTTCTCGACCGTGCGGTCGCGGTACTCCAGCACCTCGGGGAAGTTGTGACCCGTGTCGACGTGCAGCAGCGTGAAGGGCACCGGCGCCGGCGCGAACGCCTTCAGCGCCAGGTGCAGCATGACGATCGAGTCCTTGCCCCCGGAGAACAGGATCACCGGCTTCTCGAACTCACCCGCCACCTCACGGAAGATGTGCACGGCCTCCGACTCAAGAGCGTCGAGGTGTGACAGCGCGTACGGCGCGTCCGTCTCGTCGTGGACGTGTGCGACGGTCGTCGTCATGCCAGACCCCTCTCGGTGAGCAGCGCGTGCAGGGCCGAAGCCGACTCCTGCACGGACTGCGTGTGCGACTCGATACGGAGGTCCGGGGACTCCGGCGCCTCGTACGGGTCGTCGACCCCGGTCAGACCGGAGATCTCGCCCGCCGCCTGCTTGGCGTACAGGCCCTTCACGTCACGCTCCGAGCAGACCTCGACCGGAGTGGCCACGTGCACCTCCAGGTACGAGGTGCCCTCGGCCGCGTGCCGCTTGCGAACGGCCTCACGGCTGTCCGCGAACGGCGCGATCACCGGCACCAGCGCCTTGACGCCGTTGCTCGCGAGGAGTTCGGCGACGAAGCCGATCCGCTGCACGTTGGTGTGCCGGTCCTCGCGGCTGAAACCGAGGCCCGCGGAGAGGAACTCGCGGATCTCGTCGCCGTCGAGGACCTCCACACGGTGGCCCTCGGTGCGCAGCCGCTCGGCCAGCGCGTAGGCGATGGTGGTCTTGCCCGCGCTCGGCAGCCCGGTCAGCCACACGGTGGCGCCCTGGTCGCTCACGCTCATCTGCTCTGTCTCCGTAAGTTCTTCGCTGGTCGTCATCAGCCGTGCAGTCCGCACTCGGTCTTGCCGCGCCCGGCCCAGCGGCCGGCCCGCGCGTCCTCGCCCTCCGCCACGCGGCGGGTGCAGGGGGCGCAGCCGACGGAGGCGTAGCCGTCCATCAGCAGCGGGTTGGTCAGCACCCCGTGCTCGGCGACGTACGCGTCCACGTCGTCCTGGGTCCAGCGGGCGATCGGCGAGATCTTGACCTTCTGCCGCTTCTCGTCCCAGCCGACGACCGGGGTGTTCGCCCGGGTCGGGGACTCGTCGCGGCGCAGGCCCGTCGCCCACGCGTCGTACGCGGTCAGGCCCTCTTCGAGCGGCTTGACCTTGCGCAGCGCGCAGCACAGGTCGGGGTCGCGGTCGTGCAGCTTCGGGCCGTACTCCGCGTCCTGCTCGGCGACCGTCTGGCGCGGGGTGAGGGTGATGACGTTGACGTCCATCACCGCCTCGACCGCGTCGCGGGTGCCGATGGTCTCCTCGAAGTGGTAGCCCGTGTCGAGGAAGACCACGTCCACGCCGGGGAAGGCGCGCGACGCCAGGTGGGCGACGACCGCGTCCTCCATGGAGGAGGTCACGGCGAACTTCTTGCCGAAGGTCTCGGCCGCCCAGGTGAGGATCTCCAGCGCGGAGGCGTCCTCCAGGTCGCGGCCCGCCTGCTCGGCCAGCTCCTGGAGAGCCGTGGTCTTGAGAGCCGTCGCCTTGAGACGGGCGTCTTGAGCAGTGGTCATATCTCGTCCCCTCCAGCGGTGTTGGACTGAACGCCCCGGGCCAGCAGCCCGAGGTACTTCAGCTGGAAGGCTCGGTTGCAGGCCCTGCATTCCCAGGCGCCGTGGCCCGTCTCGTTGGGAAACAGGTCCTCGTCGCCGCAGTACGGGCAGTAGAACGGTGCGGCGCGCTCGCTCACGAGAGGCTCTTCTCGTCCGCGCGGGCGACCCACGCCGCGAAGCGCTCGCCGTCCTCGCGCTGCTCCTCGAAGCTCTTCACGACCCGCTCGACGTAGTCGGGCAGACCGGCGGCGGTGACCTTGAGGCCGCGGACCTTGCGGCCGAAGCCGGCCTCCAGGCCGAGGGCTCCGCCCAGGTGTACCTGGTAGCCCTCCACCTGGTTGCCGTCGTCGTCCAGGACCAGCTGGCCCTTGAGACCGATGTCCGCCACCTGGATACGGGCGCAGGCGTTCGGGCAGCCGTTGATGTTGATCGTGATCGGCTCGGCGAAGTCCGGCAGGCGGCGCTCCAGCTCGTCGATCAGCGAGGCGCCGCGCGCCTTGGTCTCGACGATGGCCAGCTTGCAGAACTCGATGCCGGTGCAGGCCATCGTGCCGCGGCGGAACGGGGACGGGTTGACCCGCAGGTCGAGCGCCTCCAGGGCCGAGACCAGCGAGTCGACCTGGTCGGCCTCGATGTCGAGGACGATCATCTTCTGCTCGGCGGTGGTGCGCAGGCGGCCGGAGCCGTGCTGCGCCGCGACGTCCGCGATCTTGGTGAGGGTGGCGCCGTCCACGCGGCCCACGCGGGGCGCGAAGCCCACGTAGAAGCGGCCGTCCTGCTGCTGGTGGACGCCCACGTGGTCGCGCCACTGGCCGCTGGGCTGCTTGGGCGCGGGGCCGTCGGTCAGCTTGCGCTGCAGGTACTCGTCCTCCAGGACCTGGCGGAACTTGGCCGGGCCCCAGTCGGCGACGAGGAACTTCAGGCGGGCGCGGGTGCGCAGTCGGCGGTAGCCGTAGTCACGGAAGATCGAGATGACGCCCTCGTACACGTCCGGGACCTCGTCGAGCGAGACCCAGGTGCCCAGGCGCACACCGAGCTTGGGGTTGGTGGAGAGGCCGCCGCCGACCCAGACGTCGAAGCCGGGGCCGTGCTCGGGGTGGTTGACGCCCACGAACGCGACGTCGTTGATCTCGTGCGCCACGTCGAGCAGCGGCGAGCCGGAGACCGCGGACTTGAACTTCCGGGGCAGGTTGGAGAAGGCGGGGTTGCCGACGATGCGGCGGTAGATCTCCTCGATGGCGGGGGTGCCGTCGATGATCTCGTCCTGGGCGATGCCGGCGACGGGGGAACCGAGGATGACGCGGGGCGTGTCACCGCAGGCCTCGGTGGTCGAGAGGCCGACTGCCTCCAGGCGGCGCCAGATCTCCGGGACGTCCTCGATCCGGATCCAGTGGTACTGCACGTTCTGGCGGTCGGTGAGGTCGGCGGTGCCGCGCGCGAACTCCTGCGAGATCTCGCCGATGACGCGGAGCTGCTCGGTGGTCAGCCGGCCGCCGTCGATGCGGACGCGCAGCATGAAGTACTTGTCGTCCAGCTCCTCCGGCTCCAGGATCGCGGTCTTGCCGCCGTCGATCCCGGGCTTGCGCTGGGTGTAGAGCCCCCACCAGCGCATACGGCCGCGCAGGTCGTTGGGGTCGATCGAGTCGAAGCCCGTCTTGGAGTAGATCGTCTCAATACGTGTCCGCACGTTGAGACCGTCGTCGTCCTTCTTGAACTGCTCGTTGCCGTTGAGGGGCGTGTGGTGTCCGACGGCCCACTGGCCCTCACCGCGGTGACGGCCGGTCTTGCGGCGCGCGGCAGCTGCGGGAGCTGCGGCTGCGGGCGTTTCGGGGGTGGCGGCCATGGCGGTACGTCCTTCTTAGGCGGCTCAAGGCAAGGGCAGGGGGAGGCGGCGGCGTAGCGTGACCCCTGGACTCTGAGCGGGTGTGGCTGATTCCCGCTCCCTTGCCGGGGTTGCCGGCGGGCAGGGCGGTACATCGGCCTCAGGGGGCTAACGGGTGATCGGCGCGTCCGCGGCGGCGGGGACGGCGACGATGTGCGGCGTGGCTGGTTCCGTCAGCGCGCCGGACAGATGGCGCTGGACATGCGGCCGAGATCGACGTGCCGCCGACTCACCAAGGCAATTCCAGCTCCATTCATGGCGGAAGCGTGTCATGTGCCTCTTGGAGGAGTCCACTACTGTCCACGATCCGGACGAAGTCGTCTCGAATGATGGACCGGCGTGATCGGGGTCACGCCTTCTGTGCCTGCGGCGCGCGGCCGGAAGGGGTGATTCCACGCTACCTGGACGTGGCGCAGCTGCGGCCCCCGGCGGCGGCTTCCGTCCCGACTCGCCCCGGTCGCTCCGGGCGGGCCCTCGCTCAGCGTGTCGGCGCCCACCGAGGGGGCGGGCGTCGCGGGGGTGAACCGTCGGAAGGGGGTCGAGGTCTCGACGTCGGCTGTGTCGGGGCCGGCCTCCCCGAGCCTCTCCAGAGTGTCCGGGGCGGACGCGGAAGGCACGGGGCGCGGGGCGGGCGGTTGGGGGGTGCCTCGACCAGGTCCTCCTCCGTTGGGATCACCCCGACCGAGATCTCCAGCGGGAGGAGGGCCGCACCACGCGCACGGGCGGCCTTCCGCGTTCCATGGGCGAGGTCGGCGTCGGCGAGTGCGGTCGGCCGGCCCGAGCGCTTCGTCGACTCGCCGGACCATCGCGAAGACCGCCGACCCGGGGCTCAGGCCTCTGACCGTTCCCTCGACGTGCACGGCGAGGCCGGACGGAGGCGAGGCGGGATCGGGGTACCGCCGGGCGAGGAGCATGGCGACCACAGGCGGGGGCGGGTGCGGGGGCGGTGTCGGCGGGTTCCGGGAGATGAGCGCCACGACGATGGCGGCGACGGCCGCGACCAGCGCCGCGATGAGGCTCTGCCAGCGGTACGACCCGGACAGCCATCGGGCCGGGCGCCCGGAAGTTCCGGCAGGCTCCGGGGCGTCCGGGCCGACGGCCGGCTCCGGCCCTGCGCGGTGCCGGGCTCCGGCTCGGCGGCCGGGTCCGGCGGAGGCGAGGCCTTCATAACCCACGCCTGTCGACGGGCGTCCAGCATGCGCGGGCGCGGGCGCGGGCGCGGGTCGCGCGGCTCGGTGCCACGCCGACGGGGGGCGTCAGGCGCCCGGCCAGGGGCCGGGGGTCGGGGACTCCTCCTTGGGCTCCGTCTCCGTCTTGAAGAGCTTGAAGCCGCGCTTCAGGTAGTTGTCCATCGCCGTCGGGCCGTCCTGGCTGCACGTGTGCAGCCAGACCCGGCGGGTCGGCTCGCGGTCCGGCCAGCGCTCCGCGAGGTCCCACGCGCGGGCGATGCCCACCGACAGCAGGTGCCCGCCGATGCGGCGGCCGCGGAAGTCCGGCAGCAGCCCGAAGTAGACGATCTCCACCACACCGTCGGCCTGCGGGTCGAACTCGACATAGCCCGCCGGCGTGCCCCGGTCGTACGCCACCCACGTCTCCACGCCCGGCCGTCCCAGCTGCTCCACCCACTGCGCGCGGGTCAGGGACAGCCGGTCCGTCCAGTGGATGTCACCGCCCACCGAGGCGTACAGGAAGCGGCTGAACTCGGGGGAGGGGACCTCCGCCCGGGCGATGGTGATCTCCGGGCCCGGCCCGGTCGCGGGTATCAGGTCCTCCGGGGAGGTCATCTCCAGGGACCACGTGGTGAGGGTGATGGTGCTCATGCATGTCAGGGAATCACATCCCCCAGCCACCGCTCGGGGGTCCCCCGGGCCCCGTCCCCGCCCGGCGGCCCCGGATCACCGCCGGGGCGGTGGAGTGGGGGAGCAGTACGGCCGGGTCCTCGGGGCGGATCAGCTCCACCTCCACGTCGTCCGCGAAGCGGTACGGCCGGTGGGTCAGCACCCCGGCGAGGTTGCGGCGTACGCGGGACATCTCCGCGCGGACCGTCACCGTGCGCGTCGGGTCCCCGAACAGCTCCCCGGACAGCTCGGCCGCCGAGCGGCCCCGCGGGCTCTCCGCCAGCAGGAACAGCAGCTCCGCGTGGCGCGGGCTCAGCTCCTGCGACCAGCTCCCGGCGGCCCCGTACACCGTCGCCGACCAGGAGCCGGGCCGGCTGAGGTCGAGGACGACCCGGGTCACGCCCGTGTTCGTACGGTCCTGTGCGACCCGCAGCAGCCAGCCGCCGGGCAGCGGCTCCACCGCGCAGTCGCCGAGCTGCGGCACCCACACCCGCCCCGGGCCGAAGCCCTTCGGCAACGGGATGCGGTCCACGGGGGCCAGACCCGTCACGGCCGCCGTCCAGCCGTTGGGGTCCACGGCGAGCGCCCGCCCCGGCAGCCGGGCCAGCAGCGGGGCCGCCACCGCCCGCAGCCGCTCCAGTGATTCCAGGTGCCGCACGCGCAGCTCCCGCTCCGCGAGCCGGGCCACCGAGCTCACCCAGGCGAGGGTCGCCGGGTGCATGGTGGCCAGCGGCCCGCTCACGTCGACCACGCCGAGCAGCCGGCCGTCCCGCGGGTCCCGTACGGGCGCCCCCGCGCAGGTCCAGTCGTGGTGGCTGGAGACGAAGTGCTCCGCGGAGAACACCTGGACGGGCCGCCGGGTCACCAAGGCGGTGCCCACCCCGTTCGTGCCGACCACGGCCTCGTCCCAGTCGGCCCCCACCCCGAAGCCGAGCCGGTCCGCCTTGCGCAGGATGGAGGAGTGGCCCTCCCGCCACAGCAGCCGCCCCTCCGCGTCGGCCACGACCATGATGTGCAGGGCCCCGTCCAGCGCGGGCAGCAGTCCCTCCCGCAGCACCGGGAGGACCTCCCGCAGCGGCGACTCGTGCCGCCGCTCCTCGGTCTCGGCGGCCGACAGCATCCGCGAGCGCGCGTCTCGGTCGGGGTGCACCCCGCCCGCCAGCATCCGGCGCCACGACTCGGCGATCTCCGGCCGCGGCGCGGCCGGCGGGCGGTCCCCGGCCAGCGCGGCCGCCCGTACGCCCTTGAGCAGACGCGCGGCCTCCCGCGCGTCCATGGCCGAGATGCGGGCCGCATCGACCGTACTGCCGGTGGTGTCGGCCATCGGAACCTCCCCGTGCGAACAGGACGTACGACGGAAGCCGCCGGGGCGGCTGCCGACTCAAAGGTTGCAACGGTATGCAACTCTCGCCAAGTCCCGGCCGCCCGACCGAAACTGTCCGGACGTCGCTGTGCGGCGTGACAGCTCCTCCTCGGGGCTTCTCGGATCAGGGGTGGTGCCGAGTCGGCGCGGCGCCATCCCTGATACCGGTCACGGGCCCGGATCCCGGCTGGGATCGGTCTGGGGGCCGCAGGGGTGCCCGGCGGCCCCCGTCCCTAGCCTGAGATCCGCGCCCGTTCCACGATCGTCCGCAGGTCCAGGCTGTGCGGCAGCGTGCCGAAGGCCGCACCCCAGTCGCCGCCCAGCCGCGAGGCGCAGAACGCGTCCGCCACTTCGGGCGGGGCCCACCGGACCAGCAGCGACCCCTGCAGCACCAGGGCCATGCGCTCCACCACGCGGCGGGCCCGGGCCTCGATGCCGTCCAGGTCGGCGAGGTCCGTCAGCAGGTCCTTGATGGCCGAATCCAGCCGGTGGTCCGCACCCCGCGCCAGCCCGACCTCCTGGAGGAACGCGTTCAGCGCCTGCGGCTCCCGCTGGAGGGCGCGGAGCACGTCCAGGGCCTGGACGTTGCCCGAGCCCTCCCAGATGGAGTTCAGCGGCGATTCGCGCAGCAGTCTCGGCAGCCCGGACTCCTCGACGTAGCCGTTGCCGCCCAGACATTCCAGGGCCTCCGCCACCATCGGCGTACAGCGCTTGGTCACCCAGTACTTGGCGGCCGGCACGGCGAGGCGCAGGAAGGCCCTCTCCTGCTCGGTCCCGGCGTCGTAGGCGGCCGCGAGCCGCAGGGTCAGGGTGGTGGCCGCCTCCGACTCCAGGGCCAGGTCGGCGAGGACGTTGCGCATCAGAGGCTGGTCGATGAGCGGCGCTCCGAAAGCAGAGCGGTGCTCCGCGTGGTGCACGGCCTGCGTCAGCGCCTGCCGCATCAGCGAGGCCGAGCCGATGACACAGTCCAGCCGGGTCGCCGCGACCATCTCGATGATGGTCCGCACCCCCCGGCCCTCCTCGCCCACCCGCCGCGCCCACGTCCCGTCGAACTCCACCTCGCTCGACGCGTTCGACCGGTTCCCCAGCTTGTCCTTCAGCCGCTGGATGGCGAAGACGTTGCGCGTGCCGTCCGGCAGCACCCGGGGCACCAGGAAGCAGGTCAGCCCTCCGGGCGCCTGCGCCAGCACCAGGAAGCCGTCGCACATCGGCGCCGAACAGAACCACTTGTGCCCGGTCAGCAGGTACTCGCCCGACGCGTCCAGCGGCACCGCGGCCGTCGTGTTCGCCCGTACGTCGCTGCCTCCCTGCTTCTCCGTCATCCCCATGCCGAAGAGCACGCCGGCCTTCTCGGCCGCCGGCCGCAGCCCCTCCTCGTACACGTGCGAGGTCAGCCGGGGTTCCCACTCGGCGGCGAGCGAGGGATCGGTCCGCAGCGCCGGTACGGCCGCGTGCGTCATCGAGACCGGGCAGCCGTGCCCCGCCTCGGCCTGGGACCACACGAAGAACCCGGCGGCGCGGCGCAGATGCCCGGCCGGGCGCCCCCAGGCGTCGGTGAGCCCGGAGGTCACCGCCTTCCCGAGCAGCCGGTGCCAGGCCGGGTGGAACTCCACCTCGTCGATGCGGTTCCCGTAACGGTCGTGCGTCCGCAGCTTCGGCGGATTCTCGTTCGCCTGCGCGCCCCACTCCTGGGCCTGCGCGGAGCCCGCCGAGCGTCCGAGGAGGGTGAGCTCCCCCCGGACCTCATCGAGGAGTCCGGGGTCCGCGGAGGCGAGATGACGCTCCACGCCCTCGGTGAGGGCCCGGTCGCCCCCGTAGACATCGTGGCCCACGAGGGGCGGAGCCTGATTGCTGACTGTGTGGGTCGTGGCTGCCATGCGGATACCGTAAGGACGTGCAGCCAGCAAAAGAAACACCCGAGCGGATCCTCGGACGCCATGGACGGCTCCACCGGGCCCGCGCCCTCTACCGCAACGTCTCGAAGCGGAAGATGGGCTGGCTGCTGCTGAAGGACACCGTCAACTCGTGCATCGAGTACCGGATCCTCGGGCTCGCTGCCGAGGCGGCCTTCTTCACGCTGCTCTCGCTGCCCCCGCTCTTCCTCGGCCTGCTCGGCCTCCTCGGCTACGTGGACGGCTGGACGGACACCCGCACCGTCGAGAGCATCGAGGAGAACATCCTGCGGGCGGTCGGCACCGTCCTGTCCGACCGGGGCGTCAACGACATCGCCAGACCGCTGCTCGACGACGTCACCGGGCGCGGCCGCCCCGACCTGATCTCGCTCGGCTTCGCCTTCGCCCTGTGGTCGGGCTCGCGCGCCGTCAACGTCTTCATCGACACCATCACCGTGATGTACGGGCTGGACGGACAGCGCGGCATCGTCAAGACCAGGCTCCTGGCCTTCCTGTTGTACGTCATCGCGCTGCTGATCGGCGCGATCGTGCTGCCGCTGATGGTGGTCGGACCCGACGCGGTGGTCCGGCTGGTGCCCTGGGGCACCGAGGTGATCGCCATCCTGTACTGGCCGACGGTGACCCTGCTGTCGATCGCCTTCCTGACGACGCTCTACCACGTGTCGGTGCCGGTGCGTTCGCCCTGGATCGAGGACGTGCCGGGCGCGCTGGTGGCCCTGGCCATGTGGGTGCTCGGCTCGTTCCTGCTGCGTATCTACCTGACCAACACCGTGGAAGGGCCGACGATCTACGGATCACTGGCGGCGCCGGTGGCGGTGCTGCTGTGGATCGGCATCTCAGCCTTTGCGGTCCTCGTGGGCGCGGCCGTCAACGCGGCGATCGACCGCGTCTGGCCCTCGGTGGCCACGGCGGCGGCGCGCGAGGCGAACGAGCGGGCGCGCGAGGCGCAGGCCGCCGAGCTGATCGCGCGGGCCGCGGCCTGGCGGGCGATGGCGGAGGGCGAGTCGGAGGACGACGAGGACGAGGGGATGCCGTCCGAGTTCCCGGAGCGGTGGTCGAAGTTCCTGCCGCCGGAGGACTACTCGTCGCGGCTGCGCAAGCACTGACAGCCCTCCTGCACGGCGGGCTGTACTACGAGGAGCAGCGGCCCCGGGCGCGTCCGGGGGCCGCACCGCGTCCGGGGGCCGCACACGGAGGCGGTCTACGCCGCAGGCTCCGTCGGGGCGAAGAGCGAGACCTCGCAGCCGTCCGGGTCGAGGACCACGGCGTAGCGCTGCCCCCAGAAGGCGTCCCAGGGCTTCAGGTGCCCGGTGTACCCCGCACCGGTCAGCTCGGCGTACACCGCGTCCACCCCGGCGGGGGAGTCGCACAGGAAGGCGAGCCCCGCGCGACTGTCGCCGGAAGGACGGGTCCAGGACGGGTTGAAGGAGCGGATGGTCGCCTCCGTGTCCCACCCGATCCGCAGCCCCCCGGGGAGGGCGGCTTCGACGTGCGGCTGGTCATCGGCGCCGGCCGGGATGTCCAGCCCGAGGCGCCGGTAGAAGGCGAGCGAGGCGGCCATGTCGGAGACGATCAGGCCGATCATGTCGAGTCTTGGAGTCAGTCGCGTCATACGCGCAGGCTAAGGGCTGTCCCGTAATCCCCGGTGGGTCAGCGCACGGCGTCGGATGCGGTGCTCGCAAGGCGGAGGGGCGCCCCCATACTGGGCGTATTCGGGCGTTCCGACAACGCGGCGAGGTGCCGTAGCCGGCGCCGTGCGCCCGCCGGGGATTACGGGACAGCCCTTAGGCGCTCAGCCCCGCCGCCGTACGGCCACTGCCGCGCACGCCAGTGCGAGGGGCAGTTCGGCGCCCGCCGCAAGCAGCAGCGCCATGCCCTGCTGGCCGGTCCCGAGCGACGTGGTGACGTCGAACCAGGCGTCCATCGCCAGCAGCGCGGCGGTCGCCGCCGCCACCGCCGACGCCCGGGGATCCCCCCGGCGCAGCAGCAGGCCGGTCCCGGTCAGCCCGGTGGCCAGCATCAGGTCCAGGCCGATCCACGCGGTGGCCCAGTTCGGGACCTCGGCCGTCTGGGGCAGGGTCTTCGCCAGTACCAGCATCCACGGCACCAGCGCCACCCCCGCTCCGGTGAACAGGGCGGCCGTACGAGGGGTGCGCCAGGCGCGGGCCTGCGGGGCGACAACGCGGGCCTGCGGGGCGACAAGTGCCATGGCGGCGGGTCTCCTTCCGGCCCGGCGGTCCGTCCCCCGGGCACACCACCACCCTCGTCGGCCGGGCCGCCGAGATCACTCACACCACTGTCCGAAGCCGGGGTGGTGCCAGGTACACCCCCCGGCGGGCACCAGCGTGATGGCATGCCCCTGACCAGGACGATTACGGTACGGACATGGCAACTCCCGGCGCGCCGACGCGTACGTACACCTGGATCGCGGCGCACACACCGTGGTCCGCGTGGGCCCGGCGCAACACGACCTTCACCGTGGCCGCGATCCCACCGGCCCTGCCCGCCCTCCTCGGCCTCACGTACGCGGCCCTCGCGCCCGGCCGCAGCCCCCTCCCGCTGCTCCTGGTACTGCTCCTCTGCCCGCTGCTCACCACGCTCCAGCGCAGCCGCTTCTGGGCGCTGCTCGGCCTCGACGTGCCGGAGATCGTGCGGGAGCGCAGCTGGTGGACCCCGCGCGGGATGGCCGAACGACTGCGCTCGGAGGCCACCTGGCGGCAGTACGGCTACCACCTGCTGGTCAGCCCGCTCGCCGCCGCCGCCGGCGCGCTGGTGGTCCTCGCCTGGGTCTGCGGCGCGGCCGGCGCGTGCGTCTACGCCTGGTGCTGGATCCTGCCCGCGGACACCCGTACCCCCGGCTGGACCGGCGACTACGACGTCGTCACCGCGGCCGGCGTCCTGCTGCTGCTCGCCGCGCCCTGGGCGGCCGCCCTCGTGGCCCGCCTGGACGCATCCGCGGCGGCCGCCCTCCTCGGCCCGAACCGGTCGCGGGAACTGGAGCGGCGGGTCGAGGACCTCGCGGAGAGCCGGGCCGGAGTCCTGGACGCGGCCGACCTCGAACGCCGCCGCATCGAGCGGGACTTGCACGACGGCGCCCAGCAGCGGCTGGTCGCCCTCGCCATGAACCTGGGCATCGCCCGCGCCACCCTCCCCGACCTGCCGCCCGAGGCCAAGGCCGTCATCGACGAGGCCCACCGCGAGGCGAAGGAGGCCATCGAGGAGCTCAACAGCCTGGTACGGGGCCTGCATCCGGCCGTACTGGAGGACCGCGGGCTCGACGCGGCGCTCTCCGGGATCGCCGCCCGCGCCCCCTTCCCCGTCGAACTGACCGTGGACATCGGGACCCGGCCGGGCGCCACCATCGAGGCCGTCGCCTACTTCGTGGTCTCCGAGACCCTGGCCAACGTGGCCAAACACGCCCGGGCCGACCGGTGTTCGGTCCGGGTCGTACGCGACCCCGGGCCGGGCGGGGCCGGACGGCCGGAGGACCTGCTGCGCGTCACAGTCACCGACGACGGGGTGGGCGGAGCCGACCCGGCGGGCGGCACCGGCCTGGTCGGCCTGCGCAAACGCGTAGGGTCGGTCGACGGAACCATCATGATCGACAGCCCCGTCGGGGGCCCGACCGTCATCACCGTGGAGCTGCCGTGCGCGCTGTGATCGCCGAGGACTCCGTCCTGCTGCGCATAGGACTCGTCAAAGTCCTCGAAATGGCCGGATTCGAGGTGGCCGCCGAGACCGGCGACGCCGAGGGTCTGCTCGCCGCCGTCGATGAGCACCGCCCCGACCTCGCGCTCGTCGACGTACGGATGCCACCCGGCTTCACCGACGAGGGAGTCCGGGCGGCCCTGATGATCCGCCGGCAGAGTCCCGGTACCGCCGTGCTGCTGCTCTCCCAGTACGTGGAGGAACGGTACGCCGCAGATCTGCTGGCCGCCCAGAGCGGCTCCGGCATCGGCTACCTGCTGAAGCAACGGGTCGCGGACGTCGAGGAGTTCATCGACGCCCTGCGGCGCGTGGCCTCCGGCGGCACGGCGCTCGACCCGCAGGTCGTCGCCCAGCTCCTGCTGCGCCGGGGCGGCGGACCGGACCCGCTGGAGCGCCTCACCCCGCGCGAGCGCGAGGTGCTGGCCCTGATGGCGGAGGGCCGCTCCAACGCCGGGATCGCGGCCGAACTCGTCGTGAGCGAGAGCGCGGTGGCCAAGCACATCAACAACATCTTCGCCAAGCTCGACCTGCCCCCGGCCGACGGCGACCACCGCCGGGTCCTCGCGGTCCTGCGCTTCCTGGACGGTACGCCGTGACCGCGGCTCGGACTCCGGGTCCGGGTCCGGGTTCGGCTCCGGGTTCGGCTCCGGCTCCGGGTTCGGCTCACGGTTCGGCTCAGGTTCCCGTCCAGGCTCCGTCACCGGCCCGGCCCGGGCAGCGGTTCGCGTGGACCGTCGCCGCGCTGCTCAGCGCCTTGCTCGTCGTCGCGCCGGTCACCTGGCAGGCATGGTCGTACGGGAGCGCGCAGAGCCGCGTCCTGCAGGGCGGCAGCGGCGGCCGCCCGGTGACCGCCCTGGAGATCGTGGGCGGCGACGCCGACGTCACCGTCACCCCCCGCGGGGACCAGGAGGTCGGCTACCGCGCCGAGGTCAGCTGGTCGCTCAAGGCGCCCACCATCGAGGAGAGCTGGCTCGGCGGCAACCTGCGGCTGACCCCGCAGTGCCCCGGCGAGGGCGCCTGGGGGAGCGCCGCCGGCTGCTCGGTCCGGCTGCGGGTGACCGTGCCCGTGGACATCCCGGTGAAGGTGACGGCCGGCGGCGGCCGGGTCTCCCTGAGCGGCCTGGGCGGCGACGTCGACGCGCAGGCCGACTCCGGCCAGGTCGACATCAGCGGGCTGCGGGGCGCGCTGCGCGCGGAGATCGGCTCGGGGCACCTGCGGGCCGCCGGGCTCACCTCGGCCCGGGCCGACATCCGGGTCGGCTCCGGCAGCGCCGACATCACCTTCATCGCCCCGCCCGACCAGGTGACCGCCCGCGTCGGCTCCGGCCACACGGCCCTCACCGTGCCCGCCGCCACCCGCTTCCGGGTCCGCTGCGAGGCCGGAGCGGGCCGTTGCGAGGTGCCGGACGCCCTGCGCGACCCCGGCTCGCCCCGCACGCTGGACATCGAGGCGGGTTCGGGCCACGCCGTGGCCCTGTACCCGGACGGCCCGTAATGGTCCGTGCGGGTGGCGGAAAAAGAACTGGCGTGGGCGTGAGGGGACTTGTTACGGTGGGGCCGTTCCCGCCGACCGGTGCGGAACCGCCAGCACGTGCATGACCCGGAGGTGAGTTCATTGATGACTGTCGTCGTTCAGGGCGCTGCCCGCACTCAGAAGACCATCAATGTCACTTCTGTGGTCTCCGGCTGACCTCACACACATCTCTTCGCGCGCCGCCACCGGGCGGGTGCGCGCTGCCGGGGCCACCCTGTGAAGGGTTTCCCTTGTCTTTTTCTTTCCCGCAGTCCTCTTCGCTCTCGCACGCGCTCAGCCCCTTCGGCTGGGACGACGCCTGGGCGGCCGAGTTCACCCCGTACGCCGAGCAGGGCCTCGTGCCCGGCCGGGTCGTACGCGTCGACCGCGGTCAGTGCGACGTCATGACCGAGGACGGCATCGTCCGCGCCGACACCGCCTTCGTCACCCCGCACGACCCGCTCCGCGTCATCTGCACCGGGGACTGGGCGGCGGTGGAGGCGGCCGGCAAGCCGCGCTACGTGAAGGCGTACCTGCCGCGCCGGACCGCCTTCGTACGCTCCACGTCCTCACAGCGGTCCGAGGGGCAGATCCTCGCGGCCAACGTCGACCACGCGATCATCGCCGTCTCCCTCGCCGTCGAACTGGACCTCGGGCGCATCGAGCGCTTCCTGGCCCTGGCGTGGGAGTCGGGAGCCCAGCCGCTGGTCGTGCTCACCAAGACGGACCTCGTCCCGGACCCGGCCACGCTCGCCCACCTCGTCCAGGACGTGGAGGCCACCGCGCCGGGGGTCCAGGTCCTCACCGTCTCCTCCCTCACCGGGGAGGGCACGGACGTCCTCGCCGCCGTCGTCGCGGACGGCACCAGTGTGCTGCTCGGCGTCTCGGGCGCCGGCAAGTCCACGCTGGCCAACGCGCTGCTCGGCGCCGATGTCATGGAGGTCCAGGAGGCCCGCGAGGTCGACGGCAAGGGCCGCCACACCACGACGACGCGCAACCTGCTCGCCCTGCCGGGCGGCGGCGTCCTGATCGACACGCCGGGGCTGCGCGGCGTCGGGCTCTGGGACGCCGAGGCCGGGGTCGGACAGGCCTTCTCGGAGATCGAGGAGTACGCGGCACGGTGCCGCTTCCACGACTGCGCCCACGAGGCGGAGCCTGGGTGCGCGGTGCAGGCCGCTGTGGCCTCGGGCGAGCTGGCCGAGCGCCGCCTGGGCAGCTACCGCAAGCTGCTGAGGGAGAACCAGCGGATCGTGGCGAAGACGGACGCCAGGGTCCGCTCGGAGATCCGCCGTGACTGGCGTCTGAAGTCGGCGGAGGGCCGCTCCAACTACGCGGCGAAGCGCGGCGGCCGGGTCTGACCCGTGACGGGGCTTCGTCGGGGTCGGTCCGGGGCGCGGGCCGGTCTGCCGCTGTGCGGCACCTGCCCGCGCCCTGGTGCCCGGGTCCAGCGCCCCGGGTACCCACCCACACCATCCACCCACCCTCCGACCCAGCCCTTGCCCCTACCTATCGAAACTCGATAGATTCCCATCGCAACTCGATGGAAGGGTGGGTCATGGGAAAGCTGACAGTGGGTGCGCTGCGCGCCGTGCTCGCGGTGGTGCTCGCCGGCACCGTGTTCGTACAGGCATTGATGGTGTGGGTGTTGGTCAGCGGGAGCGACCCGGAGGACGGTTCGCTCCCGCTGACCCCGCTGCGCGTGATCGTGATCCTGGGCATGATGTCGGCCCAGGTCGCCCTGGTCTGCGTATGGCGGCTGGTGACGATGGTGCGACGCGGAACCGTGTTCTCCCACGCCGCCTTCCGTTACGTGGACGGCGTGATCGGTGCGATCGTGGCCGCTGCCCTGTTGTGGTTCGCGATCACGGTCATCAATGCGCCGGGCCAGCGGGAGGACCCGGGCGTCACCGTCATCATGGGCGGGGTCGGCCTGGCCATCCTGGGGGTCGCGCTCATCGTGCTCGTGCTGCGGATGCTGCTCGCCCAGGCCGTCGCGCGCGACGGCGAAGCGGCGCGGATGCAGGCCGAGTTGGACGAGGTGATCTGATGCCGATCGCCGTCGACATCGATGTGATGCTGGCCAAACGGAAGATGTCCGTGGGCGAGCTCGCGGACCGCGTGGGGATCACGCCCGCCAACCTGGCGGTACTCAAGAACGGCCGCGCCAAGGCGGTGCGCTTCGCGACGCTCGCCGCGCTCTGCGAGGTGCTCAAGTGCCAGCCGGGCGACCTGCTGCGCTGGGAGGCCGAGGACACCGCGGGCGAATGAACCGGGCCCACCGACGCGTCATCGCCGGCCGCCTGCCTTTGGCCGACCCGGATGTCACCCGATTGCGTCGAAGCCCCGGGTCTAAGGGCTGTCCCGTAATCCCCGGCGGGCGCACGACGCCGGCTACGGCACCTCGCCGCGTTGTCGGAACGCCCGAATACGCCCAGTATGAGGGCGCCCCTCCGCCTTGCGATTCACCGCATCCGACGCTGTGCGCTGACCCGCCGGGGATTACGGGACAGCCCTTAGCGCTGCTCCTGAGCCTTCTCCTGGAGTTCCACGAAGGGCGTCTGTGCCATTGAGCCGCGCACCTTCGTCAGGCCGTACCGATCCATAGTCGATTTATTCTTGTTGCTGCTGGTGAGAAGGTCGGCTTTTCTTTGTCCCGGCGGCGTCACAACCACGTGGATAAATGTCACACCATCCTTGTCCTTCACCCACCACAGTGTTACGCACTGCTTTCCTCTGGTCACATTGAGAAGCTCATTGCTGTTCGAGATCCCGGATTGATATCTGAACTCTGCGCCAGGAGGCCCCTTGGGGACATCTTCACCTTTCGGGATGTACGTCTTGGCATTCTTCCAGGAATGCTCATAGTCGGCGCTCATTATCATTCTGTCTTTCCTGATCACGTAAAGCTCGGTTTGGGCGCTGACTGCTTCGTAGTTGGCCGTACCGGGATTGTGGATCTCGATGACCGCATCCTGCGCAAATTCTTCTCCTGGATTCAAGGCCCGTCCTGGCGGTTTGACGAACTCGTCAGAGTCGATCTGCGTGTACTTGTCATCGCTCTTGGGCAGGCCCCTGATCCAGAAGATGCTGCCGAGGACGTATACCGGAACCTGTCCAGAATTCTTCACGTACAGATGGACCGGCAGGTACATCGTCTTCCTGTCCTTGTCCAGGCTTGGCGCTCTGAATTCAGCTCCACTCTGCACCAGCGGAGATGTGACATAGGGGACATAGAATTGTGAGTACGTCAGGTTGGTGACAGCGAGGAGAGCTGGGACGAGCGCCCCGATCGCGATGCGCCTGGGATTGCGAATGCCCTCCCATGCCCGGCTGCGAGTGAGTATCCACAGAGCCCATGAAGACCAGAGCGTGAGGGGCACCCAAAGCAGCAGGTAGATGTTGTACACATGGCCGCTGATCTGCACTATGAGGAGCACTGAGCTTATGCCGAGGGCGACCAGAGCTCCGAACAGGACGAGTGCCCCTGAGTATTTCATCTGCCGCTTACGCCAGTAGTCGAGAGTGGCCAGCGCGGCAATAACTTCGATCAGGGCCAGGGCGAGGAAGGTGACTCCTGCGATTCGTCCACCGTAAGTGAGGGCATCCAGCGTGTCTGCTATGCCGATCTTAGCGAGCACGAATGAAGTCGTGAGGAGGCCGACGGCCATGACTGTGCCGACGGTTCGCCGGGGCCGCGGGCGATCCGGCCAGACAGTACTGTCTCCGCCGATCCATTGGATGTCGTGCCCGAACGCCACACCAGCACGTGTCAGGAGTCGTTGGAGCTCTCTGGGTGACCACACTCTGCCTGCGTATTTACCGTCGATGATGACTTTTCGCAAGCCGAGCTCATCCGGTGCCCCTACGGATATCACGGGCGTGTTAGCCATGACACCAGCGTGCCCCTTGCGCAGGGTACCCGCCCCTCGGAGGCGCACCTCGGATGCGCCATCCGTGTAATGGCAGGGGCGTGCCTGTCACCCGATTGGGCTAACAGGGTGCGCGCCTTGACGCGGCGTGGGGTGAACCTGGGCATGACGAATCACTCGTCCTGACGGGAGCTCCCCATGCGTAGACGTCTTCTCGGATTCGCCGCTGCCGTGATATTGGCCGCTCTTGGAACCATGGGCTCTGTCGCGCATGCTGCCGTGCCCAGTGTCGACAAGCCTACGTGCACGGCGAATGGCGGAAAGGTGCAGTACGACTCCGATACCGGCCTGTGGACCTGCGTCGGCGGCATGTACGACAAAGAGCCCATCTCCTGACACGGCCGGATCTTGCGAACGACCCACACCCGGCGGGGCTGGAACTTCCTGCCCCGCCGGGGTGTTTGAGGCAGGGGCTCTCCCGCCGGTCAGAGGCCCCACGTGTGGACGTGGTCCGGGTGGATGCGGACGACCTCCGGGCTGAAGTGGGGGCCCAGGGTGTGCGGGCCCACTTCGAGCGTGGCGTGGCCGCGGATCTCGATGCCGCGCACCCGCCACGGGTGGGCGCTCACCAGGTCGTCCACGACCAGCGCCAGCCGCGGGTTCCGCTGGAGGTTGCGCCACTTCTTCGTCGCGCCCATCGCCATCCCGCCCACCAGGATCGTCCCGTCCTCCTGAGGGAAGAAGCCCACCGGGTTCGCCTGCGGCTGCCCGGTCGCGTCCACCGTGGCCAGGCGGCCCAGGCGCTGGGAGCGGAGGTACGTCAGTTCCGCCTCGCTGAAACCCTCGAAGTCCTTCATACCGGAAGCCTCGCAGAGGCCGTGGCCACCCGCATCGGGCCGCGGTCCTAGGGCGTCAGACCCCCGCCACCACCGCGCCCAGCCACGCCCCCACCACCATCAGGCACGCGAACAGCTCCACCAGCACGCTCGTGCCCACCGCGCGCATCACCGTCCGTACCGACGCCCATGCCTCGCCGTGCGTCCCGAGGCGGAGCCGCTCGCAGAGGTAGATGCCGCCCACGAAACCCGGGACCGCCCCCAGCACCGGGATCAGCACGAAGCCCAGGACCGCGCCGGCCCCCGCGTACACCGCCATCCGGCGGCTCACCGCCACCCCCCGCAGCCGGCGAGGCGGGAGCAGCCACTTCACCACCTGCACCACCAGCAGCAGGGCCGTCGCCGCGACCAGCAGGGACCAGGCCGGCGCCGACCGTTCGTGCAGCGCCCACCACATGACACCCGCCCACACCAGCCAGGTCCCCGGCACGCCGGGGACCAGCACCCCGATCAGCCCGAGCAGCAGCACCAGCCCCACCAGGAGCAGCTGCGGCGGATCCATCTGCTCAGCGTGACCGATCAGGGGCTATCGGGCCACCCAGCCCCGCTCGTACGCGTGCCAGCCCAGCTGTAGCCGTGTCGTGACCCCGGACAGCTCCATCAGGCCCTTCACGCGCCGCTGCACCGTCCGCAGGCCCAGCTCCAGGTGTTTGGCCACGCTCGCGTCCGTCATTCCCGCCAGCAGCAGGGACAGGATCTCCAGGTCCGTGGCGTCCGGTCCGCCGTCGGACTCCTCCGGCGAGCCCGACGAGCCCAGCCGTAGCGGCAGCGACTCCCGCCACACCGCCTCGAACAAGCCCGTCAACGACTGCAGCAGCCCCGACGCGTGCACCACCAGCGCCGCGGGCTCCGCCCCGCGCGCCGTCAGCGGGACCATGGCGAGCGTCCGGTCCGCGATCACCAGCTTCGTCGGGACCTCCCCCGTCACCCGGACCCGCTCGCCCCGGGCCAGCGCCGTCGACGCCTCCCGGATGCCGCTCGGCGTGCTCAGCACCTCCCGCTCGATGACCACCCGGTAGTCGACACCGCGTACGGAGGCCCGGTCCGCCGCCTCGTTGTCCGTGCCCGTCACCACGTGCGGCCGGCCGGTGACCAGCGCGCAGACCTCCTCCACCGCGCCCAGCTGGACCTGGTGGAAGCGGTGCGCCACCGCGCTCGCGCCCTGCACCACCTCCACCAGGTCGTGCACCGCCGGTTCGGCGGCCTCGGCCCGGAACTCCTCGGCCAGCAGCGCCGCCGCCACCTCCGCCTGCTCCAGCTCGTGCCGCTGCTGGGTGAGCAGCGCGCCGAGGGCGACTCCCGGCGGGGCCGCCACCCAGCGGCCCGGCCGGGCGGAGGACTGCGCCGCGAGCCCCTGCCGTTCCAGGTGCCGCAGTGCCCGTTCGGTCTGCGGCACCGGCAGGGTCAGCCGGTGCGCGAGGTCGGGCACCTCCGCCGCCCCCAGCGCCACCAGCGCGCGGTACGCCGACTCCTGGCCCTCGTCCAGGCCTATCGCACCCAGCAACCCGTCCACCCACCTCTCAGCACACGCCGCCTGGCGGGAAGCGGCCACGGCGCGAACCCGCCGCGGACATCATCGCCGCACCCCCCGCCACTCTGCCAAGGTGACGCCGCCGCAGCACCAACATCCGCTGGCCATAAGCCACTTACGCGGCAGCTTTGCCGTGCATGGCAGCAGTTGGCCGGAATTCGCCTGGGGAGAGCGATGCGCCCGATATCGCGCACGGCGCTCGGGGCGGCCACCGCGGCCGTCCTGGCCGTCACCACCGTCGGCCCGTCGACGGCAGAGCCGAGCGACGGAGCGTCCGAAGCGGGAAAGAGACCACTCGTGGGAAGTGAGGCGGCCGGGCAGCAGCCCACCGCCCCCGTCACGGTCACCCTCGTCACCGGAGACCGGATCGTGGTCTCCACCGACGCGGCCGGCCCGCGTACGTCAAGGTGCCGCTCGCCCTCGACCCGGCGGCGAAGCTGGAGAGTTCGCAGTACCGTCGTCGCCACGGCGAACGGCGTGCGCGTCTCACCCCCTTCTCCGGCAGCCTCCAGCTGGGCCGCGACGGGGAGGTCATCGGCGACAGCTGGTACCCGTTCGGGGGCTTCGAGGTCCCGGCCGAGGAGGGCGGTACGAACTGACCCAGTCCATCGAGGAGGTCGGTTCGCCGTCGCGCGTCTGGCAGCGGTCCACCTCGGTGCGGACGACCTGGGGTTTCACCTCGAAGCTCGACGCGTCGGCCTGCTCGCAGAGACGCCCGGTCCTCTTCCCGTGCTACGAGGCCCCGTTGGACGGGATGAAGACGGCCCCGGCGGCGAACGGCCAGAGCATCGGGCTGGGCGTCACCGGGCACGCGGGCTACGCAGCCGGCGCGCTGAAGTCCGCGAAGCTGTCGTACTCCTACGACGGTGAGAACTGGACGGACGCGAAGGTGAGCGAGCGCGGCGGCTGGTGGTCCGCGGTCGTGGACCACGCCGGAGCCGCGGGCAAGCCGGTCTCGCGGAAGGTCGAACTGCCTGACGCGAACGGCGCATCCGTGACCCAGGCGGTCGCGAGGGCGTACGACGTCCGCTAGTCGTTACGGGTCATGAGGAAGGGGTCCACCGGGCGGCGGCCCGGTGGACCCCTTTTCGCGGATTCGGTGTTTTCCGCCCGTGCGGGAGGCCGAGAATGGGGACATGAGTCAGCAGGGCGCGGGTGCGGACGACTGGTGGCAGAAGCTCTACGAGGACCCGGACGCGGTCCCGGAAGCCGACCCGGGGGACACCCTGGACAACCGCTTCCGTTCGGCGGCGGTCCTGACCACGGATCCGGACGCGGACCCGGTGCCGGGACCGGCACCGGGAGCGGCGGTGCCGGGACCCGAGGCGGCGCCCGCGCGGCCGCCGGAGCCTCCCGCCCCTCCCGTCCCTCCCGCCGCTGAGCCGCTCCTCCCGGGACCCCGCCGCTCCCCGCCCCCACCCCCGCCGGGCTGGCCGCCCGCGGCGCCCCCGGCCCCGCCGCTGGACTCCGGGGTGCCGGGGCGGGATCCGGGTCTGCCGGCCCGACCGCCGTCCCCGGCTCCGCCATGGGATCCGGCCCCGCCGCCCCCGCCGGTCACGCCGCCGTCCCCGGCTCCGCCAGGGGCGGCCGGGGTACCGGGGCCGCGTCCGGCTCCGGATCAGCAGCCGCCCGTACCGCCCGTACCGCCCGCGCCCCTGCGGGATCCGCGGGCCGGGGGTGTCACCGGGTACGCCCTCGGGGACGTGGACGTACCACCGGTGCCGCAGTCCGGACTCCCGGCCCGGCACCGGGACGCCCCACAGCCCGCACCTGCAGCCACACCTGCACCCGCACCCGCACCCGGACCGGCGGAGCCGGAGCGGCGGCCCGAGGTGCGTCACCTCGGCGACCGGGCCCCCACGTACGCCGCCGAGCCCGGCGCGCTCCCGCCCGCCGACCCCGCCGCCCTCGACGGGCTGACCCCCGACACCGTCCTGGAGGGCGCCCGCTACGGTACGTACACCCTGCGCGCCGCCTCCCTGCGCGGGGACTCCGCCCGCTTCCGCGGCGAGGCCCGCCGGGACTTCCTGCTCACCGCCCGCTTCGGCGGCGGCGACGACGCCCTGGTCCTGGTGGCCCTCGCCGGCGGCGACCGGTCCGCCCCCGGAGCCGCCGAGGCCGCCGCCGAGCTCTGCCGCACCATCGCGGCCGCCGTCGGGCGCAGTCAGGAGCGGCTGGCCGACGACATCCGGGCCGGGCGCCGCGACGCCCTGCGCTCCGGCCTCCAGCGCCTCACCGACCGGGGGTACGGGCGGCTGCGGGCCCGCGCCGCCGAGCTGGGGCTCGCCGAGGAGGCGTACACCGCCGGAGTGCGCGGACTGCTGCTCCCGGTGGACCCCGAGTGCCGGACCCGCGTGTGCTTCGGCTCCGGCGCGGGCGGGCTGTTCCGGCTCCGGTCCGGTGCGTGGCAGGACCTGGAACCGGCGGCCGGCCCTCCCGGCGACCCGACCGGGACCACCGGGACCACCGGGACCCGAGAAGGGCCCGAGGCCACCGACCCCGTCGACGGCGGCTTCCGGTTCCGCGCGTCCGTGGCCCGCCCCGGCGACACCCTGCTGTTGTGCTCCGGCGGCCTGGCCGAGCCGATGCGGGAGGAGGGGCTCCTCACGGCCGAACTCGCGGCGCGCTGGGCCGACCGGGAGCCGCCCGGCCTCGCCGCCTTCCTCGCGGACACCCAGCTCCGCCTCAAGGGCTACGCCGACGACCGCACGGCCGCCGCCGTCTGGGAGGCGTAACGGGCGAACGCATGGCTGGAGGGGAGGCACACGCAACGGAGGAGCGGACGGGACCGGTCCGCAGACCGCGAAGGGTGCCTCCCCCACGGCCAAGCAGAACGTGGCGCAGCAACTCGTCGACATCCTCGTGCGTCCGCCGGT
The DNA here is from genome assembly GCF_042870715.1 of Streptomyces sp. NPDC006463. Lineage (NCBI taxonomy): Bacteria > Bacillati > Actinomycetota > Actinomycetes > Kitasatosporales > Streptomycetaceae > Streptomyces > Streptomyces sp. NPDC006463. The sequence goes on along the minus strand of NZ_JBIAHP010000006.1, from coordinate 355,258 downwards.
CGGGGTGACACCGACCGGATCCAGGTCCGCCACGAGGAGACGGCGTCCTTCGCGGCCGGCTCGCCGCCTGCGGCCCAACCTGCACCTGATCATCGGCCTGTGCGACGCCCACCCCTCGATGGCCCCGGTGCTCGCGCTCGCCTCCCACATCCCCTCCTCGGAGATCGGCCTCGGCTACTTCCAGGAGACCCATCCCGACCGGCTGTTCACCGAGTGCAGCCACTCCAGCGAGCGCACGCCCTCGTCACCGCCCGGCCCTCGGTGCGCCCCGGCGACGGCAAGATCGGCACCTCCCGGGCGCACGCCGCGGTGATGGAGTTCGCCGGCCTGGTCAAGGCGCCCATCGGGCACGCCCTGCGCGGCAAGGAGTGGATCCAGTACGACAAGCCTTAGCGGCGTACGTATCTCGGTGTAATTGTGATGTTGCAGCATGCTCGCGCAGCCACGCCCCGCGGGACGTGGCTGCGGGGCGCCCAGTGGGGTTTCCAGTCGACCATCTGCCCGTCGCCCGTACCGCCCTTGCAGGTGCTGTTCGCCCAACTGACCGGTCCGCCGCCCTGCTCGCACTCACCCGGGGTGAGGCTTTCGGCGGTAACGGTGGTGGCGGCGGTGGCGGTGGCGGCACCTTCCCTTCGGGTGACGCCTGTCGAGAGTGGGTCACCGGCGACGCAGGGACGGATACCGGTCCCGCAACCCGCCGGAGAGGCCCTGAGGGCCGTGCTCGCATTCACGTACGCAGGTATCACCAGTACGACAACCCGTACGACGTCGGCATGAGCGGGCTCCTCGGCTACGGCGCGGCCTACGAGGCGACCCACGAGTGCGACCTGCTGATCCTGCTCGGCACGGACTTCCCGTACAACGCCTTCCTGCCCGACGACGTGAAGATCGTCGAGGTGGACATCCGGCCGGACACCTCGACCGCCGCTCGCAGTTGGACCTGGCCGTCTGGGGAGACGTACGGCAGACCCCGCGCACCCTGAACACCCGCGTGAAGGCCAAGACGGACCGCCGCTTCCTGGACCGGATGCTGAAGAAGCACGCGGACGCGCTGGAGGGCGTGGCCAAGGCCTACACGCGGAAGGTCGAGAAGCACGCGCCCATCCACCCCGAGTACGTGGCGTCGGTGCTGCACGAACTGGCAGACGATCACGCCGTGTTCACCGTCGACACGGGCATGTGCAATGTGTGGGCCGCGCGCTATCTTTCCCCGAACGGCAAGCGGCGCATCATCGGCTCCTTCAGTCACGGCTCGATGGCCAACGCCCTCCCGCAGGCCATCGGCGCACAGTTCACCGACCGGAACCGTCAAGTGGTGTCGCTGTCGGGCGACGGCGGTTTCTCGATGCTGATGGGAGATTTCCTCACCCTGGTGCAGTACGACCTGCCCGTCAAAGTGCCCCCTTCAACAACTCATCTCTCGGTATGGTCGAGTTGGAGATGCTGGTTTCCGGCCTGCCCTCCTACGGGACGACGAACAAGAACCCCGACTTCGCCGCCATCGCCCGCGCGGCGGGTGCCCACGGGGTTCGCGTGGAGAAGCCCAAGCAGCTCACAGGGGCTTTGAAGGACGCCTTCAAGCACCGGGGGCCCGCTCTGGTGGATGTGGTGACCGACCCCAACGCCCTGTCGATTCCGCCGAGGATCAGCGCCGAGGTGGTGACCGGATTCGCACTTTCCGCCAGCAAGATCGTGCTGGACGGCGGAGTGGGCCGCATGATCGAGATGGCTCGATCCAACCTCCGCGACGTACCGCGCTCATAAGCCCGCAGGAGTGCGGATCCGCCCGGGGGGCATGCATCCCGTAGACCTGTTCGAGAGCAGTGGACGCGGGAGGGGCATCGCCGTGCGGGTGGGGGCGAAGACGGGGAAGCCGTGGAGGAGGGGCCGGCCTGTACCGCGCGAACCGTCGGTCGAGGACGGGGAAGCGGCGGACGGGGTGGAGATCACCCGCAGCGTGCGCCGGGCGGACCTGAAGGCCGTGGGTGAAATCCGGCGGGCGTTACGGGAGTTGATGCGGCACCGGTGCGAGGCCGACTGCGCGGAGGTGGCCGAACTCCTGATCACCGAGCTCGTCACAAACGCCCTCGTCCACACCGAGCAGGGCGCGGAGGTGTCCGCGAGCCTCGCCGCCGCCCGGTTACGGGTGGAGGTCCGGGACTACGCCTCCCGCCGGCCCCTGCCGTACGTACCGACCGCCGACGACGGTACGCACGGCCGGGGGCTGATGCTGGTGCAGGCCCTCGCCGACGCGTGGGGCGTGGAGGTGGCGGGACCGGGACGCGGCAAGGTGGTCTGGTTCGAACTGGACGGAGGGCTCGCCTGAGGAAAGGCGAGCCCTCCGGGGTTCCACCGGACGTCCCGGTGCAGAACCGGTCAGCCGAACTGCTGCTCAAGGTCCTTCAGTTTGCGCTCCAGCGAGTCGAGCCGGGGGAGCGCCTGGGTGTCGTCCTCGGCGGTGAGGTCCACCGTCCGGGAGCCGGTCACCTCAAAGGAGTCGGTCGTGCTGACGGCCTGCAGGGAGGGCCTTCGGCGCAGGGGTGGCAGCTGGTCCCGTTCGGGTATGGCCGGCTCCGCGCCGACCGGCGCGGAGCCCGTTCCGGGGGCCAGCCCCGGCATGTCGCCCTCGCGGGCGCGAGCCCGCCCGAATGCCCTGTTCTGCCGGCCGAGCGCCCTGATGTGCGCGCGGTCCAGGCGGTGCTGCTCCCTCCGGCGGTGCCGGTCGTTCTCCTTCTCCTTCTTGTCCTCGCGCACGTCGTCCACGGCTTCGTCGAGGGTGCGCACCCCTTCCAGCAGCATGAGCGACCAGGCGCCGAAGGTCTCCCGGGGCGCCCGCAGCCAGCGGACCATGCGGATCTGCGGCAGCGGGCGGGGGATCAGGCCCTGCTCGCGCAGCGCCGCGCGGCGGGTCTGCTTGAGGGCCCGGTCGAAGAGGACGGCCGCCGAGAGCGACATGCCGGCGAAGAACTGCGGAGCCCCGTCGTGGCCCATCCCGCGCGGTGCGTGCACCCAGTTGAACCATGCGGCCGCGCCCGCGAACAGCCAGACCAGCATGCGCGAGCCGAGGGCCGCGTCGCCGTGGCTGGCCTCGCGGACGGCGAGCACCGAGCAGAACATGGCGGCGCCGTCGAGGCCGAAGGGGACCAGGTACTCCCAGCCCCCGGAAAGGTTGAGGTTTTGCCGGCCGAAGCCGACGAGCCCGTGGAAGGAGAGCGCGGCGGCGACCGCCGCGCAGCAGAAGAGCAGGACGTACGAGGCGGTCCCGTAGACGGCTTCCTTGCGCCTGCGACGCTCCTCGCTGCGCTCCCAGCTGTCCTCGGTCGCGGCCTTCTCGCTCTCGCGCTTGCCGCGGGCCAGTACCGCAACTGCCGCAAGTACGCCCAGGATCAGCAGGCTGCCGGGCAGCAGCCAGTCCAGCGATATGTCGGTCAGTCTCATGCGGATTTCCTTGCCTCGCGTCTGCGGCTGTGCGGCTTCCGGGCGCCATAGTGGCGCAGGTGACCGACCGTGCACGCGGGATTCGGGGCAAGAGGACGCCATCGGGGGGCCGGGCCCGCCGGATAGGGTGTTGTTCCTCGAACTGACGCTCGTCCGCTCTTGGTTGAGTTCGATTACAGCCACCCTTACGGGTGGGTTCAGGCGGTGGCGGCCGCCGTGAGCCGGGCGACGCGGTCCGCGTCGCCGGTCCGGGGGCAGGTGACGCAGGTGTCGTCGGGCCGGATCGTGTAGAAGAGGCAGCAACTGGCCCGGTCCCGCGTGGGCAGCTCCGTGCCGTCCGGTCCGAGGAGGGTACGGAAGCCCGCGCCCCCGGTGTAGGGGGCGGTCGAACCGGGCAGGAGCGCCTCCAGCTCGGCCATGGCCCGCCGCTCCTCGCCGAGCAGGTGGCCGATGTACCAGAGGCTCTCCACGACCTCGTCGGTCACCATGCCCCACAGGGCGCGGCGGCCGCGTCTCATGCGCGGGCCGAAACCTTCCAGCACGGGGCCGAGGTGCTGGGCCACCGCTGCCCGCACCTCGCCGCGCAGCGCCTCCTCGTCGGGCACGACACGGGCCCCGGGGAGAGCGGCCGCCGGGTCGTCCGGCAGACAGGCGAAGCCGTCGACCCGCACGGTCATCCGGCCCAGCGTCCGGTGGAAGGCCACTTCGGAGACCGGGAGCCGGGGGACCCGCCGGTGCAGGAACCAGGGGACGGTGATCAGCAGGCAGGCCGGCCACGCGTACCGGTGCAGCCCGAAGCTCGCGACCACGTCCGGGCGGGCCTGGCGCCCGTAGTCCCGCAGCACCTGGGCGTCGTCCCAGGCGAGGAAGGCGTCCAGGGCCGGTCCGCCCGCCGCGAGGTCCTCCGCGCGGACCCAGCCCGCGCCGCTGGGCGGGTCTTCGTGCGCTGCCCGTTCCGCGACCCGCAGCCCGCCGAACGCCTCCGTCAGGCGGGCGTACGCGTCCGCCACCGCGGAGGACGGCGGGGCGGACGTGACGTCCGGGGTGGGGGGAACGGCCGTGACGGTCATGAGGGACCACCGAATCGCGCGATCGTTAACAGGTTAGCCTTACCTTACCCGATCGCGATCAGGTCGTATCCTCAGAACAGGTCGAGAGCTGGAGGAGGACCGCGTGCCGTTGATTCCGGCGCAGAAAACCGCCCGGAAGGTGCTACGCCATTCGGTGCGCGGGCAGATCCTCGACGCCCTGCGCGCGGCGCTGGTAGACGGCGAGCTGGTGCCGGGCGAGATCTACTCGGGGCCCGCGCTGGGGGAGCGTTTCGGGGTCTCCGCGACACCCGTACGCGAGGCGATGCAGCAGCTGGCCCTGGAGGGGGCGGTGGAATGCCTCCCGAACCGCGGCTTCCGCGTCCTGTCGCACACCGCGCGCGAGCTGGCCGAGCTGGCCGAGGTACGGGCCCTGCTCGAAGTCCCCGTGATGCTGAGGCTTGCCCGCGGCATGCCGACGGCGACGTGGGAGGCCCTGCGGCCGGCGGCCGCCGCGACGGCGGAGGCGGCGGCCGCCGGCGACGTGCCGGGCTACGCGGAGGCGGACCGGGCCTTCCACCGCGAGGTGCTCGCGCTGGCCGGCAACGACCAGCTGGTCCAGGTGGCCGAGGAGCTCCACCGCCGGGCGCAGTGGCCCCTGCCGGGCGCTGCGCGGGTGCGGCGGGCGGAACTCGTCGCCGACGCGGCCGAGCATTCGGCGCTGCTGGAGGCGCTGATCGCCGGTGACCTCGGCGTGGTGGAGTCCCTCGTACGCGAACACTTCGCGAGCCCGGCGCTCTGAACCGGGATGCGGGCTGGGCCACGCTCGCACCTGCCGCCGGGTGGGGCCGGGTCGCCCACAGGGCAATCCGGCCCGGCCCGGGGCTACACCGCAGGTGAAGGGGCCGGCTGGAGCTGGTCCGCCAGCCAGGTGGGGATGCCGCCCAGGAGGTGGAACAGGCGGCGGGCCTCCGCACGGAGGCGGGCCGCCTCGGGCTCCGGCTCGGCCTCGGCCAGCGCGGCCAGCGCCGGGGCCGTGCCGATCAGGAAGCCCAGCTCTTCGCGGATCCGCAGGGACTCCATGAACCCCTTGCGGGCCTCCGCCACCTCGCCGTCCCGCAGGGCCAGCGCCGCCAGATGCCGCCAGGTGAAGGACAGCAGCAGCGTGTCCCCGTGGGCCTCGGCCCCCGCGTGCGCCCGGTGGTACGCCGGACGAGCCGACTGCGGGTCGTCCGCCAGGTGCTCCGCGACCAGCCCGCGCCGGAAGTCCAGCAGCGGCCGGGTCCGGGATCCTGGCGCGAGGAGGGCCGCCGCGCGGCCCAGCGCGGAGCGGGCCTCGTCGGCCCGGTCGCGTACGCCGAGCACGGTGGCCGCGTACGCCAGCTGACCCCGTTCGCAGGCGGCCGCGCCGCGGTCGTCGTCGTCCCGCGCCACCGCCTCGGCGATCCGCAGCGCGTCCTCGGCCTCGGCCCAGCCCTGCCCCGTGAACAGGCAACGTTCGACCAGCAGCGCGGTCCGCTGCACCGCCGCCCCCGCGTGGGCGGGCTCGCCGACGTGTGGTGTCAGCAGCGCCGCCGCGTCGGTCCAACAGCCGCGCGAGCGCAGCCGCCATATCGCCCGCTGGAGGGGGTCGTCTCCCCCGGTGGATCCGGCACTCGACATGGCGGTATCCGCCACATTGCCCTCCCCAAAGCAATCAAGCAGCACATCGTTGAGCCCTGGGGCGAAATGAGAGCACGGATCGACGGCTCCGGCCAAGGGGTCGGGTGAACCTTTTCACAAAGTCCGGACGGATCATCAGCCACCCCCCGGCGGCCGGGGGGTGGATCTTCTCAGCTCATGCGCAGTGCCAGGAAGAAGTCGAGCTTGTCCTCCAGCCGGGACAGGTCCCGCGACGTCAACTGCTCGATTCGCCCGACCCGGTAGCGCAGCGTGTTGACGTGCAGGTGCAACCGCGTCGCGCAGCGGGTCCAGGATCCGTCGCAGTCGAGGAACGCCTCCAGCGTCGGGATGAGCTCCGCCCGGTGACGCCGGTCGTAGTCCCGCAGCGGGTCCAGCAGCCGGGCGGTGAAGGCGCGGCGCACGTCGTCCGGCACGAACGGCAGCAGCAGCACGTGCGAGGCCAGCTCGTGGTGGCCCGCCGCGCAGACCCGGCCCGGGCGGGCCGCGGCGACCCGGCGGGCGTGCCGGGCCTCCTCCAGCGCCCCGCGCAGCCCCTCGGCGGAGTGGACGGCCGCGCTGACGCCGAGCGTCAGGCGCCCGTCGTCGGCCAGACCGGCCTGCAGGGGGTCCCGTACGGCCGAGAGCAGCTCGTCGGCGTGCAGGGCCGAGTCGGGGCCCTTGTCCTCCCCGCTCTCCCCGATCAGCGTCGGCAGCGGTACGAGGGCGATGGCCTCGTCGCCGGAGTGGGCGACGGCGATCCGGTCCGAGGGCTCCGGCCCCGAGACGGACGGGTCGACGAGGATCTCCTCCAGCAGCGACTGGGCCACCGGGCCGCCGGGGATGTCCCCGCCGTCCCAGTCGACCCGGGCCACGACGACCTGCCAGTGCGGGGCCGAGCCCAGTCCGGGCAGCAGCACCGGGGCCGCCACCCGCAGGCGGGCGGCGATCTCGGCGGGCGGGGCACCCGTCTGGACCAGTTCGAGGACTTCCTGTGCGAGGCGGCGGCGCACGGTGCGGGCGGCGTCGCGCCGCTCCCGCTCGACGGCGATCAGCTGGGTGACGCCCTGGAGCAGGTCCAGGCGCTCGGCGGGCCAGTCGCCGGCGTCCGCCTCGACGGCCAGCAGCCAGTCCGACAGCACGCTCTCGCGCACGTCCCGGGCGGCCGGGCCCGCGGCTCCGCGGCCCTGTCCCCTGATCGGGAAGAGGGAGTAGGTAATACCCTGAATGGAGATCCGGTGCGGCCCCCTGCGGCCCGTCCGGACCGCCGCGAGGTGCTCACTCGCCAGCGCCGAGCAGATGCCCGGCGTCAGCGGCTCCCCGGCGCCGGCGATCTGCCGGCCCGTGGGCGAGAGCACCCAGGCCCGGAGATCGAGGTCGGTGGTGAGCAGATCCAGCACCACATCGGGTCCGCCGCCCGCCGGGCCCGAGGTCATCAGACGGCGATGGCGGTCGACGACGGCCGCCAGATCGCCCGCGCGCTCGCCGGAAACCTGTCGCACCACGTACTCGGTGATCGTGGCGAATGCAACGTCTTCGTTCACGGCGAACAGCGGCAGCCGGTTGCGCCGACAGGCTGAAACCAGATCTTCCGGGATGTCTCCCAGCTCCGCCTCGCCCGCGGCGAGCCCGGCGACGCCGGCGCTCGCGAGGATTCGTACGAACGGCTCTGAATCGGCTGAATTTCTTCGCCAGGCCAGGCCGGTGAGGACGAGTTCGCCCCCGGTGAGGTATCGGCTGGGATCGCGCAGGTCGGTCGTCATGACCCCGCGAACCGTCCGGTCGAGTTCTTCCTCGCCGCCCAGCAGCCGCAGCCCCAGCGCCTCGGTTTCCAGCAGTGCGCGCAGCCGCATGATGTCGCCGCCGATCTGTCTCGAATGTTGCCGTTGGAAATCGGGCAGGTCGTCGCATCCTGCCTTTCATACGAATCTACAAGACGAGGGAGGCCGCCAGCCAACTCCTTCATGGTTTCGGTGACTGCACCCGGGGGACAGGCGGCCGGTGTACTGAGTCCACACCGCGTTAACAGCACGTGAACGACCAGTCGAGGGCCTCAGGCCTCCTGGCTTGAAGTCAACGACACGATGAAGAAGAAGAGAGCCGCTCATGGACTTCCTTCGCCCCGCCAGCTGGGAGGAGGCGCTCGCCGCTAAGGCCGAGTTCCCCACAGCTGTGCCGATTGCGGGTGGCACCGACGTAATGGTCGAGATCAACTTCGACCACCGTCGGCCGGAGTACCTCCTGGACCTGAACCGCATCGGTCTGCTGCGGGAGTGGGAGGTCGGCGAGGACGTGGTTCGTCTGGGCGCCTCCGTCCCGTACACGCAGATCATGGAGAACCTCCGTACGGAACTTCCGGGACTCGCGCTCGCCTCGCACACGGTCGCGTCCCCGCAGATCCGCAACCGCGGCGGCGTCGGCGGCAACCTCGGTTGCGCCTCGCCGGCCGGTGACTCCCACCCCGCGCTCCTCGCGGCGGGCGCCGAGGTCGAGGTGGAGTCCGTACGCGGCTCGCGCCTGATCCCGATCGACGAGTTCTACACCGGCGTCAAGCGCAACGCGCTCGCCGCCGACGAGCTCATCAAGACCGTCCACGTCAAGAAGGCGGACGGCCCCCAGCAGTACTCCAAGGTCGGCTCCCGCAACGCGATGGTCATCGCCGTCTGCGCCTTCGGCCTGGCACTGCACCCCGAGACCCGCACGGTTCGCACCGGCATCGGTTCGGCCGCGCCGACCCCGATCCGCGCGAAGGCCGCCGAGGAGTTCCTGAACGCCGCGCTCGAAGAGGGCGGCTTCTGGGAGTCCGGCAAGGTCATCACCCCGTCGATCGCCAAGCAGTTCGGTGACCTCGCCTCCGGCGCGGCCAACCCGATCGACGACGTCCGCGGCACGGCGAAGTACCGCCGTCACGCGGTCGGCATCATGGCTCGCCGCCAGCTCGTCTGGACCTGGGAGCAGTACCGCGGTACCGGCAACGGCCGCTCGCTTGAAGGGGCTGCGTAATCATGCGCGTCAATTTCACTGTCAACGGCCGTCAGCAGGAAGCCGACGACGTGTGGGAGGGCGAGTCCCTCCTCTACGTCCTGCGCGAGCGCCTGGGCCTGCCGGGTTCGAAGAACGCCTGTGAGCAGGGCGAGTGCGGTTCCTGCACCGTCCGTCTCGACGGCGTGCCGGTCTGTTCGTGTCTGGTCGCGGCCGGTCAGGTCGAGGGTCGCGACGTGGTGACCGTCGAGGGCCTGGCGGACTTCGCCAAGCAGCGCGACGAGCACGGCCACGGCGGTGCCTGCGCCGCCGGCGGCGGCTGCGGCAGCAAGGGCGGCGTCTCCCTGGACGCGGCCAAGCAGTGGCAGGCCAAGCCGGGCGACTCGCAGACCGGCGAGGGCGTGCAGCTCTCCAACATCCAGCAGGCGTTCATCGACGCCGGCGCCGTCCAGTGCGGTTTCTGCACCCCGGGCCTCCTGGTCCAGGCCGACGCGCTGCTGGAGGAGAACTCCTCCCCGTCCGACCAGGACATCCGCGAGGCCCTGTCCGGCAACCTGTGCCGCTGCACGGGCTACGAGAAGATCCTCGACGCGGTCCGCCTCGCGGCCGCCCGTCAGTCTGAGGCGGTCTGACCATGGCCCAGAACACGCGCACGGTTCCGGCGGGTACGCCGACCAACGTCACGCAGAAGCACACCAAGGGCGGCATCGGCGAGTCCACGCTCCGCCCGGACGGCACCCTCAAGGTCACGGGTGAGTTCGCGTACTCCTCGGACATGTGGCACGAGGACATGCTGTGGGGCCAGACCCTGCGCAGCACCGTCGCCCACGCCGAGATCGCGTCCATCGACATCTCCGAGGCCCTGGCCATGCCGGGTGTCTACTCGGTGCTGACGTACGACGACCTGCCGGCCGAGATGAAGAACTACGGCCTGGAGATCCAGGACACCCCGGTTCTCGCCAACGGCCGGGTACGCCACCACGGTGAGCCGGTCGCCCTCGTGGCCGCCGACCACCCGGAGACCGCCCGCCGCGCGGCCGCCAAGATCAAGATCGACTACCGGGAGCTGCCGGTCGTCACGGACGAGGCCTCGGCACTCGCCGAAGGCGCGCCGCTGATCCACGAGGGTCGCGACGACCACCACTCCGGTCACGTCCCGCACCCGAACATCGTGCACCGCCAGCCGATCATCCGCGGCAACGTGGAAGAGGCCCGCAAGCGCGCCGACGTCATCGTCGAGGGCGAGTACACCTTCGGCATGCAGGACCAGGCCTTCCTCGGCCCGGAGTCCGGCCTGGCCGTGCCGTCCGAGGACGGCGGTGTCGACCTCTACGTCGCCACCCAGTGGCTGCACTCGGACCTCAAGCAGATCGCCCCCGTCCTCGGTCTCCCCGAGGAGAAGGTGCGCATGACGCTCTCCGGCGTCGGCGGTGCCTTCGGTGGTCGCGAGGACATCTCGATGCAGATCCACGCGTGCCTCCTCGCGCTGGCCACGAACAAGCCGGTCAAGATCGTCTACAACCGGTTCGAGTCCTTCTTCGGTCACGTGCACCGTCACCCGGCGAAGCTCTACTACGAGCACGGCGCCACCAAGGACGGCAAGCTCACGCACATGAAGTGCAAGATCGTCCTCGACGGTGGTGCCTACGCCTCGGCCTCCCCGGCCGTCGTCGGCAACGCGTCGTCCCTCTCGGTGGGCCCGTACGTCATCGAGGACGTCGACATCGAGGCGATCGCGCTCTACACGAACAACCCGCCCTGTGGCGCGATGCGCGGCTTCGGCGCCGTCCAGGCCTGCTTCGCTTACGAGGCCCAGATGGACAAGCTCGCGGCGAAGCTGGGCATGGACCCGGTCGAGTTCCGTCAGCTGAACGCCATGGAGATGGGCACGATCATGCCCACCGGCCAGGTCGTGGACTCCCCGGCCCCGGTCGCCGAGCTGCTGCGCCGGGTCAAGTCCCGCCCGCTGCCGCCGGAGCGCCAGTGGGAGACCGCGGGCGAGGGCGCGGACGTCCGCGCGCTGCCGGGCGGCCTGTCCAACACGACCCACGGCGAGGGCGTCGTCCGCGGCGTCGGCTACGCGGTCGGCATCAAGAACGTCGGCTTCTCCGAGGGCTTCGACGACTACTCGACGGCCCGCGTGCGCCTCGAGGTCATCAACGGCGAGCCCGTCGCGATGGTCCACACGGCCATGGCGGAGGTCGGCCAGGGCGGTGTCACCGTCCACGCCCAGATCGCCCGTACGGAGCTGGGTGTCACGCAGGTGACCATCCACCCGGCCGACACGCAGGTCGGCTCCGCCGGTTCCACGTCCGCCTCGCGGCAGACGTACATGACCGGTGGCGCGGTGAAGAACACCTGTGAGGCCGTCCGCGAGGCCGTCCTGGAGATCGGCCGCCGCAAGAACGGGTCCTACCACCCGGCGTGGGCCACCGCCGAGCTGCTCCTCGAGGGCGGCAAGGTGGTCACCGACGGTGGCGAGGTCCTCGCGGACATCGCGGAGATCCTGGAGGGCGAGGACGCGATCGACCTCGAACTCGAGTTCCGTCACCGCCCGACCGTCGCCTTCGACCTGAAGACCGGCCAGGGCGACGGCCACGTCCAGTACACCTTCGCCGCGCACCGCGCGGTCGTGGAGGTGGACACCGAGCTCGGCCTGGTCAAGGTCGTCGAGCTGGCGACCGCGCAGGACGTCGGCAAGGCCCTGAACATGCTCTCCGTGGTCGGCCAGATCCAGGGTGGTACCACCCAGGGCCTCGGCGTGGCGATCATGGAAGAGATCATCGTGGACCCGAAGACCGCGAAGGTGCGCAACCCCTCCTTCACGGACTACCTGATCCCGACCATCCTGGACACCCCGACCATCCCGGTCGACGTCCTGGAGCTCGCCGACCCGAACGCGCCGTACGGCCTTCGCGGTATGGGCGAGGCTCCGACCCTCTCGTCCACCCCGGCCGTCCTCGCGGCGATCCGGCAGGCGACCGGTCTGGAGCTCAACAAGACGCCGATCCGTCCGGAAGCCCTCACGGGAACCCTCTAGGACGGCGTGGTCCGGGGGCCGCGAGGCCCCCGGACCCCCTCAGACTCTCCGGGTGGTGCGACATGGGAACGTCACACTTCACACCGCACCGCCCGGAGTACATGAAGTACCGCACCGCTCGCGGCTCGCTTCATCCGGCAGTAATCCTGCGAGAACACCCCCAGCAGTACCGAAGTACCAGCGGTAATCCCGCAGTACCCGCAGTACACGCAATGAGAATTCGCGTCGCCTCGGGCCGTCACCCCGGGTCGTGCAGCCAAACGGAGTTTCCCAAATCCCGCGTCTCCAATCTTCATGCGGGTGCCCCTTTGAACCTTGGGAGTTAGGCACCATGACCCAGTCGTCTGTAGAGCCCAAGACCACCGCGGAAGAGGCCGGCGACGGCTCTCTCAATCCCGCCGGGCGTTCTTGGCTCGATCGGTACTTTCACATAACCCACAGAGGATCCAACGTCGGCAACGAGGTTCGTGGCGGTATCACGACCTTCATGGCGATGGCCTACATCCTCCTGCTCAACCCGCTGATCCTCTCCGGCAAGGACGTCGCCGGAGACACGATGAGCCAGAAGGCCGTCATCACGGCCACGGCGTTCGCCGCGGCCCTGACCACGCTCCTGATGGGCTTCGTCGGCAAGGTGCCGCTCGCCCTGGCCGCCGGACTCTCCGTCTCCGGTGTGCTGTCCTCGCAGGTAGCCCCCCAGATGACCTGGCCGCAGGCCATGGGCATGTGCGTGATGTACGGCGTCGTGATCTGTCTCCTGGTCGTCACCGGCCTCCGGGAGATGATCATGAACGCGATCCCGCTCGCCCTCAAGCACGCGATCACCATGGGCATCGGCATGTTCGTCGCCCTCATCGGCCTCGTGAAGGCCGGCTTCGTCGGCAACGGCGGGGAATTCGCTCCCCCCGTGACCCTCGGTGCCGCGGGTGAGCTCGCCGGCTGGCCCGTTCTGATCTTCTGCGTGACCGTGATCTCCATCTTCATGCTGCAGGCCCGCAAGGTCCGCGGCGCGATCCTGATCGGCATCGTCGGCGGCACCGTGCTCGCCGCGATCATCAACTTCGTCGCGGACGTCGACCCGAAGGCCTGGCGCAGCGGTGCCCCCGAGCTCACCGGCTCGGCGGTCTCGATGCCGGACTTCTCGCTCTTCGGCCAGGTCTCCTTCGGCGGCTGGGGCGACGTCGGTGTCATGACGGTCGGCATGATCGTCTTCACCCTGGTGCTCGCCGGCTTCTTCGACGCGATGGCCACCATCATCGGTGTCGGTACCGAGGCCAAGCTCGCCGACGACAAGGGCCGCATGCCGGGCCTGTCCAAGGCCCTGTTCATCGACGGTGCCGGTGGCGCCATCGGTGGAATCGCGGGTGGCTCCGGCCAGACCGTGTTCGTCGAGTCCGCCACCGGCGTCGGCGAGGGAGCCCGCACAGGTCTCGCCTCCGTCGTCACCGGCCTCTTCTTCGCCGCCTGCCTCTTCTTCACCCCGATCACCCAGATCGTCCCGGGTGAGGTCGCCTCCGCGGCCCTGGTCGTCATCGGCGCGATGATGATGCAGAACGCCCGCCACGTGGACTGGGCCGACAGCGCGACCTCGATCCCGGTCTTCCTGACCGTGGCGATCATGCCCTTCACGTACTCGATCACCGCGGGTGTCGCGGCCGGTGTGATCTCCTACGTGGCCATCAAGGTCGCGCAGGGCAAGGCCCGCGAGATCGGTGCCTTCATGTGGGCGCTGACCGTGATCTTCGTGGTCTTCTTCGCCCTGCACCCGATCGAGGGCTGGCTCGGGGTCAAGTAGCCCGGCCGCGATTCGTAGCCACCCTCCACGCATCCGATACTGGAAACCGAACGTCTCCGAGGAGGCCGCACATGCTGGACATCGCCGAAGATCTGAACCGGTGGGTCGAGCAGGGACGTGACTTCGCCGTCGCCACGGTCGTGGCGGTCGGCGGGAGCGCGCCCAGGCAGCCCGGGGCCGCACTCGCCGTGGACGGCGAGGGCACGGCCATCGGCTCGGTATCCGGCGGATGCGTGGAGGGCGCGGTGTACGAGCTGTGCCGGCAGGCACTTCAGGACGGCGAGACCGTCCGGGAGCGCTTCGGATACAGCGACGACGATGCCTTCGCCGTGGGTCTGACCTGCGGCGGAATCATCGACATCCTCGTGACCCCGGTCCCCGTGGGCTCTCCCGTACGGGAAGTGTTCGCGGCCGGTCTGGCCGCCGCCGCCCGTGGGGAGGCGGCGGCGGTCGCCCGGATAGCCGAGGGTCCGGCCGAGCTGATGGGCCGCGCGCTGCTCGTCCGCGCCGAGGGTCCCTTCCAGGGAGGCTTCGCAGGCCACCCCGAGCTGGACCGCACCATCGCCGAAGAGGCCCGCGCCATGCTCGACGCCGGCCGGACCGGCGTGCTGGAGATGGGTGCCGACGGCCGGCTCTGCGGAGAGCCGCTGAAGGTGCTGGTCGAGTCCAGCGTCCCGCCCCCGCGGATGATCGTCTTCGGTGCCATCGACTTCGCCTCCGCCCTGGTGCGCATCGGCAAGTTCCTCGGCTACCGGGTCACGGTGTGCGACGCACGGCCGGTGTTCGCGACGAGGACCCGCTTCCCCGAGGCGGACGAGATCGTCGTCGACTGGCCGCACCGCTACCTCAAGACCACCGCGGTCGACGGCCGGACCGTCCTGTGCGTGCTCACGCACGACGCCAAGTTCGACGTGCCGCTGCTCGAACTGGCCCTGCGGCTTCCCGTCGCCTACGTCGGCGCCATGGGCTCCCGCCGCACCCACGAGGACCGCAACGAGCGGCTCCGCGAGGTCGGCGTGACCGAGCTCGAACTGGCCCGGCTGCGCTCCCCGATCGGCCTGGACCTCGGCGCCCGTTCCCCGGAGGAGACGGCGCTGTCCATCGCCGCCGAGATCGTCGCCAACCGCCGCGGCGGCACCGGCGCCGCCCTGACCGGGGCGCACATCCCGATCCACCCCGATCTCCAGGCCACCTCGACCACGGTGATCGGCCGGATCGGCTCCGTCGCTTGAAGAGCTGACGCCGGAACGTGAGAAAAGGGCGCGCCCCGTAGGGGTTGCGCCCTTTTCGCGTTCCGCCTATTTTACCGGCCGGTAACAGGAGGAATCCTCTCCATCCCTTCCCCACACCGGAGTTGAACGGATGTCACGTACCCTCCGCACCTTGGGCGCGCTGGCCGCGGCCACCCTGCTGACCTCCTTCGCGCCGGCTGCGGCCGCGCCCGGAGAGGGCCTGCGCGAGGTGCTCTTCGTCGGGAACAACTGGGAGGGGACCGCCGACGTCCTCGCCTCCACCGGCGATCTCGCCAAGGTCGGCCGGATCAACGTGATCCCCGACAAGGAGGAACGGCTCCGGGAGATCTACCTCAACCCCGTGAAGCTCGGCTTCTTCCTGGGGATCCGCGCCACGGCGGGCGAGGGCCACGACCAGTTCGTGGACGACATGTACACCACGCCGGACGGCTCGGCCGTGGTCGCCTCCCGGCCCAGCTTCGCCGACGTCGTCTCGGTCGACGTGCGGACGGGGCGGATCAACTGGCGCTTTCCCGTCGCCGGTTACCGCGCCGACCACATGGCCGTCTCGCCGGACGGCACCCGGGTCGCGGTATCGGCCTCCACCGCCAACACCGTGCACGTCCTGGACATGGCCACCGGCCGGCAGGTCGGCTCCTTCGGCACCGGCGACAAGCCCCACGAGAACAGCTTCAGCCGCGACGGCCGCTTCCTGTGGAACAGCTCCATCGGAGACGTGACCTCCGCCCTCGACGCGCCCTGGCTGGACTGGACGAAGGGCGACCGCAAGATCACCGTGGTCGACGCGCAGACCTTCCGCACGGTCCGGGTGATCGACATGCGGGAGCGGCTGGACGCCTTCGGCCGCCCGGACCTGTCGGACGCGGTACGCCCCGTCTCCTTCAGCCCCGACGAGTCGAAGCTCTACTTCCAGGTGTCGTTCTTCAACGGCTTCCTGGAGTACGACGTGGCCACCGACCGGATCACCCGCCTCAAGACCCTCCCCGAGAACCCCGCCACCAGCACCGACCGCACCAAGTGGGTCAACGACTCCCGCCACCACGGCATGTCCATGAGCCCGGACGGGACCAAGCTCTGCATCGCGGGCACCATGGACGACTACGCGACCGTCGTGGACCGGGCCACCCTCGCCGAAGGGCCGCTCGTACCCGCCGACAAGCCGTACTGGGCCACCGTCGACGGCGACGGCACGGCCTGCGTGATCTCCGAGAGCGGCGCCGACCGGGTCACGGCCATCGACTTCGCCACCGGCGCCAAGCGGGTCTCCGTCCCCGTCGGCGACCACCCGCAGCGGGTCCGCCTCGGCCGCGTCCCGGCGGGCTGGACCGGACCCGCCGCCGCCCGGTAGCCGCACGGCCCAGGCGGCGGGGGCGGGCGAGCGGACCGCCCCCGCCGCCTGGGAACAGGGGTCAGGAGGGCAGCGAGATCCGGGCCGCGGACATGCCGAAGTCCGCGCCCCAGACCCGGGTGGACAGCGCGTCGGGCAGCGCGTGGAGGTCCTCCTCGCGGTAACGGCGGCACTTCTGATGCCAGTTGAGGATGCCTGCGAGCCAGTCACCCAACTCGCCCACGTAGGCGTCGAGCCCGGCCCGGGTCTCCTCGTCAAGCTTCAAGTCGTCGCAGAGCAACGGCAGCTGGTCGGCGACGATGTGCTCGAACTCCTCGGTGCGCTGCGTCATCAGCGAATGGCAGATGTGCAGCGCCTGCGCGTATCCGATGTCGAAGAAGTTCCGGGTGACGAGCACGTAGTTGTGCACCTCGCCTTCGAACTCCACCTCCTTCTGGTACGAGAAGATGTCGTTGAGCAGGCAGGCGGAGTCGGCGGCCGCGTTCTCCAGGGATCGGATGGTCCCGGATGCGTAGATCTCGTCGGGAATGCCCCGCCCCGCCCGTCCCAGCCGGCACAGGTACATCGTGAGGTGCGAGCCGAAGGTGTGCCGGCGCATCTCCGCGTAGTCCACCGGGTCGGGGATGCGGTTCAGGATCTGGTTCTCCACCTCCCACACCCAGCTCTCCAGCATGCGCACGAGGGCGGCCCGGAATCCGGCGCGGACGGCCGGGCTCATGCCCAGGCTGGTGCGCACCCACAGGTCGGCGAGGGAACGCTCCATCACCGTCAGCGGGACGCCCTGCTCGGCGTGGTCGACCGGGATCATGCCGATCAGCCGCGCCGTGGTCGCCTTGGCGGCCGCCAGGTTCTTGGCCTGGGCGAACACCACCGGGTAGTAGTCGTCCGCGTACGTCCCCCAGGTCAGCCAGCAGGCGTTCAGGAGCAGTGCCTCGGGCGTGGCGTCGGGGTCGATGCCCGCCGAGCAGAGCGCGAAGTCGTAGCCCCGCAGCTTTCGTTCGTTCCAGATGGCGGACCCCGGATCGCCGGGCCGCGGGTCCAGCAGGCCCATCCGCCGCGCCCAGGCGACGGATCCCTCGCGCGCGTGGTCCAGGTGTGGGCTGAGGGAGAGCGTGAACGGCATGTGGACGTCCGGGATCACGGACGGGCCGGTGCGCTCGAACGGGACGTGGGTGAAGGAGCGGCGGCGCAACTCCATCGAGCGCCGCGTGAAGACGGACCGGAGGTCGAGCGCGGTGGTGCCGAGCCCGGACGGGAGGAAGGGCAGCGTGAGCGGCGCGGTCGCCCGGGCCTCCTCGTTCATGTAACGGCCGGAGACCATGTGCCACTCGTGGCCGCCGGACTGCCAGTCCTGGAGGCCCTTGGCGTAGGCGAGGACGGCCGCGATCTCCGCAGGGTCCATGGCCTGGTCGGCGAAGAGCTGGGGGAGCTCGGCGAGCGCGGTCTGCTCGAACTGCTGGAGGCGGGAGGTGAGCAGGTCGTTGGAGGCCTCTGCGGCCTCCTGGGTGGTGCAGCCGAGGAAGGTCTCCAGCACCAGGACGGCGTTGGAGAGCTCACCCTCGTCGTTGACCTCGCGCTGGTAGGAAAAGATGTCGTTCCTGATGTGCACGGCGTCGGCGAAGGCGTCGCGCAGCACCCCGAGCGGCCGCGAGTGTGCGACGCGCGCCGGGACCTCGGCACAGACGTACTCGATCAGACCGGCCGACCAGGGGGCGCCGCCCACCTTGCGGCGCATCTCGATGTATTCGAGAGGGTTCGCCACGCGCCCGATGTTGATGTTGGCCAGTTCCCACATCGACTCGTCGAGGAGGTTCTTCGTGGACTCGGAGAATCGTTCCCGCCAGTCCGCCGACATGGCCGGCACGGTCCGCTTCCACAGGTCCGCGAGCCCCGCCTCCACCGGGTTGGTGGGCTCGGGGAAGCCGTCGGCCAGGTCCGTCGGCATGAAGGCGGCGAGCTTGTCGAGGTAGTGCCTGGCGCCGTCGCGGTCCTGCGAGCGCTTGTACGTCTCCAGGAAGTGGTCGTCGAAGAAGAAGACCCAGACGTACCAGTCGGTGACCAGGGACAGCGCCTCGCTGTCGCAGTCGGGGTGCGTGTACGAGCACAGCAGCGCGTAGTCGTGGGAGTCGAGGTCGCTCTCCTCCCAGACGCCGGAACCTTCCAGCATCCCTAGCGCCCGGGCCCATCGCTTGGTGTGGACCCGCGCCTCCTCAAGATGGGGGTTCAGTCGCGCCGGATGAGGTACATAGAAATCCGGCAGTTGGAACGGCTGCGTCACGGCGGGGTCGGCCCTTCGTCCATGGGTGCGGGGGCCGGTGGCCCGGCCCCCGCACCAGATCAGCAGTGCCCTACCCCTGGTGCCCCGGGATAAGGGGGAGTTCACCGCTTCAGGTGACGGACGAGTCGTTCTGCGCCGCCGAGGCCTGGTGCGGGATGGAGACTCCCCGGCCCGGGCCGGTCACCGTCCTGGGCGGCATGGATCCGGAACATGGATGCGTAGCGGCCGCCCCGTGCCAACAGCTCGTCGTGGTCGCCCTGTTCGACGACCGGGCCCTCGTGCAGCACGTAGATGACGTCGGCGAACCGGACACCCGACATCCGGTGCGATACGAGGACGACCGCGCATTGCGGACCTGCCAGGCCGCGGATGCTGTCGAAGGCGGCGATCTCCGCCTCCGGGCCGAGGGCGGAGGTGGGCTCGTCCACGACGAGGACGCGGGCGTCGCGGAATCAGGTGCGGGCCGGGCCACCTCCACCCCGTCCAGCCGGCTGCGCCCTGCCTCCAAGCCCGGTCCGTCAGGGCCGGGTCCAGTTGACGTACTGCTCGTGCGCGGCCCGCTCCACCTTCGGCTCCAGCCGCCCGGCGGGCGCGGGCCGCTCCAGGAGCCTCGTGCCCGGCCGCCTCCGCCCGCTGCCGGGTCGAGCGCCACATGAACGTGCACGGGCCGGAGGCCGGGTCGTGACGCGGCGTTCGAACCACCCGACCGTGGGGTGGGGTGGCCACCTGGTCCGGTTCCGTCGTGCGGCCACCGCGAAATGTCGCGGAGTGTCGGAAGACAGGATGATTGTCCGATTGGGTTAAGTTTGCCCCCGTATACGACTCCGGCGTTCCGGGAGGAACACTGATGGCGATCGATCTGGACAAGGTGCTCGACAAGGCGTGGGCCGACAAACCGCTCTCCGAGGTGCTCGCGGCGCCCGTGGCGGCGCTCAAGGGCGTCACCGACAAGGACGGCGAGCTGTTGCACCAGGCGTTCGGCGTCAAGACCGTCGCCGACTTCGGGCAGCTGAAGTACGTGCGCTGGGCGCAGGCGCTCGTCGCCCTGAACCAGACCGTCAAGGCGTAGACGGTCTCGTACGGCTCGCGGTCCGGGCGGGCCGGCGAAAAGGCCGTCCTCCTCACCCTTCCGGTTTCCCGCGGGTGAGGAGGACGGCTTCGCGCGTGGCCCAGGGGCCGGACCGGCTACTCGGCCTCGCCCTCCAGGTTGCCCTCCGTGTCCAGGTAGACCTGGCGCAGGGCTTCGAGGACCTGCGGGTCCGGCTTCTCCCACATGCCGCGGGACTCGGCCTCCAGCAGGCGTTCCGCGATGCCGTGCAGGGCCCAGGGGTTGGCCTCCTCCAGGAAGGCGCGGTTCTCCGGGTCCAGGACGTACGTCTCGGTCAGCTTGTCGTACATCCAGTCGGCGACGACACCCGTCGTGGCGTCGTAGCCGAACAGGTAGTCCACCGTCGCCGCGAGCTCGAAGGCGCCCTTGTAGCCGTGGCGGCGCATCGCCTCGATCCACTTGGGGTTGACCACGCGGGCGCGGAAGACGCGCGAGGTCTCCTCGACCAGGGTGCGGGTCTTGACCGTCTCCGGGCGGGTGGAGTCGCCGATGTACGCCTCCGGTGCCGTTCCGCGCAGGGCGCGGACGGTGGCCACCATGCCGCCGTGGTATTGGAAGTAGTCGTCCGAGTCCGCGATGTCGTGCTCACGGGTGTCCGTGTTCTTGGCGGCGACGGTGATCCGCTTGTACGCGGTCTCCATCTCGCTGCGGGCCGGGCGGCCCTCCAGGCCGCGGCCGTACGCGTACCCGCCCCACACCGTGTAGACCTCCGCGAGGTCGGCGTCCGTACGCCAGTCGCGGGAGTCGATCAGCTGGAGGATGCCCGCGCCGTACGTGCCCGGGCGCGAGCCGAAGATACGGGTGGTGGCCCGGCGTTCGTCACCGTGCTCGGCCAGGTCCGCCTGGGCGTGGGCCCGGACGAAGTTCTGGTCGGCCGGCTCGTCGAGCGAGGCGGCCAGCCGGACCGCGTCGTCGAGGAGGCCGATGACGTGCGGGAACGCGTCGCGGAAGAAGCCCGAGATGCGGAGCGTCACATCGATGCGGGGGCGGCCCAGTTCCGCGAGCGCGATCGCCTCCAGACCCGTCACACGTCGCGAGGCTTCGTCCCAGACCGGGCGCACGCCCAGGAGGGACAGGGCTTCCGCCACGTCGTCGCCCGAGGTGCGCATCGCGCTGGTGCCCCACAGGGACAGGCCGACGGAGGCGGGCCACTCGCCGTTGTCCGTGCGGTAGCGGGTCAGCAGGGATTCGGCGAGGGCCTGGCCCGTCTCCCACGCGAGGCGGGAGGGGACGGCCTTCGGGTCCACCGAGTAGAAGTTCCGGCCGGTGGGCAGGACGTTGACCAGGCCGCGGAGCGGGGAGCCGGACGGGCCGGCGGGGATGAACCGGCCGTCGAGGGCGGCGACCACGTGGGCGATCTCGTCCGTGGTGCCGGCCAGGCGCGGGACGACCTCACGGGCGGCGAAGTCCAGTACCGCCGCGACGTCCGCGGAATGCGCCGAGGCGACCGAAGCCACCGCGGACGGCTCCCAGTTCGCGTCCTCCATCGCCTGCACCAGGGCGCGGGCCTGCTCCTCCACGGCGTCCGCCGAGGTGCGGGTGGCCGCCGACTCGTCCAGGCCCAGCGCCTCGCGCAGGCCCGGCAGGGCCGTCGTACCGCCCCAGATCTGCCGGGCCCGCAGGATCGCGAGGACCAGGTTCACCCGGGCCTCGCCGGTCGGGGCGCCGCCCAGTACGTGCAGACCGTCGCGGATCTGGGCGTCCTTGACCTCGCACAGCCAGCCGTCGACGTGCAGCAGGAAGTCGTCGAAGCCCTCGTCGTCCGGGCGCTCTTCCAGGCCCAGGTCGTGGTCGAGCTTCGCCGCCTGGATCAGGGTCCAGATCTGCGCCCGGATGGCGGGGAGCTTCGCCGGGTCCATCGCCGAGATCTGGGCGTACTCGTCCAGGTGCTGCTCCAGGCGCGCGATGTCCCCGTAGGACTCCGCGCGCGCCATCGGCGGCACCAGGTGGTCGACCAGGGTGGCGTGCACCCGGCGCTTGGCCTGGGTGCCCTCGCCCGGGTCGTTGACCAGGAACGGGTAGATGAGGGGCAGGTCGCCGAGGGCGGCGTCGGGCGCGCAGGCCGCCGACAGACCGGCGTTCTTGCCCGGCAGCCACTCCAGGTTGCCGTGCTTGCCCAGGTGGATCATCGCGTCGGCGCCGAAGCCGCCGTCCTCGGCGCGGGCCTGGATCCAGCGGTACGCGGCCAGGTAGTGGTGCGACGGCGGCAGATCGGGGTCGTGGTAGATCGCGATCGGGTTCTCGCCGAAACCGCGAGGCGGCTGGATCAGGATCAGCAGGTTGCCGCGACGCAGGGCCGCGAGGACGATGTCGCCCTCGGGGTTGCGCGAGCGGTCGACGAACATTTCGCCCGGGGCCGGACCCCAGTGCTCCTCCACGCTGCCCCGCAGCTCGGCGGGCAGCTCGGCGAACCAGCGCCGGTAGTCGGCGGCCGGGATGCGGACCGGATTGCGGGCCAACTGCTCCTCGGTGAGCCAGTCCTGGTCGTGGCCGCCGGCCTCGATCAGGGCCCGGATCAGCTCGTCGCCGTCGCCCGAGACCAGGCCGGGGATCTCGTCGGCGGGGCCGAAGTCGTAGCCGCCGGCGATGAGGGTGCGCAGCAGCTCCACGGCGCTGGCCGGGGTGTCCAGGCCGACCGCGTTGCCGATTCGGGAGTGCTTGGTGGGGTAGGCGGAGAGGACCAGGGCGACCTTCTTGTCGCGGCGGTCGATGTGCCGCAGCCGGGCGTGGCGTACGGCGATTCCCGCGACCCGGGCGGCCCGCTCGGGATCGGCCACGTAGGCGGGCAGGCCGTCCTCGTCGAGCTCCTTGAAGGAGAACGGGACGGTGATCAGACGGCCGTCGAACTCGGGAACGGCGACCTGGGTGGCGGCGTCGAGGGGCGACAGACCCTCGTCGTTCTCCTCCCAGTTGCTGCGCGAGCCCGTCAGGCACAGCGCCTGGAGGATCGGCACGCCGAGCGCCGCGAGCGCGCCCGCGTCCCAGGACTCGTCGTCCCCGCCCGCCGAGGCGGTGGCGGGGCGGGTGCCGCCGGCCGCGAGGACGGTGGTGACGACGGCGTCGGCCCCCTCCAGCTCGGCCAGCAGCTCGGGCTCCGGGGTGCGCAGCGACGAGACGTAGAGCGGGAGCGCCTGCGCGTCCTTGGCCTCGATGGCCTCGCACAGGGTGTGCACGAAGGCGGTGTTGCCGCTCATCTGGTGGGCGCGGTAGTAGAGCACGGCGACCCGGGGGCCGGACGTCCGCTGCGCGGTGCGCTCCAGGGGGCCCCAGGTGGGGGCGGCGGCGGGCGGCTCGAAGCCGTGGCCCGTGAGGAGGACCGTGTCGGACAGGAAGCGGGCCAGCTGGCCGAGGTTGGCGGGGCCGCCGTGCGCGAGGTAGCCGTGGGCCTCGGCCGCGATGCCGATCGGGACCGTGGAGGCCTCCATCAGCTGGGCGTCCGGGGCTTGTTCGCCGGTCAGGACCACGACCGGGCGGGTCTGGCCGGGGGCGAGGAGCAGGTCGAGGCCGTCCTGCCAGGCGCGGAGGCCGCCCAGGAGGCGTACGACGACCAGGTCGACGCCGTCGAGGAGGCCGGGGAGGTCGTCGAGGGGGAGGCGGGAGGGGTTCGCGAACCGGTACGGGACGGGGCCGTCCGCGGCGCGGGCGCTGAGCAGATCGGTGTCGGACGTCGACAGCAGCAGGATCATGCGGCGGCAGGCCTTCCTCGGGGTTTCCGCGCCCCGGGCAGTGAGGGCGGCGGGAGTTCCTGACTCACCCCGTGGATCGCTCCGCAGGGTTCACAGTGGCGGGACCGCGCCGGAATCTCACCGGGCTTCCTCCCATGTCGCCGTCCTCGGCGATGGCGGGCCGAGTGGTCCGCCGGAGGTCATCCTAGGGGGCCTTTGCGCTGGCCGGGAGTGGGGGTGGTCCGCGCGGCATCGTCGCCGGGGCTCTGCCCCGGACCCCCGCGCCTCAAACGCCGGTGAGGCCGGATCCGGCTGGACTGTGCTGGTGGGACGGTTGAGGCGGTGGGAGGGGGCGGGGTGGTGACGGACACAGGTCGGGGGAGGGGAATCGTCGGTATGCTCGCCGCCATGCCCCAGCCCCCTTCCTCCGCATCGCGGGACGAACCCGTCATACGGGAGCGCGGTGACGCCTGCCCCGGCGCGCTGCGGCTGCACCCGGCGGACGACGGGTTCCTGGCGCGGGTCCGGATCCCGGGCGGGCTGCTCGGCGCCGCGCAGGCCGCCGCGCTGGCGGACGCCGCCGACCGGTTCGGGGACGGTCACCTGGAGCTGACCTCGCGCGGGAACGTGCAACTGCGCGGGCTCCTCGACGGCTGCGGCGCCCAGCTGGCCGAACTGCTCGACACGGCCGGGTTGCTGCCCGCGCCGGGCCACGAGCGGATCCGCAACATCGTCGCCACCCCCCTCGCCGACCCCGCTCCGGTCCGCGCCCTGGACGAGGCGCTCTGCGCCGAACCGAAGGCCGCCGCCCTGTCCGGCAGGTTCCTGTTCGCCGTCGACGACGGGCGCGGGGACGTGGCCGCCCTCGACCCCGACGTGACCCTGCTCGCCCAGAGGGGCGGCCGCGTGCTGGTCCGGCTCGGCTCGGCGCCCGACGCCGTCGACGTGGCCGCCGCCGACGCCGCGCAGGCCGGGCTTCAGGCGGCCCTCCGCTTCCTCGACGCCGCGGCCGCCGCCGGAACCCGGGCCTGGCGGATCGCCGAACTTCCCGCCGAACACGCCCTGGACGCCCAGGAGTTCGCCGCCCGGCTGGAGAGCAGGGGGATCCGCGCGCGGTACGTCCCCGACGCGCCCCGCCCGTACGCGGACCCGCCCGCTCCCGGGGTGCACGCGGGCGCGCTCTGCGTACTGGTCCCCCTCGGCCGGCTCGGCACCGCGCAGTGGCGGGAGTTGCCCGGCGACCTGCGGATCACACCGTGGCGCAGCATCGTCGTCACCGACACCGCCGCCCGCCCCGCCGGGCTCGTCACCACGCCCGACAGCCCCTGGGAGTCCGTCACCGCCTGCACCGGCCGGCCCGGCTGCGCCAAGTCCCTGGCCGACGTGCGCGCCGACGCGCGAGCCGTCGCCGAGCGGACGCGCGGGCCGCTGCCCGTCCACTGGTCCGGGTGCGAGCGCCGCTGCGGGCGCCCGCGCGCCGCCGCCTGGGTGGACGTGGTGGCCACGCCCGACGGGTACCGGCTCGGCGCGGACCCGGTGGCGCCCAACGACCTCGCGGCGGCTCTCGCCGCCGCCCGCAACCAACGCCCAGTGTCCGAAGCCGCAGTGAAGAAATGAGCGAGTACACCGTGTTCGAGTACGAGAAGGACGGCGCCGCGATCTACCGCCAGTCCTTTGCCACGATCCGCGCCGAGGCGGACCTCTCCGGGCTGCCCGCCTCGGTCGCCCAGGTCGCGGTGCGCATGATTCACGCCTGCGGGATGACCGACCTGCCCCGCGACCTGGGGTACACGCCCGACGTGGTGCTGCGGGCCCGCGCCGCCCTGGAGGCGGGCGCGCCGATCCTGTGCGACGTGCAGATGGTCGCCAGCGGGGTCACCCGCAAGCGGCTGCCCGCCGACAACGAGGTGATCTGCACCCTCTCCGACCCGGCGGTACCGGACCTGGCCGCGAAGATGGGCACCACGCGCAGCGCCGCCGCCCTCGAAGTCTGGCGCGACCGTGGCCTGTTGGAGGGTTCCGTGATCGCCGTCGGCAACGCGCCGACCGCGCTCTTCCGGCTGCTGGAGATGATCGAGGAGGGCGCTCCGCGCCCGGCCGCCGTCATCGGCGTGCCCGTCGGCTTCATCGGCGCCGCCGAGTCCAAGGACGCCCTCGCCGCGCACCCGTCGGGGCTCGACCACCTGATCGTGCGCGGCCGCCGCGGCGGCAGCGCGATCGCCGCCGCTGCCCTCAACGCCATCGCGAGCGTGGCCGAATGAGCGCCGGACGCCTCTACGGCGTGGGGCTCGGGCCCGGTGACCCCTCCCTGATGACGCTGCGCGCGGTCGAGGTGATCGCCGGGGCCGACGTCGTCGCCTATCACAGCGCCCGCCACGGCCGGTCCATCGCCCGCTCGATCGCCGCGAAGCACCTGCGCGCCGACCACATCGAGGAGCCGCTGGTCTACCCGGTCACCACCGAGACCACCGACCACCCCGGCGGCTACCAGGGCGCGATGGAGGAGTTCTACGAGTCCGCCGCCGCCCGCCTCGCCGTACACCTGGACGCCGGCCGGACCGTCGCCGTGCTCGCGGAGGGCGATCCGCTCTTCTACAGCTCGTACATGCACATGCACAAGCGGCTCGCGGACCGGTACGAGACCGAGGTGATCCCCGGGGTCACCTCGGTGAGCGCCGCCGCCGCCCGGCTCGGCACCCCGCTCGTCGAGGGCGAGGAGGTCCTGACCATCCTCCCCGGCACCCTGCCCGAGGACGAGCTCGCCGCCCGCCTGGCCGCCACCGACTCGGCCGTCGTGATGAAGCTCGGCCGGACCTTCCCCGCCGTGCGCGGGGCGATGGAGAAGAGCGGCCGGCTCGCCGAGGCGCGCTACGTCGAGCGCGCCACCATGGCCGGGGAGCGCACCGGAGTCCTCGCCGGCATCGAGCCCGGGTCCGTCCCGTACTTCGCCGTCGCCGTCGTCCCCAGCCGGATCGGCAACCCGGGCAGCGTGCCGTCCGGCCCCGGCGAGGTCGTGGTCGTCGGCACCGGCCCGGCGGGCCCGCTGTGGCTGACCCCCGAGACCCGGCGGGCGCTGGCCGACGCCGAGGTGCTGGTCGGCTACACGACCTACCTGGACCGGGTCCCGGCCAGGCCGGGCCAGATCCGGCACGGCTCCGACAACAAGGTGGAGTCCGAACGCGCCGAGTTCGCCCTCGACCTGGCCCGGCGCGGACAGCGCGTGGCCGTGGTCTCCGGAGGCGACCCCGGGGTCTTCGCCATGGCCACGGCGGTCCTGGAGGTCGCCGGGCAGGCGGAGTACAAGGACGTGCCCGTACGGGTCCTGCCGGGGCTGACCGCGGCCAACGCGGCGGCTGCCGCGGCCGGGGCGCCGCTCGGCCACGACTACGCCACCATCTCGCTGTCCGACCGGCTCAAGCCCTGGGAGGTCATCGCGGAGCGGCTGCGCGCGGCCGCCTCGGCGGACCTGGTGCTCGCCCTGTACAACCCCGGTTCGCGCAGCCGGACCTGGCAGGTGGCGAAGGCCCGCGAGCTGCTGCTGGAGCTGCGCTCGCCCGGGACGCCGGTGGTCGTCGCGCGCGACGTCGGCGGCCCGGAGCAGTCGGTGCGGATCGTCACGCTCGCCGAACTGGAGCCGTCCGAGGTGGACATGCGCACCCTGTTGCTGATCGGCTCCTCGCAGACCCAGGTCACCGAGCGCGCCGACGGCTCACGGATCACCTGGACCCCGCGCCGTTACCCGTGACGGGCTGAACGCATGACCTGAGGCGGTGCCGGGATCCGGTACCGCCTCAGTCCTGTGTGCGCAGCCAGTCCGTGGCGGCCCGGACCGAACCGGCCTCCGTCACACCCTGCGGGACCGGGGGGCGGCGGACGACCAGGACCGGGATGCCGGCCTCGCGGGCGGCGGTGAGCTTCGGGGCGGTCGCGGAGCCGCCGCTGTCCTTGGTGACCAGGACGTCGATCCGGTGGCGGGCGAGCAGCTCCCGTTCGTCGTCGAGGGTGAACGGGCCGCGGGCGAGCAGGACTTCGAGTCGCGGCGGCATCGGCGACTGGGGCGGATCCACCGAACGCACCAGGAACCAGGTGTCGGTGAGGTGCGCGAAGGTGTGCAGGCCCATCCGGCCGGTGGTCAGGAAGGCGCGGCTGCCGAGCGCGGGGAGCAGGCCGGCCGCCGCGTCGAGGGAGTCCGCGAAGGTCCAGTCGTCGCCCGGCTCCGGCGTCCAGCCGGGGCGCCGCAGCGCCAGCAGCGGGACGCCCGTGAGGGCCTGCGCCTCGGACGCGTGGAAACTCATCCGCTCCGCGAAGGGGTGGGTGGCGTCGACGACGTGCGTGACGTCGTGGACGATGATCCAGGTCGCGAGGCCCACGATGCCGCCGAAGCCGCCGATCCGGGTCTCGCCCGGCGGGAGCACCGGCGCGGCGACCCGGCCCGCCAGCGAGCTGGTCACCCGGTACGAGGGGTCGCCCGCCAGGGCCTCCGCGAGGCGGCGGGCCTCCGTCGTGCCGCCCAGGATCAGGACGTGCCGCCGGGGCCCCGGTTCAGCAGACATGCCGGTCGCGTTCGGGGGAGTACAGGTGGCTGTCCCGGAACTGCTCCGCGCCGAGCGTGCGGCCCACCACGATGACCGCGGTGCGGACCAGCCCGTGCTCCTTCACCTGGGCCGCGATGTCGGCCAGGGTGCCGCGCAGGATCAGCTCGTCGGGGCGGCTGGCCATCGCCACCACCGCCACCGGGCACGCGGCCCCGTAGTGCGGCAGCAGTTCGTCGACGACCCGGTCCACGTAGCGGGTGGCCAGGTGCAGCACCAGCAGCGCGCCGCTGCGCCCCAAGGTGGCCAGGTCCTCGCCGGGCGGCATCGGGGTGGCCTGCTGGGCGATCCGGGTCAGGATCACCGTCTGGCCGACGGTGGGCACGGTCAGCTCCCGCTTCAGCGCCGCGGCCGCCGCGGCGAAGGCCGGTACGCCCGGAACCACTTCGTACGGGATGCCGGCCGCGTCGAGCCGCCGCATCTGCTCCGCGACGGCGCTGAAGATGGAGGGGTCACCGGAGTGCAGCCGCGCCACGTCCTGGCCCGCCGCGTGCGCCCGTACGCACTCGGCGACGATCTCGTCCAGGTTCAGCTGCGAGGTGTCCACCAGCCGGGCGTCCGCAGGGCATTCTGCGAGCAGTTCGCGGGGGACGAGGCTGCCCGCGTACAGGCAGACCGGGGCGGCGGCCAGGGTCCGGGCACCGCGCACCGTGATCAGGTCGGCGGCGCCGGGGCCCGCACCGATGAAGTACACGGTCATGTCAGAGTTCCTTCTCGTTCGTCGACTTCGTCACCGACCACTGGGTGACCGGCATGGCCTGGCGCCAGCCCGTGAAACCACCGACCGGCACCGCGTGCGCGACCGAGAGCTTCACCAGTTCGCCGCCGTGGCGCCGGTAGCGGTCGGTGAGTACCGCCTCCGACTCCAGGGTGACCGTGTTGACCACGAGCCGGCCGCCGGGTGCGAGCGCCGCCCAGGCCGCGTCGAGCAGCCCCGGCGCGGTCAGCCCGCCGCCGATGAACACCGCGTCGGGGGCGGGGAGGCCGGCGAGGGCGTCCGGCGCGGCGCCGACGACGACCTGCAGCCCGGGCACGCCGAGCGCCGCCGCGTTGCGGGTGATCCGGGCTGCCCGCTGCGGGACGCGCTCCACGGCCACCGCCCGGCAGGAGGGGTGCGTGCGCATCCACTCGATGCCGATGGAGCCGGAGCCGCCGCCGATGTCCCACAGCAGCTCGCCGGGGGCCGGGGCCAGCGCGCACAGGGTCGCGGCCCGGACCCGGCGCTTGGTGAGCTGTCCGTCGTGCTCGTACGCGGCGTCCGGCAGGCCCGGGGTCGCGCCGAGCCGGGGCGCCGGGTGCGAGGTGTCACGGCGGCAGTCCACGGCCACCACGTTCAGGGGGTCGCCCGGCGGGTGGTCCCAGCCGTCGGCGAGGCCCTCGTACGCGTCCTCGCGCTCGGAGCCGAGCTGCTCCAGCACCCGGATCCGGCTCGGGCCGAAGCCCCGCTCCCGGAGCAGGGCGGCGATCTCTTCCGGGGACGCCGCGCCGGCGCTGAGCACCAGCACGCGCCGCCCCTCGTACAGCGCGGCCGCGAGCCGGGCCACCGGGCGGCCGACGACCGTGACCACCTCGGTGTCCTCGACCGGCCAGCCCAGGCGGGCGCAGGCGTAGGAGACCGAGGAGGGGTGCGGGTACACCCGCAGGGCCTGTGGCCCCAGCTCCTGCGCGAGGGCCCGGCCGATCCCGTAGAACATGGGGTCGCCGCTGGCCAGCACCGCGATGCGGCGGCCCGCGTGCTCGGCCATCAGCTTCGGCACGGCCGGCCGCAGCGGGCTCGGCCACGCCACCCGCTGCCCGGGGCACAGGTCGGCCGGCAGCAGGTCCAGCTGGCGCGGGCCGCCGATCAGCACCTCGGCACTGGACAGCGCCGAGCGCGCGGCGGCGCTGAGCCCGGCCCAGCCGTCGGCGCCGAGGCCGACGACCGTGAGGGGGATGGGGGGCGGTGCGGAGCTCACTGCGCGGTACCTCGGAAGGGGAAGGAGAAAGCGGAAGGCGGGCGGACCGCAGCCTACTGGCCTGCGCGTACGCCCGTCCGTACCACCCCCGCTCCCGCGCCCGGACCCGGCCCGTCTACTGTCGCTTTCAGCCCATCGATCGCGAGGGAGCCCGCCATGCCCGGCTGGAACGCCACGAACATCCCCGACCAGAGCGGCCGGACCGCGGTCGTCACGGGGGCCAACAGCGGGATCGGCTACGTCACCGCCCGCGAGCTCGCCCGGCGCGGTGCCTCGGTCGTCCTGGGCTGCCGCAGCGCCGCGCGCGGGCGCGCCGCCGAGGTCCGGATCCGTTCCGAAGTGCCGGGCGCAGAGGTGGAGTTCGCCCCACTCGACCTCGCCGACCTGGCTTCCGTACGGGAGTTCGCCAAGGGCTACGGGCAGCGGCGCCGGTCGCTGGACCTGCTGGTCAACAACGCGGGCGTGATGGCGCTGCCGTTCGGGCGGACCGCCGACGGGTTCGAGACCCAGTTCGGGGTCAACCACCTCGGGCACTTCGCGCTCACCGGGCTGCTGCTGCCGAGGCTGCGGGCCGCTGCGCCGGGTGCCCGGATCGTGAACGTCTCCAGCGGATTCCACGCGCTGGCCGACATCGACCTCGACGACCTGGACGGCGAGCACGGCTACCGGCGCTGGATCGCCTACGGCCGCTCCAAGACCGCCAATCTGCTCTTCACGCACGAGCTGGCCCGGCGCTTCGCCGCCGCCGGCTCCACCCTCGTCGCGGCTGCCGCGCACCCCGGCTACGCCTCCTCCAACCTCCACGCCGGAGCGTCGAAGCTGGAGGGCCCCACCTTCAACTCGCGCGTGGCGGCGTTCGGCAACGCGTTCGTCGCGCAGCCGGCGTCCTCGGGTGCGCTGCCCACGCTCTACGCGGCCACCGCGCCCGGGGTCCGGTCCGACGACTTCATCGGGCCGAGGTTCGGCTGGCGCGGGGCGCCCGTCCGCTCCTGGAGGGCGAAGCGGACCTTCGATGACACGTCGGGCGAACTGCTCTGGGCCGCCTCCGAGAAGCTCACGGGAGTCTCGTACGCGTCCCTGCCGCGCTGATCCGCCTGCCGCGCTGATCCGCCTGCCGCGCTGACCCGCCGGACACGCTGATTCCGCTGGGGGCGCGGAGCCGTTCCTGAGCGCCCCCGTCCGCCCCCGCGCGCCTCAGGGCGCCCCGGACGGGACCTGACCGCGGCGCCCCTGCCGCCGGACAATCGGTGGCATGGACGACACTCCGGACAACCACCCAGTCTAATCCGGGCGCAGGGAGCGCCAGATGAGGTCCGGGAGGTAGCGAGCGGCCTCTGCCAGGTCGATCTCGTAGGTGCTGGACAGCCACCGGCGCGCGACCTCGGTGAGCGGCCCCATGACCATGACCTCGATCACGGAGGCCGGGAGGGGGGCGACCTCGCCGCGCTCCATGCGCACCCCCATCCACTGCATGATGGCCGCGAACTTCTCCGCCTTGGCCGCGCCGATCTCCTCGGCGTGGGCCACGAGGTAGCCCGAGTAGGCCGAGGCGTGCAGGAACAGTGCGACGTCCCGGTGTTCCTCGGTGAAGCGAAGGTAGGACGCCGCCCACGCCTGGACGCCGGTGCGCGCGGTCCGGCACCGGGTCAGTGCGGCCACCATCTCGTCGCACAGCTGGTCCATGCACCGGATGTAGAGGGCGGCGGCCAGGCCGTCGAAGCTGCCGAAGTGGTGGTAGAGGCTGCCCAGGCTCACACCGCTGGCCGCGACGACCGCGTTCACCGTGAACCCCTGCTGGCCGGACTCGGCGAACACCCGCAGTGCGGCGGTCAGGATCAAGTCGACGGTGGCCTCGCCGCGTTGTTGCTTAGGAGACATGTGGGATCCCGTCGGTGTCCGTCGCGGTGTTTCTGTGATCTGTGGGGCGCTGAGAGCCTAGCAAGACCTGAAACTAGAAGATCTTTCTAGAAAGACCCTCCATGGAATCGGCCGGCGCGCCACACTGGGCAGTCAGCCGGACCCGTGTGCACCCGCCCCCCTCATCCCCTGGAGCAGCCGGTGTCGTCGCAGGAGATCCCCATCCAGCTCACCCCGCAGCAGGCCGCCCACGGTGTGATCGTCACCGTCCAGTTGCCGGCCGGCCCGACGCGTGTCCGCATCCCGCGCACCCGGGATGGCGACCTCGTCCGGACCCGCGGCGGTGGCGCCGAGGTGCTGCTGCGCATCCGGGTGGCCGGAGCCGGAGCCGGAGCCGGAGCCGGGGCCGGCGCCGCGGGGACGCCCCGGCCCGGCGCCGCCCCCACGACGGGCGGCCGCGGCTGCCTGGTGGCGTTCGCGGTCCTGGTGGTGCTGGCCATCGGCATCGCCGCCGTGCTGAGCGGCGGGGACGACGTCGACGGCGGGGTCTCCGCCTCCGGAGCGCCCACCGAGACCGCGAGTCGGGCGCCCACCGCGTCGCCGAGACCCTGGAGCGCCGAGCCCGTCGCCCCGTCCGGCCGGGTGGCCGTCCCGGTACCCAGCCTGGAATTACCCAGCCCGGAGCCCACCCCGTACGACCGCGGCACCTGCCTCGACGGGAGCCTGCCGGACTCGACGACGGCCCAGCGGGTCGACGACATCGACGAGGTCTCCTGCTCGGCGTCCGACGCGCACTACCGGGTGATCGAATCCATCCCCTTCACGTCGGAACTGGACCGCTGCAACGGCAACCCCAGGACCCAGTACGCCTTCTCCCACCGCTACACCATCAACGGCAGGGTCATCAACGAGTACGTGTACTGCCTGGTCGGCATCGGCTCGTACGCCCGCTAGGGCCCGCCGCCCGGGGAACTACGAGGACTTCGTGGCGCGTTCGTACAGGGCCCGGACCCCGTCGCCGAAGTAGCTGCTGTACGAGGTCTCGTCGTCGCCCCCGCCGTCCAGGCCGCCGATCACCCCGATCAGCGTGTGCCCGTCGGTCAGCACCGGGCCGCCGCTCGTGCCGTTGGGCACGTCCGCGCAGTCCAGGCGCAGCTGCGTCGGCCCGGCGGCCCGGGCGGTGTTGCGGCAGTCCACCGGCTGCTCGGAGGTGTTCGGGTAGCCCACGAGCCGTGCGGGCGCGGGGAGTTCGGGCCGCACGCCCAGCTCCTCGGCCCCGGTGACGTCCTCCAGCCGCTGGCCGGGGTAGCCGGGCCGGCGCAGCCGGACGAAAGCGACGTCGAGGTCGGGGTCCTGGTCCTCGGTCCAGCGGGGGTCCACGTCGATCCGGGTGGGCACCCAGATCCCGTACGGAGCCGCGCCGTCCGAGTAGCCGGGGGCGAAGGCGAGGTTGGTGCGGAAGCCGCCCGTGTACACGCAGTGGGCGGCGGTGGCGATGAGGTCGCCGCCGGGGGAGTGGACCACCACGGCCGAGCAGTGGTGGTCGGGGTCGCCGTCGTCGCCGGGGGAGAAGAGCGCTCCGACGGCGGGCTCGGCGGGCGCCGGCCGGGCCTCCAGGGGGGTCGAGGGCTTCCACCCGGCCGACCTCCAGTGCGCCGCGGGGCCGCTGCCGGCGAAGGCCTTGCCGTCCGTCGGCGGGTCCGGGACCTCGCGGACCATCCCGTCCAGCACGGCGGCCGCCGTCCGGTCGGCGCGCTCGGGATCCTGCTGGTAGACGCCCTGCGTCACATCCCCGTCCGCACGGTGGGCGGCGACGCCGCGCAGCTCCCACAGGTACCCGGCGCCCACGACGGCCAGCGCGCCGAGGCCGCCGACGAGCACGGAGGCCCGTACGGCCCGCCCGTGAACCTTGTTGAACATGTGGCACTCCCCGCCCCGCATACGCGTCCGACGCTCCGTTCGATGGGGAGTCGGGCGGGATGGGTTCCGAAATCCGGACGTGTCGGTGCTCACAGCGGTTCCCGGCCGCCCCCGCGTCACTCCCCGGCCTTCCGCGTGTCATGCAACTCGCCTACCCCCAACCCGACTTGAGCAGCACGGGACGGACCGACAGGAGCCGAAAGAATGAGATTGCGCAACCGGATGGCGGGCGCGGTGACGGCCGGACTGGCAGCCGTGGCCCTCGTACTGGGCGCGGCCCCGGCCGGCGCGGCGGGTACCGGCGCCTCCGACGGCCTCCCGTACGCGGGATCGACCGGAGTCGGCGTGCACAACGCCTACGAGAAGGCAAGTACCCGTACTTCGCCGAGCGCTGGACTCGGGCGCCGCCATGCTCGAACTCGACGTGTGGACCAACTTCTTCGGCAGCTCGTGGCGGGTCTCCCACGACAACCCTCCCCCAGACTCCGTCCGGGGGGACCCCCAGGCAACGACAGCAACTGCGAGAACGCCACCTCGCCCGCCCAGCTGCGCACCAAGTCCCGCAACCAGAACCTGGCGGGCTGCCTCTCCGGCATCCGCAGCTGGCACGACGCCCACCCCGGCCACCGGCCCGTCGTCCTCAAGCTGGAACTCAAGGACGGCTTCGCCGCCAACTCGGGCGCGGTCCTGCCGAGCTCGACGCGCTGCTGACCGGCAAGCTCGGCGACGCCGTCTACCGCCCCGGCCAGCTGGCCGCCGGCCACCCCGACCTCGACACCGCCGCGCGCTCCGGGGCCTGGCCCGGCCGCGCCGCGCTCGCCGGGAAGTTCATCGTGGAGCTGATCCCCGGCACCTTGGAGGAGGGCAACGGCTCCGACACCCTGTGGACCGACCGCGAGTACGCCACCCACCTGCGCTCCCTCGCGGCCCAGGGCCGGCTCGGCCAGGCCGCCGCGTTCCCGGCGGTCCACCGGGCCGAGGCGGGCGACCCCCGGGTCGTACGCCGACGCCTCGCTGCGCCCCTGGTTCGTGGTGTTCGACGGGGACGCGAGCGCGTACGCGTCGGGCTCCATCGACACCGGCCGGTACGACCGCAACCACTACCTGCTGATCGCCACCGACGCCCACAACGTCGCCCCGGCCATCGACTCCACCCGCCCGACCGAGGCGCAGGCACGCGACCGGCTCGCGCTCCTCGCCGGACACCACGCGTCCGTGGTCTCCGCCGACTGCTACCCCCTGCCCCAGGTCCTGGGGACGGTCGTCCCCCGCGGCTGAGCCGCGCCCGCGTACCTCTCAGGAACCGGTGTGGGAGGCCTCCAGCTGCCGGGCCGGCCCGGTGTGCGCCGCGGCGAGGCTCGCCTCGATCTCGTCCAGCGCGCGGCGGGCGGTGGCGATCCGCTCCCTGACGTCCTGCCCGCCCGCGTCGGGGTCCGGGGCCGGCGCCGGGACCCGGGCGGCCTCCGCCTCCATCTCACGCGCCTCGTCGAGCGAGTTGAGGACGACACCGATGAGCACGTTGACCAGCACGAAGGAGGCCAGCAGGGCGTAGGAGGCGTAGTAGATGATGCTGAGGCGGGAGATCTGCAGCCCCGCGCGGACGGCGTCGGTGAGGCCGTCGAGCGTGGTCAGCAGGAACAGCGTGAGCATGGCGCGGCCCACCGAGCCGTAGTGCTGGGGGTCGGAGCCGGCGAAGCAGACCCAGCCGACCATGGCGTACACGTACAGCACCAGCGCGCCGACGAACAGGAAGCTGGCGGTGCCCGGCAGGCTGCGGCCGACGGCGATCAGCAGGATGCGCAGGTGCGGCAGGAACCGCGCGGTGCGCAGGACGCGGGCCAGCCGCAGCATCCGCAGGAGGGTGGTGTTCTCGCGGATCACGGGGACGAAGGCGGAGGCCACGATGGCGAGGTCGAAGAGGTTCCACGGGTCGCGGAAGAATGCTTTCGGCTTGTCCGCGTGCGCGCCCATGCGCAGCAGCATCTCCAGCGTGAACAGGACGAGGCAGCCGTCCTCCGCGGCCCCGAGCAGCTGCCGGTACTCCGCGGCCAGCCCGCTGTAGGTCTCCACCCCCATCAGCGCCGCGTTGAGCAGGATCACGCAGAAGACGGCCAGCCCGAAGGCGGGGGCCTCCGTGGCCCACCGGCATCTGGCCGCCAGCTTCACGCGGCCGCGCCGGGCCGGCATCGGGACTCTCATCTCGCTCCTCGTACTCGTACCACCGCAGGCCACACCTGGCGGGGCGTGGCGGTCCGTCCTTCTAACGCCCCACATCCGTTCGGGTTTCACCCCGGCGCGCACGACTGTGCCCCGGCCGCCGGGAGCGGGCCCGCAGGGGTGAATGTCCGGGATTAGGGGCGACTAGGGGATCTACGGCGCCCGGGCCAGACCATAGGTTCCTGGCGGAAACCGTTGGGCACCGAGCGAAGGAGCACCCCCATGGCCGAGGTCAAGGAGACCCCCGAGGCGTGGACCACCCCGGACTTCGTCGCGTACGAGACGGCCTTCGAGGTCACCGCGTACGCCGCACGTCTGGAGAAGTGAACCGACTGTCGGCGGGCGGGAGTCCGGGCGACCGGCTCCCGCCGTGGCGGGAGAACACAATGACGGCAACGGCAATTCTGGACGAGACCGAGTTCATCGGCGCGCTGCGCGCGCTGTCCTCCTCCTACTGGGGCGGCCACCCCTTCCACCGGCGGCTGCACGACGGCGACCTCGACCGGCGGGCCATGCGGCTGTGGGCCGCCAACCGCTGGTACTACCAGCGGATGCTGCCGCAGAAGGACGCGGCGATCATCAGCAACTGCCCGCTCCCCGAGATCCGGCGGGCCTGGGTGGACCGGCTGGCCTACCACGACGGGACTGCGGACGACGAGGGCGGCATAGCGCGCTGGCTGCGATTGTGCGAGGCCGTGGGCCTGACCCGCGAGGAGGTACTGGACGAGCGGCACGTGGTCCCCGGGGTGCGCTTCGCGGTCGACGCGTACGTGAACTTCGCCCGGACCCGGCCGTGGGCCGAGGCCATCGCCTCCGGGCTCACCGAGATGTTCGCCGGGCACCTGATGACCCGCAGGGTCGCGGACATGCTCGCGCACTACGACTGGATCCGCCAGGAGGACCTGGCCTACTTCACGGACCGCATCGAGGCCGTGTCCGGCGAGGGCAAGGGCACCTTGGACATCGTCGTCCGGCATTGCACGACGCGCGAGCAGCAGGACGCGGCCGTCGCCGCGCTCGCGTTCAAGTGCGACGTGCTGTGGCAGATGCTGGACGCAGTCGAACGCGCCGCAGCCACGCACCAGTAGCCACCGGATCTGCAGAAGGAGTGGCCGTGGACCGGCCTGTGCTCGGCCGCGGAGTGCGGCTCATCTACGACAACACGCGGCAGACCCATGTCGTGCTCCACCCGGAAGGGGTGCTCGTGCCCAACGGGACGGCCGTCTCGGTACTCGAACTCTGCGACGGCGCCACGACCGTGCCGCAGATCACCACGGCGCTGGGCGCCCGGTACGCCGGCGTCCGCGAGACGGAGGTCGGCACCGTCCTTGAGCGGCTCGCCGAGAAGGGCGTCGTGCGATGGATCTGACCACCGCTCCCCCCGGCGGCGGCCCCGCCGCGGCGGCCCCGCCGCTCGGGCTGCTCGCGGAGCTCACCCACCGCTGCCCGCTGCACTGCGCGTACTGCTCCAACCCGCTGGAACTCATCGAACGCGAACGCGAGCTGACCACCGGGCAGTGGCTGGAGGTGTTCACCCAGGCGCGCGAGATCGGCGTCCTGCAGGTGCACCTGTCCGGCGGCGAGCCGCTGGCCCGCCCCGACCTGCCCGAGATCGTCTCGCACGTCAGCGGCCTCGGCTGCTACGTCAACCTCGTCACCAGCGGCCTCGGCCTCACCGAGGCGCGGCTCGCGGACCTGGTCGAGCGCGGGCTGGACAACGTACAGCTGTCGGTGCAGGGCGCCGACGCCGCACGCGGCGACCGGCTCGCGGGGGCCAAGGCCCACCACCACAAGATCGCCGCCGCCGCGCTGGTCCGCAAGCACGGACTTCCGCTCACCGTCAACGCCGTGCTGCACCGCGCCAACCACGACCAGGTGGCGGGCTTCATCGACCTGGCGACAAGCATGGGCGCGGACCGGCTGGAGCTCGCCAACACCCAGTACTACGGCTGGGCGCTGCGCAACCGGGAGGCCCTGATGCCCACCCGCGAGCAGCTGGCGGCGGCCGAGCCGGTCGTGCGGGCGGCCATGGAGCGGCTGAAGGGCACGATGGAGATCGTGTACGTGCTCGCCGACTACTACGAGCCCTACCCCAAGCCGTGCATGCACGGGTGGG
The DNA here is from genome assembly GCF_042870715.1 of Streptomyces sp. NPDC006463. Lineage (NCBI taxonomy): Bacteria > Bacillati > Actinomycetota > Actinomycetes > Kitasatosporales > Streptomycetaceae > Streptomyces > Streptomyces sp. NPDC006463. The sequence goes on along the minus strand of NZ_JBIAHP010000006.1, from coordinate 317,007 downwards.
GCGCGATCCAGCTCACGGTCGCCCCCGACGGCAGCGTGCTGCCCTGCCCCGCGGCCGGCGCGATCACCACCCTGGAACTCGACAACGTCACCGAGAAGCCGCTGTCCGAGATCTGGTACGAGTCCGGCTCCTTCAACGCCTACCGCGGCGAGGAGTGGATGCCCGACCTCTGCCGCAGCTGCGACCGGCGCTCCGTCGACCACGGCGGCTGCCGCTGCCAGGCCTTCCTGCTCACCGGGGACGCCGCGGCCACCGACCCGGTCTGCTCGCGCTCGGACCGGCGGGGCACCGTGGACCTGCTGCTGGCGGGCATCTCGCCGAACCCTCCCGAGCTCGTGATGCGCGGACCTGCGGCGGGACGCCGATGAGGGCCGTCCTGCTCGGAACCGCCGCGGGGGGCGGCTGCCCGCAGTGGAACTGCGCCTGCCCGGTCTGTACGTCGGGTGCGCCCGCGCGGGGCCAGGACGGGCTCGCGGTCAGCGCCGACGGGGTGTCGTGGTACCTGGTCAACGCCTCGCCCGACATCCGCGCGCAGATCCTCGCCACCCCGGAGCTCGCCGCCGGGCCCGGGCCGCGCGACACGCCGGTACGGGGGGTGCTCCTCACGGACGCCGAGATCGACCACACGCTCGGCCTGATGATGCTCCGCGAGGGGGCCGGGCTGCGGGTGTGGGCGCCGCGGGCGGTCCTCGGGGCGCTGGAAGAAGCCTTCCCGGTGCGGGGGATCCTCGGCGGCTACAGCGGCTGGGAGTGGTCCGAGACGTCCGTCGACAAGGAGCAGGACGTCGGCGGGCTGCGGGTCAGCGCCTTCGCCGTCGGCGCCAAACGTCCCAAGTACGCCCGCTCGCTGCCCGCGGACGGGCCGGGGGACGGCCCGTGGGTGGTCGCGTACCGCTTCGAGGACCCGGCCACGGGCGGGGCCCTCGTGTACGCGCCGTGCCTGGCCACGTGGCCCGACGGCTTCGACGAGTTCACCGCCGGGGCCGGCTACGTCCTGCTCGACGGTACGTTCCATTCGACGCGGGAGTTCGGCGGGGCCACGGGCACGGCCGGGGCGACCGGAGCACAGGCGGCGATGGGACACCTGCCGGTGACCGGGGAGGGCGGCAGCCTGGCGCACATCCGGCGGCTGCGCGCCGGGCGGCCGGGCACCAGGTGGGCGTACACCCATCTCAACAACACCAACCCGATGGCGGATCCGCGCTCCGAGGCCCACCGCGAGGTGCGCGCGGCGGGCGCGGAGATCCCGCCGGACGGGACGCGCCTCCATCTCTGAGGCCGTACGACGAAGGGTCCGGCCGCCACCAGGCGGCCGGACCCTTCGCCGTTGTCTCACGCCAGCTGCTGCCGGACCAGGTCGATCACCTGGGGGGCGTGCTGGTTGAGGTAGAAGTGGCCGCCGGTGAACCAGTGGAAGGACGTCGGGCCGTCGGTGTGGCCCGACCAGCCGCGGGCCTCCTCGGGGGTGACCTCGGGGTCGCTCTCCCCGTTGAGGACCACGACCGGGCAGGTCAGGGTGGGGCCCGGGAGGTAGCGGTAGGTCTCCGCGGCCTTGTAGTCGCCGCGGATCGCCGGGAGCACCGACCGCAGCAGCTCGTCGTCGGCCAGGACCGCCGGGTCCGTCCCGCTCATCCGCTTGATCGTCGCCAGCAGCTGCTCGTCGGGAGCGAGGTGGACCCGCTCGTTCTCGCGGTGGTGCGAGGGGGCCCGCCGCCCCGAGGCGAACAGGGCCACGGGCCGGACGCCGGCCGCCTCCAGCCGCAGCGCGACCTCGAAGCCCAGCGTCGCGCCCAGGCTGTGCCCGAACAGCGCGACCGGCCGGTCGCACCACGGCAGCAGCTGCGCGAACACCTGGTCCGCGAGCCCCCGGACGTCGTCCACGCACCGTTCGTGGCGGCGGTCCTGGCGACCCGGGTACTGCACGGCCACCACGTCGGCCCGCGGGGACAGGGCCCGGGACACGGGGAAGTAGTAGCTGGCCGAGCCGCCCGCGTGCGGGAAGCAGAACAGTCGTACCGGAGCCTCCTCGGCCGGGTGGAAGCGGCGCAGCCAGGCGCTGGGCGCGGCCGGGGTCGCGGTCACGGGCGTGGCGGTCGTCGCCGTCATCGTGGTGTGGTTCATCCTCGGTGGGTGTCCTTTCGGTGGGGACCGGGCCCGCTCACGGGGCGGTCCAGGTGCCCGGCGGGCGCCAGCCGCGCGCGGGGCCCCAGGCGGCTGCCCGGGGCCGGGCCGCGGTCTCCTCCCCGGCCCCGCCCCGCCGCCGGGCGGCGGAGAGCAGGACGAGGAGGACGGCGGCGAGTTCCGTACTGTCCGGGGCGCCGCGCACGATCGTCATGTGTGGTTCGGCCCGCTCGCTCATCGGGCGTGCTCCTCAGTCATGGGGGTTGTCGGTCAGAACGGCGGGTTGCCGTGCTTGCGCTCGGGCAGCGGCACGTGCTTGGCGCGCAGCGCGTCCAGCGCGTCCACCAGCACCTGCCGGGTCGTGGCCGGGTCGATGACGTCGTCGACGAGGCCCCGCTCGGCGGCGTAGTAGGGGTGCATGAGTTCCTGGCGGTACTGCTTGACGCGTTGCGCGCGCGCCGCCTCGGGGTCGTCCGCGGCGGCGATCTCCCGGCGGAAGACGACATTGGCGGCGCCCTCCGCGCCCATCACCGCGATCTCGTTCGTGGGCCAGGCGAACGACAGGTCCGCGCCGATCGAGCGGGAGTCCATGACGATGTACGCGCCGCCGTACGCCTTGCGCAGGATCACCTGTACCCGGGGCACCGTGGCCGCGCAGTACGCGTACAGCAGCTTCGCGCCGTGCCGGATGACTCCGCTGTGCTCCTGGTCGCTGCCCGGCAGGAAGCCGGGTACGTCCACCAGGGTCACCAGCGGAATGCTGAACGCGTCACAGGTCTGCACGAACCGGGCCGCCTTCTCCGCGGCGTGGATGTCCAGCACCCCGGCGAGCGAGGCGGGCTGGTTGGCGACGATGCCCACCACGTGCCCGTCCAGCCGGGCCAGACCACAGATGATGTTGGTCGCCCAGTTGGCGTGGACCTCGAACAGATCGCCGTCGTCGACGATCTCCTCGATCACGGCGCGCATGTCGTACGAGCGGTTCGGGTCGGCCGGCACCAGCTCCGACAGCGCCTCGCCCGGGCGGTCGGCCGGGTCCGTGGCGGGCACGAAGGGGGGCATCTCACGGTTGTTGGACGGCAGCAGCGACAGCAGGTGCCGTACCTCTTCGAGGCACTCCTCCTCCGTGTCGTACAGGAACGCGCTCGCGCCGGAGACCGAGGAGTGGACCTGCGCGCCGCCGAGGTCGTTGTGGCTGATCTTCTCCCCGGTCACCGCCTGCACCACGTCCGGGCCGGTGATGTACATCTGCGCGATGTCGCGCACCATGAACACGTAGTCCGTCAGGGCGGGGGAGTACGTCGCCCCGCCGGCGCACGGCCCGAGCATCACGCTGATCTGCGGGATCACCCCGGACGCGGCCACGTTGCGGCGGAAGATGCCCCCGTACCCGGCGAGGGCGGTGACGCCCTCCTGGATACGGGCCCCCGCGCCGTCGCTGAGCGACACCAGCGGGGCGCCCGCCGCCACCGCGAGGTCCATCACCTTGTGGATCTTCTGCGCGTGAGCCTCGCCGAGCGAGCCGCCGAATATCCGGAAGTCGTGCGCGTACACGAACACCCGCCGGCCGTCGACCTTGCCCCAGCCGGTCACCACGCCGTCGGTGTGCGGCCTGCGGTCCTCCAGGCCGAAGCCCGTGGCCCGGTGCCGGCGCAGCTGCTCGATCTCGCGGAACGTACCCGGATCGAACAGCAGGTCCAGCCGCTCGCGCACGGTCAGCTTGCCGCGGGCGTGCTGCGCCTCGGAGGCGCTCGCGGACGGCCCCAGCTCGACGGACTCCTTGATCGCTCCTAGTTCGGCCACTCGGACACTGACATCGGCAACTGACATGCTCCACCCGTCTCTTCGGCCATCGGGGCCCGCCTGAAGCGGAGCCGCACTGGGCAGTGCGTGTCATTGAAGGCGTCCGGGGCGGGCGCGGAGAACACCGACCACCCCCCTGACCGCTCGGTGACCCGCCCGCACCCCCGCCCAGCAGGCACGTCGCCACGGGCGGGGCGGGCGCGCGGCGTCCGGCGCGGGGTCCGGGCGGGCGCCGGGCAGGGTCAACACCTGGGGGGATAGGGGTGTCGCGCCCCTTCGGGGCCGACCTAGCGTGCGATCACCCCGTGGCCGGAACTGACCCGGGGCAATCGATACCGAGCTGGGAGCGTGCAGATGTCCGCGGGCTTCGATCCTGTCGCTGATGACTTGTCCGGCGCGGAGGTCCGCCCGGGGGCCCAACTGGCCGCCCGGCTGACCGGACTTCCCGGGAGCGAGCAGTCCAGGCTTCTCCTCGACCTGGTCTGTGCGCAGGCCGCCGACATCCTCCGCAAGGCCCGTCCCGACACCGAACCGGTGGTCGCGACCGGAACCTCCTTCAAGGAACTGGGCCTGGACTCGATCGCCCTGGTCGACCTGCACGCCCGGATCAACGCCGCGACCGGGCTGTGCCTGCCGGTGACCGCCGCGTTCGACCACCCCAGCCCCGAGCTGCTGGCCGCGTACGTCCGTACGGAACTCCTGGGCGGACCCGCCGAGCCGGTGGCCGCGCACCCCGTCCCGGCCGCGGCCGCCCCCGAGGTCTTCGACGGCGAGCCCATCGCCGTCGTCGGCATCGGCGGCCGCTTCCCCGGCGGAGTCCGCTCGGCCGAGGAGCTGTGGGACCTCGTCGCCCGGGGCGGCACCGCCGTCGGCCCCTTCCCCGACAACCGCGGCTGGGACCTCGACGCGCTGTTCGACGACGACCCGGCCGCACCCGGCACCTGCTACACCCGCACCGGCGGGTTCCTGCACGACGCCGCCGAGTTCGACGCCGAGTTCTTCGGCATCAGCCCGCGCGAGGCGCTGGCCATGGACCCGCAGCAGCGGCTGCTGCTGGAGACCGCCTGGGAGGCGCTGGAGCGGACCGGCATCGACCCGACCTCGCTGCGCGGCACCCGCACCGGCGTCTTCATCGGCGCCGGCCCCTCCGAGTACGGGCCGCGGGTGCAGGACGCCCCCGAGAGCCTGACCGGCTACCTCGTCACCGGCGGCGCGCTCAGCGTCACCTCGGGGCGCGTCGCCTACGCGCTGGGCCTGGAGGGTCCGGCGCTCACCGTCGACACCGCGTGCTCGGGATCGCTGGTCTCGCTGCACCTGGCCGTGCAGTCGCTGCGCCGCGGCGAGTGCTCCATGGCCCTGGCCGGCGGTGTCACCGTACTGAGCACGCCCGGCCTGTTCACCGAGTTCAGCAGGCAGCGCGGGCTCGCTCCCGACGGTCAGATCAAGGCCTTCGCCGCGGGCGCCGACGGAACCTCCTTCGCCGAGGGCGTCGGCCTGCTCGTCGTGGAACGCCTCGACGACGCCCGCCGCAACGGACACCAGGTGCTCGCCGTCATCCGCGGATCGGCCGTCAACCAGGACGGCGCCAGCAACGGCCTCACCGCCCCCAGCGGCACGGCGCAGCAGCGCGTCATCCTGCAGGCCCTCGCCGACGCCGGGCTGTCCGGCGACGAGGTCGACGCGGTCGAGGCGCACGGCACCGGCACCACGCTGGGCGACCCGATCGAGGCCCGGGCGCTGATCGCCACCTACGGCAAGGACCGCCCCGAGGACCGGCCGCTGTGGCTCGGCTCGGTGAAGTCCAACCTGGGGCACACCCAGGCCGCGGCCGGTGTCGCCGGCCTGATGAAGATGATCATGGCGATGCGGCACGGCGTGCTCCCGCAGACCCTGCACGTCGACGCCCCCAGCGGGAACGTCGACTGGTCGGCCGGGACCGTACGGCTGCTCACCGAGCCCGTGCCGTGGCCGGCGGACGAGGACCGGCCGCGCCGGGCGGGCGTCTCCGGCTTCGGCATCAGCGGTACCAACGCGCACGTCATCGTGGAGGAGCCGCCCCGCGAGCCGGTGGCGGACACCGCCGCGCCGGCCGGTACGGGCACCGAGGCCCCCGCGCCCGCCGATACCGGCACCGACGCCCTCACGCCCGGCACCGTACCCGCCCTCGTACCGGTCTCCGGCCGCTCCGACGAGGGCCTGCGCGCTCAGGCCGCGCGGCTCGCGGAGTACCTGGCCGAACGGCCCGGGCTAACCCCCGGCGACGTCGGGCACTCGCTCGGCACCGGCCGGGCCGCCCTCGAACACCGCGCCACCGTCCTGGCCGCCGACCGGGAGGAGCTCCTGGAGGGGCTGCGAGCCCTCGCCGACGGACGGAGCACCCCGGGAACCCGGACCGGGGCCGTCCCCGCCGGGCGCCTCGCCTTCCTCTTCACCGGCCAGGGCAGCCAGCGCCTGGCCATGGGGCGACAGCTGTACGACACCCACCCCGTGTTCGCGGACGCCCTCGCCGACGCGATCGGCTGGCTCGACCTCCAGCTCGACACCTCCCTGTGGGACGTCCTCTTCGCCGAGCCCGGCTCCGAGGCCGCGGCCCTCCTCGACGAGACCCGCTACGCACAGACCGCCCTGTTCGCCGTCGAGACCGCCCTGTTCCGGCTCGTCGAGTCCTGGGGCGTCCGCCCCGACTTCCTCGCCGGCCACTCGATCGGCGAGATCGCGGCCGCCCACGCCGCGGGCGTCCTCAACCTGGAGGACGCGGCCACCCTCGTCGCCGCCCGCGGCCGCCTGATGCAGGAGCTGCCCCCGGGCGGCGCCATGGTCGCCGTACAGGCCACCGAGGAGGAGGTCCGCCCGTACCTCGGCGAGCAGGTCGCCGTCGCCGCCGTCAACGGCCCCGACTCGGTGGTCCTCTCGGGCGAGGAGACTGCCGTACGGGCGCTCGCCGACCGGTTCGCCGACCAGGGGCGCAAGACCAAGCGGCTCCAGGTCAGCCACGCCTTCCACTCGCCGCTCATGGAGCCGATGCTGGAGGAGTTCCGGCGGGTCGCGGGCATCCTCACCTACGCCGCGCCGCGCATCCCGATCGTCTCCACCGTCACCGGACGGCTCGCCACCTCCGAGGAACTGCGCTCGCCCGACTACTGGACCGGGCACGTCCGCGAGGCCGTCCGGTTCGCCGACGCCGTCGACTGGCTCGCCGGGCAGGGCGGCGTACGCACCTTCCTGGAGCTCGGCCCCGACGGGGTCCTCAGCGCGCTGGGCCAGAACTGCCTGCCCGAGGAGCGCGAGGCCGACACGGTCTTCGCGCCCGTGCTGCGCGCCGGCAAGGACGAGGTCCGCGAGGCGCTCGGCGCCGCCGCCCTCGCCCACACCCGCGGCGCCCTCCTCGACTGGGCCGCCGTGTACGAGGGACGCGACACCCGCCGCGTCGACCTGCCCACCTACGCCTTCCGCACGCGGCGCTACTGGCTCGCCCCCGAGCGGGCCGGCGGTGACCCCTCGGGGCTGGGCCAGCTCGCCGCAGAGCACCCGCTGCTGGGATCCGTCGTCGACCTCGCGGGCGTCGGCGGCACCGTCCTGACCGGCCGGCTGTCGCTGCGTACCCACCCGTGGATCGCCGACCACACCATCGCCGGGGTCACCCTGCTGCCCGGCACCGCCTTCGTGGAACTCGCCCTGCGGGCCGGCGCCGAGACCGGCTGCGCGCTGGTCGAGGAGCTGACGCTCCAGTCCCCGCTGGTCCTGCCCGAGTCGGGCGGAGTGGCGCTCCAGGTGGTCGTCGCCGCCCCTGACGAGGCCGGCCGCCGCGCCGTCGAGTGCTACTCGCGCCCCGACGTCGCCGACGGCGCCGACGAGGCCGAGGACGGCTGGGTGCGCCACGCCACCGGCGTCCTGGCGCCCGCCGCCCCGGAAGCGGACGCCGCCGCCCTCTCCGGCCCCTGGCCCCCGGCGGGCGCCGTCCCGCTGGACGTCAGCACCCTGTACGGCGACATGGCGGACGAGGGCTACGGCTACGGGCCCGCCTTCCACGGCGTCCAGGCCGCCTGGCTCCGCGACGGCGAGGTCTTCGCCGAGGTCGAGCCCCCGCAGCCGGCGCGCGCGGACGCCGCGGCCTACGGACTGCACCCCGCCCTGCTGGACGCCGCGCTGCACCCCGCCGACCACGCCCTGGCGGCCCGCGGCAGCCGACCCGAGGGCACCTGGATCCCCTTCTCCTGGAACGGGGTCACGCTGTACGCGTCCGGCGCCTCCGCCGTGCGCGTACGGATCACCGCGCGCGGGAGCGAGGAGCTCGCGGTCACCGTCGCCACCGCCGACGGCTCCCCCGTCGCCCGGGTCGACTCGCTGCTGCTGCGCGCCGTCACCGGGGCGCAGCTCGCCGGGGACCGGCCCGACCCGCTGCTGCGCGTGCAGTGGAACCCCCTCGAACTGCCCGCCGCCGCGGTCGGGTTCGCCGAGTTCGCGGATCTCGCCGACCTGGCGGACGGCCCCGTGCCGCCCGTCGTCGTCTACCGCACCCTGCCCACCCCGGACGGTGACCTGCCCGCCGCCGTCCGCACGGTGGCCGCCGACGCGCTGGCCGCCCTGCGGACCTGGCTGGAGAACGACCGCTACGCCGAGTCCCGCCTGGTCGTCGTCACCCGCGACGGCGCGGCCGTACCCGGCACCGACGTCGACCTGGCGCAGGCACCCGTCTGGGGTCTCGTACGGTCGGCCGAGGCGGAGAACCCCGGCCGCTTCACCCTCGTCGACACCGACGAGGCCGCGCTCGCCTCGCTCGGCCGCGCGCTCGCCGCCGCCGGCAGCGAACCCGAACTGGCCCTGCGGGGAACCGGGTCGTACGTGCCGAGGCTGGCCGCCGTACCCGCTCCCGCCGAGGAGCGCCCGGCCCCCTGGGACGGAACCGGCACCGTACTGATCACAGGCGGCACCGGCGGCGTCGGCGCGGAACTCGCCCGCCACCTGGTCCGGCGGCACGGCGTCCGCCACCTCCTGCTCACCAGCAGGCGCGGCCCGGACGCCCCCGGAGCGCGCGAACTCGTCGCCGACCTCGCCGCCCTGGGCGCCGAGGCCACCGTCACCGCCACGGACGTCGCCGACCGGGACGCCCTGGCCGCGCTGCTCGCCGCGATCCCGGCCGCGCACCCGCTGCGCGCCGTGGTGCACGCGGCCGGCGTCATCGACGACGGCCTGACCGGCTCCCTCACCGCACAGCGGCTCGACACCGTCATGCGGCCCAAGGTGGACGCGGCCTGGAACCTCCACGAGCTGACCGCGGGCCTCGGCCTCACCGCCTTCGTCCTCTTCTCCTCCGCGTCGACCGTCCTCGACGGCGCGGGCCAGGGCAACTACGCCGCCGCAAACCTCTTCCTCGACGCGCTGGCCGCCCGCCGCGCGGCGGCCGGCCAGGTCGTCACCTCCCTCGCCTGGGGCCTGTGGGCCGGCGGCGGCGGCATGGGCGCGACCCTCGACGCGGCCGCCCTCACCCGCATCGAGCGCCTCGGCCTCGACTCGCTGTCCTTCGAGGAGAACCTGGCCCAGCTGGACAAGGCCCTGGCCGGCCACGAGCCGGCGGTGGTCCCCGTACGCGTGAACCACCGTGCGGTACACGGCCGTTCCGACGGCACGCCCACCCTGCTGCGGGCCCTCGTACGCAGCTCCGTACGCCGCCAGGCGGCCGGGGCGTCCTCTGGCTCCGTGCCGGACGCCCAGGTGCCGCTCGGCGCGCGGCTCGCGGAACTCGGGGCGGCCGACCGTCTCGCCACGGTGCTGCGGCTGGTCCGTACCGAGGCCGCGGCCGTACTCGGCTACCAGAGCGCCGAAGAGGTCACCGCGACCCGGGCGTTCACCGAGACCGGCTTCGACTCGCTGGCCGCGGTGGAGCTGCGCAACCGCCTCGGCGCGGCCACCGGCCTGCGGCTCAGCGCCACCCTGACCTTCGACTACCCCACCGCGACCGCCCTGGCCGAGTACCTCGTCACCAAGCTCGTCGGCGCGGCCGCCCCCTCCACGGCCCCCGCCCCGGCCGCGCCCGGCGGGGAGGCCGCCACCGACACCGACCCGATCGTGATCGTCGGCATGGCTTGCCGTTACCCGGGCGGGGTGACCTCGCCCGAGGAGCTGTGGCAGCTGGTCGCGGACGGCGCGGACGCCGTCGGCCCCTTCCCCACCGACCGGGGCTGGGCGGACGACCTCTACGACCCGGAGATCGGCAAGCCCGGCAAGACGTACTCCACCGAGGGCGGATTCCTCTACGACGCGGCCCAGTTCGATCCGGCGTTCTTCGGGATCAGCCCGCGTGAGGCGCAGGCCATGGACCCGCAGCAGCGGCTGCTGCTGGAGGTCGCCTGGGAGACCTTCGAACGCGCCGGGATCGACCCCCGGTCCGTGAAGGGCAGCAACACCGGCGTGTTCGCCGGCGTGATGTACCACGACTGGGGGCTGCGGCTCGGCCCGCTCCCCGAGGACGTGGCCGGCTACCACGGCAACGGCAGCCTGGCCAGCGTGGTCTCCGGGCGGGTCTCCTACGCCCTGGGCCTCGAAGGCCCGGCGGTCAGCGTGGACACGGCCTGCTCCTCCTCGCTGGTCGCCCTGCACATGGCCGCGCGCTCGCTGCGCTCCGGCGAGTGCTCGCTGGCCCTCGCCGGCGGTGTCACCATCATGTCCACCCCGGACACCTTCCTCGACATGAGCCGCCAGCGCGGTCTCGCCGCCGACGGCCGCTGCAAGTCCTTCGGAGAGGGCGCGGACGGTACGGGCTGGGGCGAGGGCGCGGGCGTGCTGCTCCTGGAGCGGCTCTCGGACGCGCGGCGCAACGGACACCGGGTACTGGCCGTCGTGCGCGGCTCGGCACTCAACCAGGACGGCGCCTCCAACGGCCTGACCGCCCCGAACGGCCCCGCGCAGCAGCGGGTGATCCGCCAGGCACTGGCGGACGCCGGACTGACGGCGGCCGAGGTCGACGTGGTCGAGGCGCACGGCACGGGTACCCGGCTGGGCGACCCGATCGAGGCGCAGGCCCTGCTGGAGACGTACGGGCAGGAACGCCCCGAGGGGCGGCCGCTGTGGCTCGGTTCCATCAAGTCGAACATGGGGCACACGCAGGCCGCGGCCGGTGTCGCGGGCATCATCAAGATGGTCAAGGCGATGGACCACGGCGTGCTGCCGCGGACCCTGTACGCCGAGACGGCGTCCGACCAGGTGGACTGGTCGGCCGGTGAGGTGGAACTGCTCACCGAGGCCCGCGCATGGGTGGCGTCCGGCGGGGTGCGCAGGGCCGGTGTGTCCTCCTTCGGGATCAGCGGCACCAACGCCCACGTGATCATCGAGCAGGCGCCCGAGCAGGAGGCGCAGGAGGCGAGGGCCGCCGCGGCCGGGACCGGGCTCCCCGCCCTTCCCTGGGTGGTCTCCGGCGCCACCCCCGAGGCCCTGCGGGCCCAGGCCGACCGCCTGCGCGAGCGCCTCGCGGAACTCTCCGACGAGGAACTCGCCCCCGCCGCCGACGTACTGGCCACCGGACGCGCCGCCCTGGAGCACCGCGCAGTCGCCCTCGGCGCCGACCGCGCCGAGCTCTCCCGCTCGCTGGAGCAGCTCGCGGGCGCCGCCGCGGCCCAGGACGGCAAGACGGCCTTCCTCTTCACGGGACAGGGCGCCCAGCGGCTGGGAATGGGCCGCGAACTGTACGGATCCTTCCCCGTGTTCGCCGAGGCCTTCGACGCGGTGTGCGCGGAGACCGACCCGCACCTGGGCCGGTCCCTGCGCGAGGTGGTCTGGGGCGAGGACGCGGACGCGCTGAACGCGACCGCCATCGCCCAGCCCGCCCTGTTCGCCCTCGAAGTCGCCCTGTTCCGGCTGGTGGAGGCCTGGGGCCTCACACCCGACCTGGTCGCCGGTCACTCGATCGGCGAGCTGGCCGCCGCTCACGTCGCGGGGGTGCTGTCGCTGGCCGACGCGGCCCGGCTCGTCGTCGCACGCGGCCGGCTGATGCAGGCCCTGCCCGCCGGCGGCGCGATGGTCGCCGTCCAGGCCACCGAGGCGGAAGTCCTGCCGCTGCTCACCGACGAGGCGGGCATCGCGGCGGTCAACGGCCCGCGGTCCGTCGTCGTCTCGGGCATCGAGGCCGCTGTGCTGGCCGTGGGCGAGCACTTCGCCGCCATGGGCCGCAAGACCAGCCGCCTGTCGGTCTCGCACGCCTTCCACTCGGCGCTCATGGAACCCATGCTCGACGAACTGCGCGCCGTGGCCGAGCGGTTGACGTTCCACGAGCCGCGCATCCCCGTCGTCTCCACCGTCACCGGCGACACCTCCACGCGGTGGCAGTCACCGGCCTACTGGGCCGACCAGGTCCGCGAGCCCGTCCGCTTCGCCGACGCGGTCCGCCGCGCCGAGGAACTGGGCGCCCGTACCTTCGTCGAGATCGGCCCCGACGCGGTCCTCACCGCACTCGGCGCGGGCTCCGCCGCCCGCGAGGACACCGCCTTCGTGCCCCTGCTGCGCCGCGACCGCGACGAGGCCCGCGAGGCGCTCACCGGCATCGGCGCGGCCTGGGCGCGCGGCACCGCCGTCGACTGGACCGCCGTGCTCGGCGGCCCGGCCCGCCGCCCCGGCACCCTCGTCGACCTGCCCACCTACGCCTTCCAACGGGGGCGCTACTGGCTCGACGTACCGGCCAGGACCGGAGACGTCGGCTCGGCCGGCCTCGACGCCGTCGACCACCCCGTTCTCAGCGCGGCCGTCCTGTCGCCCGAGTCGGGCGCGGTCGTTCTGACCGGCAGGCTTTCCGCTGCCGGACACCCCTGGGTCGCCGACCACGGTGTGCACGGAGCCGTACTGCTCCCGGGCACCGGGTTCGTCGAACTCGCCGTACGCCTCGGCGACCAGGTCGGCTGCGACCTCCTGGAAGAAATGACCCTGGAGGCCCCCCTCGTCCTGCCCGCGACCGGTGGCGCCGCCCTGCGCGTCGCCGCAGGCGCCCCCGACGAGACCGGCCGCCGTCCCCTGCACATCCACTCCCGCCTGGACGGCGCCCCCGAGGGTGCCTGGACCCGCCACGCCACCGGCTTCCTCGCCACCGGTGAACCCCCGCGGGTCGAAGCGGACCTCACCCAGTGGCCGCCGCCCGGTGCCACCACCGTGGACGTGACCGGGGCGTACGAAAGCCTGCGCGAGCGCGGATACGGCTACGGGCCCGCCTTCCAGGGCCTGAAGGCGGCCTGGCGGCGGGGCGACGAACTGTTCGCCGAGGTCGCCCTGCCCGACACGGTGCGCGGCGAGGCCGGCGACTACGGCCTGCACCCGGCGCTCCTGGACACCGCCATGCACGTGGACGTCCTGGTCGACCAGGGCGAGGGCGGCACCGAAGCGCTGCTGCCCTTCGCCTGGAGCGGGGTCGCCCTGCACGCCACCGGAGCCGCGGCCCTGCGCGTGTACGTACGCCGCATCCGCGGCGCGGAGGAGTCGGCGATGGTCGTCGCCGACGAGACCGGCCGCCCCGTGATGACCGTGGGCTCGCTGATCTGCCGGCCCGTCTCCGCCGAACAGCTGGAGCCGGTGGACGGCACCCTCTCCGAAGCCCTGCAGCACATCGAGTGGACCCCGCTCCCCGAGCCGGCCGAAACCGTCCACTCCACCTCCACCGTCGTGCTCGACGAGTACGGGCTGGCCATCCTCGGCGACCCCTCGGCCGTCGTGCTGGCCTGCTGCCCCACCCCGGTGCGCAGGCCCCTGCTCGAAGCCACGCGCACGGTCACCTCGTACGTCCTCGGCCTGCTGCAGTCCTGGCTGACGGACGAGCGGTTCGAGTTCACCACCCTGCTCGTCGTCACCCGCGGCGCGGTCGCCACCACCGGCGACACCGCCCCCGATCTGACCCAGGCCCCCGTCTGGGGCATCGTCCGGGCGGCCCAGGCCGAGAACCCGGGAAGGATCGTCCTGCTCGACACCGACCCGGACGTCGACCCGGTGGAATTCCCGGGCATCGCGGCCGCGGCCCTGGCCCACGGCGAGCCCGAACTCGCCCTGCGCGACGGCCGATTCCTCATCCCGCGACTGGTACCCACGCCCGTACCCGAGGCGGACTCCCCCTGGAACGGCGACGGCACCGTCCTCGTCACGGGCGGCACCGGAGGCCTGGGCGCGCGCATCGCCCACCACCTCGTCACCCGGCACGGCGTACGCCACCTGCTGCTCACCAGCCGCCGCGGCCCGGACGCCCCCGGCGCCGCCGACCTGCGCGAGCGCCTCATCGAGGCCGGAGCCCTGGACGTCCGGGTCGCCGCCTGCGACGCGGCCGACCGCACCGCGCTGGCCGGCACCCTCGCCGGCATCCCCCACGAGCACCCGCTCACCGGCGTCGTCCACGCGGCGGGCGTGGTGGACCCCGGCCTCATCGGCACCCTCACCCCGGAACGCCTGGACACCGTCCTGCGCCCCAAGGCGGACGCCGCCTGGCACCTGCACGAACTCACCCGGGACCTCGCCCTGACGGCGTTCGTGCTGTTCTCCTCGGCCGGCGGACTCGTCCTGCCCGCCGGGCAAGGCAACTACGCGGCGGCCAACGTCTTCCTGGACGCACTGGCAGCGCACAGGCGCGCGGCCGGACTCCCCGCGACCTCCCTCGCCTACGGCCTGTGGGCGGTCAACACCGGCCTCGGCGGCGAGCTCACCGACGCCGACATCGAGAAGATGAACCGGCTCGGCCTCCCCGCCCTGCCCGCCGCGCACGGCCTCGAACTCTTCGACGAGGCCCTGCGCACCCGCCGCGCCCTGCTCGCCCCCCTCGTCGTCGACCCGGCTGCACTGCACGCCCGGGGCGCCGACGTCCCGCCGCTGCTGCGCGCCGCCGCGGCCGCCGGCCGGCCCACGACCCGCCGCACCGCGGCGAACGCCGCGCCCGTCGGCGACAGCCTCGCCCGCAGGCTGGCCGCCCTCGGCGCCGCCGAACGCCGCCGGGCCCTCCTCGACATGGTCGCCACGCAGGTCGCCGCCGTCCTCGGTCACGAGTCCGCGGACACCGTCGGTGCGGACCGTGCCTTCAAGGAACTGGGCTTCGACTCCCTGGCGGCCGTCGAACTGCGCAACGCGCTCAACTCCGCGACGGGCCTCCGGCTTCCCGTCACGCTCGTCTTCGACTACCCGACCACCCGCGCCGTCGCCGAGTACCTCGACACGGAACTCGGCGGCGCGGAACCGGAGACCGCCCCCGAGCACACCGCCCCGGTGGGCCTGTCGGACGACGAACCCATCGCGATCGTCGGCATCAGCTGCCGCTTCCCCGGCGGCGTACGCTCGGCCGAGGACCTGTGGGACCTCGTCGCCGAGGGCCGCGACGCCATAGCCGCCTTCCCCGCCGACCGCGGCTGGGACACCGACGGCATCTACGACCCGGAACCCGGCCTGCACGGCAAGACGTACGCCCGGGAAGGCGGATTCCTCTACGACGCCGCCGAGTTCGACCCGGCGTTCTTCGGGATCAGCCCCCGCGAGGCCATCGCCATGGACCCGCAGCAGCGGCTCCTGCTCCAGGCGGCCTGGGAGGCGTTCGAACGCGCCGGCATCGACCCCACGACCATGCGCGGCAGCCAGACCGGTGTCTACGCGGGCGTCATGTACCACGACTACGGCTCGCGCCTCCAGCACATCCCCGACGACGTCGCCGGCTACCTCGGCAACGGCACCGCGGCGTCCATCCTGACCGGCCGCGTCGCCTACACCCTCGGCCTCGAAGGTCCGGCGGTCAGCGTGGACACGGCCTGCTCCTCCTCCCTCGTCGCCCTCCACATGGCCTGCCAGGCACTGCGCCGCGGCGAGGTCGGGATGGCCCTGGCCGGCGGTGTCACGGTGATGTCGACACCCGAGATCTACGTCGAGTTCGCCCAGCAGCGCGGGCTGTCCGCCGACGGCCGGTGCAAGGCCTTCGCGGGCGGCGCGGACGGCACGGGCTGGGCGGAGGGAGTCGGCCTGCTGCTCGTCGAGCGGCTCTCCGACGCCCAGCGCCTGGGTCACGACGTCCTCGCCGTGATCCGCGGCTCGGCGATCAACCAGGACGGCGCCAGTAACGGCCTGACCGCCCCCAACGGTCCCTCGCAGCAGCGGGTCATCCAGCGCGCGCTCGCCACCTGCGGCCTCACCACCGCCGACGTGGACCTCGTCGAGGGCCACGGCACGGGCACCCGGCTGGGCGACCCGATCGAGGCGCAGGCGCTGCTCGCGACGTACGGCCGGGGGCGGCCCGCCGAGGACCCGGTGTGGCTGGGATCCATCAAGTCCAACATCGGACACGCCCAGGCCGCGGCCGGCGTCAGCGGCGTCATCAAGTCCGTCATGGCCCTCCGCAACGGCCTGATGCCCAAGACCCTCCACGTGGACGAGCCCTCGCCCGAGGTCGACTGGGAGGCCGGGAACGTACGGCTGCTCACCGAGGCCAGGCCGTGGCCCCGGCGGGCCGACCGGCCGCGCCGCGCCACCGTCTCCTCGTTCGGGCTGAGCGGTACCAACGCCCACCTGATCGTCGAGGAGGCGCCGGAGCCGGCCGTGGCACCCGCTCCTTCGGCGCCCGCGACGGCCGACGCGCCCGCGGCGTGGCCGCTCCTGCTGTCCGGCTCCGACGAGGACGGCCCGGCCCGCCAGGCACAGGCCCTGCGCGCCCGGCTGCTCGCCGATCCGGACCTGCACCTCGGCGACGTCGCCTACACCCTGGCCACCGGCCGTGCGGCGCTGGAACACCGCGGAGCGGTCCTGGCCGCGGACACCCCGAGCGCACTGCGCGAGCTCGACGCCTTCCTCGCCGGGGACGGCGCCCACGGATCCGCTCGGGCGGCCGGCCGGACGGCGTTCCTGTTCACGGGGCAGGGTGCGCAGCGGCTGGGGATGGGGCGGGAGTTGTACGAGTCCTTCCCGGTGTTCGCGGAGGCGTTCGACGCGGTGTGTGCGGAGATCGACGGGCATCTGGGGCGGTCGTTGCGTGAGGTGGTGTGGGGTGAGGATGCGGAGGCGTTGAACGCGACCGCGGTCACCCAGCCGGCGCTGTTCGCTTTCGAGGTGGCGTTGTTCCGGCTGGTCGAGGCGTGGGGTGTGAAGCCTGACGTGGTGGCCGGGCATTCGATCGGTGAGCTGGCGGCTGCGCATGTCGCCGGGGTGCTGTCGCTGGCGGATGCGGCGCGGCTGGTTGTGGCGCGTGGCCGTCTGATGCAGGCGCTGCCCACGGGTGGCGCGATGCTGGCTGTGCAGGCCGCGGAGGGGGAGGTGCTGTCGCTGCTGGGCGATGGTGTCGGTATCGCGGCGGTGAACGGTCCGCGGTCGGTGGTGGTCTCGGGTGTGGAGGCCGGGGTGCTGGCCGTGGGTGAGCACTTCGCGGCGGCGGGTCGCAAGACCAGCCGTCTGTCGGTGTCGCACGCGTTCCACTCGGCGTTGATGGACCCGATGCTGGACGAGTTCCGGGCCATAGCCGATGAGTTGACCTTCGCGGAGCCCCGTATCCCGGTGGTCTCCACGGTTTCGGGTGAGCTGTCGGAGGCGTGGCAGTCGCCCGAGTACTGGGTCGGGCAGGTCCGTGAGGCGGTGCGCTTCGCCGACGCGGTGCTCGCGCTGGAGCAGCAGGGTGTGACCCGGTTCCTGGAGATCGGTCCGGACGGGATCCTGACCGGCCTCGCCGCCCAGAGCCTGGACGACAGCCTGCTCGTCGCGGCCGTGCGCAAGAACCGCCCCGAGCCCGAGGCGCTGATCACGGCTCTCGCCCAGCTCCACGTCCACGGCGTGGCCGTGGACTGGGCGGCGTTCTACGCCGGTACCGGCGCCCGCCGCGTCGACCTGCCCACCTACGCCTTCCAGCGCACCCGCTACTGGCTCGACGCCCCCGCCGCCGTCGGCGACGCGGCCGGACTGGGCCAGCTCCCCGCCGGGCACCCCCTGCTCAGCGCGGTCGTCGTCTCGCCCGAGACCGGAGCCCCGGTCCTCACCGGCCGGATCTCCGTCCCCACGCATCCCTGGCTCGCCGACCACGCCGTACACGGCAGCGTCCTGCTGCCGGGCACCGCGTACGTGGAGATGGCGCTGCGCGCCGGACACGAGGCGGGCTGCGCCCAGCTGGAGGAGCTGACCCAGGAGACCCCGCTGCTGCTGCCCGGCAACACCGGAGTCGCCGTGCAGGTCGTCGTGGGCGAGGCCGATGGGACCGGGCGCCGGGACGTCACCGTGTACTCGCGCGCCGAGAACCTGGCCGCGGACGCCGCGTGGACCCGCAACGCCCGCGGTGTCCTCGCTCCCGAGCCGGTGGTCCCCGCCGCAGACCTGGAGACGTGGCCCCCGGCCGGCGCCGAGCCGGTGGACGTGAGCGGGATGTACGAGGACCTCGCCGGACTCGGATACGGGTACGGCCCGGTCTTCCAGGGCCTCACGACGGCCTGGCGGCGCGGCGACGAGCTCTTCGCCGAGATCGCGCTGCCCGACCACGCCCGCACCGACGCCGCCGCGTTCGCCCTGCACCCCGCCCTGCTCGACGCGGCCCTGCACGCGGAGCGGATCTTCGACGCGGATCATGAGGGTCCGGTCCGGGCTGCCCTGCCATTCGTCTGGAACGGCGTCACCCTGCACGCCACCGGAGCCGCCGCCCTGCGCGTGCGGCTGACCAAGCCCGGCCCCGACGCCGTCGCCCTGCGGATCACCGCACCGACCGGCGAGCCCGTGGCCACGGTGGAGTCCCTGGTGGTGCGCGAGGTGTCCGCCGAGCAGCTGGCGGGCGACGGCGACGGCCGCGGCGCGCAGTTGTTCCGCGTCGACTGGCAGGCCCACCAGCCGTCCGGCGCCCCGGCGTCGGCCCCGGTGACCCTGGACGACTGGGTGGTGGTCGGATCCGGCCTCGCCGGTTTCCGGTCGGTGTCCTCGCTCACCGACCTCGCGGCGGAGCAGCGGGTACCGGGCACGGTCGTGCTGACCGCACCGGACGTCTCCGATGTCTTCGGTACGACCGGCGGGGTCCCCGAGCAGGTCCGGACGTCCGTGGGCCGGCTCCTCGACGGGCTCGGGCAGTGGCTGGCCGACGAGCGGTTCGCCCATTCCCGTCTGGTGCTCGTCACCCGGAACGCGGTGGTGGCCGCGGACGGCGACGGCGTCGACTGCGTGCAGGCCCCGCTGTGGGGCGTGCTGCGCGCGGCGCAGGCCGAGAACCCGGGCCGCTTCACCGTCGTCGACCTCGACGGGGCGCCGGAATCGGTACGGGCCCTGCCCGCCGCCGTCGCCTCGGCGGAGACCGAGATCGCCGTCCGCCGTGGCGAGGTCCTCGTACCCCGCTACGCCGCCACCTCCGATGGTGCGCAGCCCCTGGCGTGGGACCCGGACGGCACCGTGCTGATCACCGGCGGCACCGGCCTGCTGGGCGCGGTGCTCGCCAGGCACCTCGTCGCCGAGGCCGGCGTACGCCACCTCGTGCTGACCAGCCGTCGCGGTACGGACGCCCCCGGAGCCGCCGAACTCCAGCAGGAACTCGCCGCGTCGGGCGCCACCGTACGGATCGCCGCGGTCGACGCCGCCGACCGGTACGCGCTCGCGGCCCTGCTGGACGAGATCCCCGCCGAGCACCCGCTGACCGGCGTCGTGCACGCGGCCGGAGTCATGGACAACGCCCTGGTCGGCGCGGTCACCAAGGAGCAGGTGAGCAAGGTGCTGCGGCCCAAGGTGGACGCGGCCTGGCACCTGCACGAGCTGACGAAGGACCTGGGCCTGACCGCCTTCGTCCTCTACTCCTCGGCCGGCGGCCAGATCCTGTCCGCCGGGCAGGCCACCTACGCGGCGGCGAACGTCTTCCTCGACGCGCTCGCCGCCGACCGCCGCGCCGCCGGACTCGCCGCCACCTCGCTGGCCTGGGGCCTGTGGGAGGGCACCGTCGGCGAGGGCCCGGAACTCACCGAGGCCGACCTGCGCCGGATGGGCCGCTCCGGAGTGCTGGAACTGTCCTTCGGCGACGGACTCGCCCTGTTCGACGCCGCGCTGGGCCGGGACGAGGCCCTGCTCGCACCCGTCCGGCTCGACCGTGCCGCGCTGCGCGAGCGGGCCGACGAGATCCCGGCCCTGCTGCGGGCCCTGGCCGGTCCGCCCGCCCGCAAGGGGCCCAAGCCCGCCGCGCTCCCGTCCGCCGGCTCCGGGGACACCGGCGGCTCCCTGGTGCGGGGCAAGCTGGCCGGGCTGGAGCGCGGACCGGAGCAGGTCCGCTACCTGGAGGAACTGGTACGGGGCCACGCGGCCGCCGTGCTCGGCCACGGCGACCCCTCGGGTGTCGCGGCCGACCGGGGCTTCACCGAGCTCGGACTGGACTCCCTCGGGGCGATCGAACTGCGCAACCGGCTCCAGAAGGCGACCGGGCTGCGGCTGCCCGCCACGCTGATGTTCGACTACCCCAACTCGGCGGCCCTGGCCGGGTTCCTGCTGGAGGAACTGGAGCCCGAGCCGGCGGCCGCGGCGGCCGCGGAGCCCCTGGACGAGGACGGCATCAGGCGGGCCCTGCTGTCGATCCCGGCGGCGCGCCTGCGCGAATCCGGCCTCCTCGACGCGCTGCTCGGCCTGGCGCAGGCACAGGACGGTCCGGCCGGGCCGAACGCCCCGTCGGCCGATCAGGGCGCGGCCATCGAGGAGATGGACGTGGACGACCTCGTACGAGCCGCCCTGGCCGGCGGCGAACTCAGCTGACCCCGACCTGAATTATGAGGATGACGTGAGCACATCGGTGGAACAGGTCGTAGCAGCGCTGCGCAAGTCACTCACGGACAACGAGCGGCTGCGCGAGGAGAACGCCCGGCTCACCGCCGCGAGCAACGACCCGATCGCGATCGTGGCGATGGCGTGCCGCTACCCGGGCGGGGCCGGCACGCCGGAGGACCTGTGGCGGCTCGTCGCCGACGGAACGGACGCGGTGTCCGGCTTCCCGGCCGACCGGGGCTGGGATCCGGGCGTCTACGACCCGGAGCCCGGGGTGCCGGGCAAGTCGTACGCCCGCGACGGCGCGTTCCTGTACGACGCTGCCGAGTTCGACCCGGCGTTCTTCGGGATCAGCCCGCGCGAGGCGCTGACCATGGATCCCCAGCAGCGGCTGCTGCTGGAGATCTCCTGGGAGGCCATCGAGCGGGCCGGGGTCGACCCGGCCACGCTGAAGGGCAGCCGGACCGGTGTGTACGCCGGGGTGATGTACCACGACTACGCGGACGGCAGCGCGGGCAGTTTCGTCTCCGGCCGCACCGCGTACACGCTCGGCCTCGAAGGTCCGGCGGTCACCGTGGACACGGCGTGCTCGTCGTCGCTGGTCGCGCTGCACATGGCGGCGCAGGCGCTGAGGTCGGGGGAGTGCTCCCTGGCCCTGGCGGGCGGTGTGACCGTGATGTCCACGCCCGACATGCTCGTGTACTTCAGCGAGCAGCGCGGTCTCGCGCCCGACGGCCGCTGCAAGCCGTTCGCGGCGGCCGCGGACGGCACGGGCTGGGGCGAGGGCGCGGGCGTCCTGCTGCTGGAGCGGCTCTCCGACGCCCGGCGCAACGGGCACCCGGTGCTCGCGCTGGTCAGCGGCTCGGCCGTCAATCAGGACGGCGCGTCCAGCGCCATGACCGTCCCCAACGGTCCGGCGCAGCAGCGGGTCATCCGCCAGGCCCTGGCGGACGCCGGGATATCGGCGGCCGAGGTCGACGCGGTCGAGGCGCACGGCACGGGCACCCGGCTGGGCGACCCGATCGAGGCGCAGGCGCTGCTGGCCACGTACGGGCGGGGGCGCCCTGCGGAGCGGCCGCTGTGGCTGGGCTCCGTCAAGTCCAACTTCGGGCACACGCAGGCCGCGGCGGGTGTCGCGGGCATCATCAAGATGGTCATGGCGATGCGGCACGGAGTGCTGCCGCGGACCCTGCACGTGGACGCGCCCTCGGATCAGGTCGACTGGTCCGCGGGAAGCGTGGAACTGCTCACCGAGGCCCGGGAATGGCAGGCCGGGGGTCGGCCGCGGCGTGCGGGGATCTCCTCGTTCGGGCTGAGCGGGACCAACGCGCACGTGATCGTGGAGCAGGCGCCGGCCGAGGAGCCGGCGTCCGAGGAGGTGACGGCGGGATCGCTGCCGCCGGTGCTGCCGTGGCCGGTGTCCGCGAAGACCGCGCAGGCCCTGGCGGACCAGGCGGCGGGCCTCCTCGCGGGGGTGGGTGGTGACGGCGCGCTCCGGCCGGTGGACGTCGGCCACTCCCTGGCGGTCTCCCGCACCCTGTTCGAACACCGGGCCGTGGTCGTCGGCGACCGCGAGTGCGGGCTCGCCGCCCTCGCGGCGGGCGAGGAACACCCCGGCGTGGTGACCGGCCAGGCACGGACCGGCGGGCGGACCGCCTTCCTGTTCACCGGTCAGGGTGCGCAACGCCTCGGCATGGGGCGGGAGTTGTACGAGTCCTTCCCGGTGTTCGCCGAGGCCTTCGACGCGGTGTGTGCGGAGATCGACCCGCATCTGGGGCGGCCGCTGCGTGAGGTGGTGTGGGGTGAGGACGCGGAGGCGCTGAACGCGACCGCGGTCACCCAGCCCGCGCTGTTCGCGCTTGAGGTTGCGTTGTTCCGGCTGGTCGAGGCGTGGGGTGTGAAGCCCGATGTGGTGGCCGGGCATTCGATCGGTGAGCTGGCCGCCGCACACGCGGTAGGGGTGCTGTCGCTCGCCGACGCGGCCCGGCTGGTCGTGGCGCGTGGCCGACTGATGCAGGCACTGCCCGCCGGTGGCGCGATGCTGGCCGTGCAGGCCGCGGAGGCGGAGGTGCTGCCGCTGCTGACCGATGGTGTCGGTATCGCGGCGGTCAACGGGCCCGAATCCGTGGTCGTTTCGGGCGCCGAGGACGGGGTCCTGGCCGTGGGTGAGCACTTCACCGCGGCCGGACGCAAGACCAGCCGGCTGTCGGTCTCGCACGCGTTCCACTCCTCGCTGATGGACCCGATGCTGGACGAGTTCCGGTCCGTGGCACAGCAGTTGACGTACGCCGAGCCGCGGACCCCGGTCGTGTCCACGGTGACGGGCGGGCCGAGCCAGGCGTGGCGGTCGCCCGAGTACTGGGTCGGCCAGGTCCGTGAGGCCGTCCGTTTCGCAGACGCCGTGCGCACGCTGGAACAGCAGGGCGTCACCCGCTTCCTGGAGATCGGCCCCGACGGCATCCTCACCGGACTCGCCCAGCAGAGCGCCACCTTCGACCAGGCGGTCCTCGTACCGGCCCTGCGCCGCAGCCGCCCCGAACCCGAAGCGCTGGTCGCAGCCCTCGCGCAGCTGCACGTGGACGGCGTACGCGTCGACTGGGAGGCGTACTACGCAGGCACCGGCGCCCAGCGCGTCGACCTCCCCACCTACCCCTTCCAGCGCACCCGCTTCTGGATCGACGCGGTGCGGGCGGCGACGGCCCACGCGCACCCGCTGCTCGGCGCGGTGGTGACCCTGGCCGACTCCGGCGGCGCCGTCCTCACCGGACGGCTCGCCGTCGCCGCGCAGCCGTGGCTCGCCGACCACGTGGTCCGGGACGCGATCCTCTTCCCCGGCTCGGGATTCGTGGAACTGGCGATCCGCGCGGGCGACCACACGGGCTGCGACGTCCTCGAAGAGCTCGCTCTGCACGCGCCCCTCGTACTGCCCGAGGACGGCGCCGTCGCCGTACAGGTGGTCGTCGGCGCGGCAGACGGGACCGGGCGCCGCTCGGTCGGGGTTTACGCGCGGGACGAGAGCCTCCCGGACTCCGACTGGAACCTGCACGCGGAAGGCGTACTGGCCGAAGGCGCGGACACGCCCGCCTTCGACCTGGCCGCCGCCTGGCCCCCGCCCGGCGCGGTTCCGCTCCCTCTCGACGGCGCGTACGAGGCCCTGAGCGAGCGCGGTCTCGCCTACGGGCCGGCCTTCCAGGGCCTGACCGCCGCCTGGCGGCAGGACGGAGCCGTCTACGCCGAGGTGACGCTGGGCCAGTCCGTCGGCGACGAGGCGGACGCGTACGGGCTGCACCCGGCGCTGCTGGACGCCTCGATGCACGCCGCGCTGGTGGACGGCGCCGACGGCGACGACGGCGCCACGGTCCTGCCGTTCGTCTGGAAGGACGTCCGGCTGTTCGCGGCCGGCACGTCGGCGGCCCGCGTACGCATTTCCCGGCCCACCCCGCAGAGCCTCTCCCTGGAGATCGCGGACGCGGGCGGCGCCCCGGTCGCCGCGGTCGGTGGTGTCGTCGGCCGCGCCGTGGAGGAGTCCGGGACCGGCGGCCCTGCCGCGGACCCGCTCTACCGCGTCGTATGGCAGCCGGCGGCCGACACCGCCGCCCCGGGTGAGTGGACGCGGTGGGAGGACGTGCCCGCCGAGGGCCCCGTCGACGACACGGTCGTCCTGGAGTGCGCGGTGACCGGCCAGGACGTGCCGTCCGCCGTCCACGCCCTCGCCGGCCGGGTCCTGGAGGTACTGCAGACGTGGCTGGCCGACCAGAGGTTCGCCGCGTCGACCCTCGTGGTCGTCACGCGCGGTGCGGTCGCGGTCGGTGACGGCGATCCGGTCGACGTGCGCCAGGCACCGGTGTGGGGCCTGGTGCGGGCGGCGCAGGCGGAGAACCCCGGCCGGTTCGTGCTCCTGGACACGGAGGACGGGGCCGAGGGCTCCGGCCTCGTACGGGCCCAGGGCGAACCGGAGTCGGCCGTACGCGACGGCCGGGTACTGGTTCCCCGGCTGGTCCGGGTCGCGGCCGCGACCGGACCCGAGACCGTGTGGGACCCGGACGGGACGGTCCTCGTCACCGGCGGCACCGGCGGCCTGGGCGCCCTGGTGGCCCGGCACCTGGCGACAGAGCGCGGGGTCCGGCATCTGCTGCTGGTCGGCCGGCGGGGCGCGGACGCACCGGGCGTCACCGAACTCGTCGCCGGTCTGGAGGAGTTGGGCGCGCGCGTCTCGGTCGCCGCGTGCGACGTGTCCGACCGGGACGCCCTCGCGGCGCTCCTGGCCGGGATGGATCCCGCGCACCCGCTGCGCGGAGTCGTCCACGCGGCGGGCGTACTCGACGACGCGATGATCACCTCGCTCACCGCCGAGCGCGTGACCGGCGTCCTCGCCCCCAAGGCGGATGCCGCCTGGCACCTGCACGAGCTGACCGAAGGCCTCGGCCTCACCGCGTTCGTCCTCTTCTCGTCCGTCGCCGGCACCCTCGGCTCGACGGGACAGGGCAACTACGCCGCCGCCAACGCCTTCCTCGACGCCCTGGCCGCCCACCGTCGCGCCGGCGGACTCGCCGCCGTCTCCATGGCCTTCGGGCTGTGGGACACCGCGGGCGGCATGGGCACCCGGCTCGGCTCCGCCGAACTGGAGCGGATGCGCCAGGCGGGCACCCCCGCCATCCCCGCCGACCGCGGCCTCGCCCTCTTCGACGCCGCGCTGCGATCGGGCGCCGCCGCCACCGTGCCGGTCCGCCTGGACCTCGGCGTGCTGCGCGCTCACGCCGACGGGATCCCCGCCCTGCTGCTCGGCCTCGTACGCACGCCGGGCCGCCGGACGACCCGTACCGGATCCGGCTCCCCGGCACTGCGCGGCAGGCTCGCCGGTCTGACCGGAGCGGACCGCGCGGCCGCCGTGCTCGACCTGGTCCGTACGACGGTCGCGACGGTCCTGGGACACGCCTCGGGCGACGCCATCGAACCAGGGCGCGCCTTCGACGAGCTGGGCTTCGACTCGCTGACCGCCGTCGAACTGCGCAACCGGCTCGACTCGGCCACCGGACTGCGGCTTCCGGCCACGCTGATCTTCGACTACCCGACGGCCGAAGCGGCCGCGGCGCACGTGCGGGAACTCCTGGACGGCACCCCGGACGCGGGCTCCGCGCAGGGGGCGGCCGTCGTCGTCCGCGCCACGGACGACGACCCGATCGTGATCGTCGGCATGGCCTGCCGCTACCCGGGCGGGGTGACCACGCCGGACGGCCTGTGGCGGCTGGTCGCCGACGGCGTGGACGCGATCGCCCCCCTGCCCGACGACCGGGGCTGGGATCCGGGCGTCTACGACCCGGAACCCGGCGTGCCGGGCAAGTCGTACGCCCGCGACGGAGGTTTCCTCTACGACGCGGCCGAGTTCGACCCGGCGTTCTTCGGGATCAGCCCGCGCGAGGCGCTGACCATGGACCCGCAGCAGCGGCTGCTGCTGGAGATCTCCTGGGAGGCCATCGAGCGCGCGGGAGTCGACCCGGGCGTGCTCAAGGGCAGCCGGACGGGCGTGTACGCCGGTGTGATGTACCACGACTACGCGGGCGGCACAGCAGGCAGTCTCGTCTCCGGCCGGGTCGCCTACACCCTGGGGCTGGAGGGCCCCGCCGTGACGGTCGACACGGCGTGCTCGTCCTCGCTGGTCGCGCTGCACATGGCGGCGCAGGCGCTGAGGTCGGGGGAGTGCTCCCTGGCCCTGGCGGGCGGTGTGACGGTGATGTCCACGCCCGACATGCTCGTGTACTTCAGCGAGCAGCGCGGCCTGTCCTTGGACGGCCGGTGCAAGTCCTTCGGCGCGGGCGCGGACGGTACCGGCTGGGGCGAGGGAGCCGGAATGCTGCTCCTGGAGCGGCTTTCGGACGCCCGGCGCAACGGGCACCCGGTCCTGGCGACGGTGCGCGGTTCGGCGCTGAACCAGGACGGCGCGTCGAACGGTCTGACCGCGCCGAACGGTCCCGCGCAGCAGCGGGTGATCCGGCAGGCCCTGGCGGACGCCGGTCTTTCGGCGGCCGAGGTGGACGCGGTGGAGGCGCACGGCACGGGTACCCGGCTGGGCGACCCCATCGAGGCGCAGGCGCTGCTGGCCACGTACGGACAGGGGCGCGCCGAGGGGCAGCCGCTGTGGCTGGGCTCCGTCAAGTCCAACTTCGGTCACACGCAGGCGGCCGCCGGTGTCGCGGGCATCATCAAGATGGTGATGGCGATGCGGCACGGTGTGCTGCCGCCGACCCTGCACGCCGAGGAGCGCTCGGACCAGATCGACTGGTCGGCGGGTGACGTGGAACTGCTGACCGAGGCGCGAGAGTGGGACGCACCGGACCGGCCGCGCCGGGCCGCCGTCTCCTCGTTCGGGCTGAGCGGGACGAACGCGCACGTGATCGTCGAGGAGGCGCCGCGGGACGCCGTGGCCGAAGCCGCCGACGAGCAGGGGGCCGGACTGCCCGTCGTGCCGTGGGTGCTGTCGGCGAAGTCCGCGAAGGCGCTGGCCGGCCAGGCCGAGCGGCTGCTCGCGGTGGCGGACGCTTACCGTCCCGAGGACATCGGGCACGCCCTCGCCACCTCGCGCGGTGCCATGGAGCACCGGGCGGTGATCGTGGGCGATGACCGCCCGGGCGCCCTCGCGGCGCTGGCCGCGGGGCAGCAGTACCCGGGCATGGTCAGCGGGGCGGTGGCGAAGGGCCGGACTGCGTTCCTGTTCACCGGCCAGGGTGCGCAACGCCTCGGCATGGGGCGGGAGTTGTACGCCTCCTTCCCGGTGTTCGCGGAGGCGTTCGACGCGGTGTGTGCGGAGATCGACCCGCATCTGGGGCGGTCGCTGCGTGAGGTGGTGTGGGGTGAGGACGCGGAGGCGCTGAACGCGACCGCGATGACCCAGCCGGCGCTGTTCGCGCTTGAGGTGGCGTTGTTCCGGCTGGTCGAGGCGTGGGGTGTGAAGCCTGACGTGGTGGCCGGGCATTCGATCGGTGAGCTGGCGGCCGCGCATGTCGCCGGGGTGCTGTCGCTGGCGGACGCGGCGCGGCTGGTGGTGGCGCGTGGCCGTCTGATGCAGGCGCTGCCCACGGGTGGCGCGATGCTGGCCGTGCAGGCCACGGAGGCGGAGGTGCTGCCGCTGCTGGGCGATGGTGTCGGTATCGCGGCGGTGAACGGTCCGCGGTCGGTGGTGGTCTCGGGTGTCGAGGCCGGGGTGCTGGCCGTGGGTGAGCACTTCGCGGCGGCCGGCCGCAAGACCAGCCGTCTGTCGGTGTCGCACGCGTTCCACTCGGCGTTGATGGACCCGATGCTGGACGAGTTCCGGTCCGTTGCCGAGGCGTTGACCTTCAGCGCTCCTCGTGTGCCGGTCGTGTCCACGGTTTCGGGTGAGCTGACCGAGGCGTGGCGGTCGGCGGAGTACTGGGTCGGGCAGGTCCGTGAGGCGGTGCGCTTCGCCGACGCGGTGCTCGCGCTGGAGCAGCAGGGTGTGACCCGGTTCCTGGAGATCGGTCCGGACGGGATCCTGACCGGCCTCGCCGCGCAGAGCCTGGACGACAGCCTGCTCGTCGCGGCCGTGCGCAAGAACCGCCCCGAGCCCGAGGCGCTGATCACGGCTCTCGCCCAGCTCCACGTCCACGGCGTGGCCGTGGACTGGGCGGCGTTCTACGCCGGTACCGGCGCCCGCCGCGTCGACCTGCCGACGTACGCCTTCCAGCACACCCGCTACTGGATGACGGCTCCTTCGGCGGTCGGCGGAACTGCCGACACCGGGCAGGTCGGGATCGACCACCCCGTGCTGCGGGCCGCCGTCGAGCTGCCCGACGACGGGGGAGCGGTACTCACAGGCCGGCTGTCCGCGAGCAGCCACGCCTGGATCACCGACCACGACGTCCTGGGGAACGTCCTGCTGCCCGGTACCGGCTTCGTGGAGCTGGCGGTACGCGCAGGCGTTCAGGTGGGCTGCGGACTGCTCGAAGAACTCACCTTGCAGGCTCCGCTGATCCTGCCCGATCGGGGCGGCCTCGCCGTCCAGGTAGTCGTCGGCCCGGCCGACGGGACGGGGCGCCGGACCGTGGCGGTCCACTCGCGCGCCGACGACCAGCCGGACCTGCCGTGGGCCCGCCACGCCGAAGGCGTGCTGTCGCCGCCGCCCGCGGTCTCCGGGGAGGCGCTCACCAACTGGCCGCCGACGGGAGCCGAGGAGCTTTCCGTCTCCGCCGCCTACCCGGACCTCGCCGCCGTCGGCTATCACTACGGGCCCGTCTTCCAGGGCCTCAAGGCGGCCTGGCGGCTCGGCGACGCCCTCTACGCCGAGGTGTCCCTGCCGGAGCGGGCCCACGAGGACGCCGCCCGGTTCGGGCTCCACCCCGCCCTGCTCGACGCGGCCATGCACGTCGGCCTGCTCGGCATTCCGGGCCGCGAGGGCGGCGGACAGACCCTGCTGCCCTTCGCCTGGAACGGAGTCGCGCTGCATTCCCCGGGAGCCAAGGCCCTGCGGGTGCGGATCACCCCCGTCGCCCAGCAGGACGGCCTCTCGCTCACCGTCGCCGACGAGCACGGCAATCCCGTGCTGTCGGTCGAGTCCCTGCTCTCCCGGCCCGTGTCGGCGGAACAGCTGACCGCGGGCACCGGAAACGCGTTGCTCCACGTGGAGTGGCAGCCCGCCCCGCCGCTCGCTCCGGCTGCCGCGCCCGAGGCCGTGGTCCTGGACTGTGCCGCGGTGCCGGCCACCGCCGACGTGCTCGCGGACGTACGGATCCACGCGCAGCGGGTCCTGACAGCGGTGCAGGAGTGGCTGGCGGACGACCGCGCCGACGGCGCGGTGCTGGCGGTGGTCACGCGGGGTGCGGTGGCCGTCGTGGACGGAGAGGCCGTCGATGTGCGGCAGGCTCCGGTGTGGGGTCTGGTGCGTGCGGCGCAGGCGGAGAACCCGGGCCGGTTCGTGCTGGTGGACACCGACGGGTCGGTCGATATCGGCGCGGCCCTGTCCCAGGGTGAGCCGGAGTCGGCCGTACGCGCGGGTGACGTGCTGGTTCCGAGGCTGTCGCGGTTGACGGCCGACACGGATGACACCGGGCCCGCGTGGGACAGCACGGGAACGGTTCTGATCACCGGCGGCACCGGCGGTCTGGGCGCCCTGGTGGCCCGCCACCTCGTCGCCGAGCACGGGGTGCGTCATCTGCTGCTGGCCGGCCGGCGGGGCGCGGACGCGCCCGGCGTCGGCGAACTCGTCGCCGATCTGACGGGGTCGGGTGCGCGGGTCACGGTCGCGGCCTGCGATGTCGCGGACCGGGAGGCGCTCGCCGCCCTGCTGGACGGTGTGGATCCGGCGGCTCCGCTGTCGGGTGTGGTGCATGTCGCGGGCGTCGCGGACAACGGTGTGGTCGGCGCCCTCACCCCTGAGCGCATGGACGCCGTCCTGCGCCCGAAGGCGGACGCGGCCTGGCACCTGCACGAGCTGACCCGGCACCTGGACCTGTCGGCGTTCGTCATGTTCTCCTCCGCCGGCGGCCTGGTGCTGGCGGCCGGCCAGGGCAACTACGCGGCCGCCAACGTCTTCCTCGACGCACTGGCCGCTCACCGCCGCGCCGAGGGGCTGGCGGCCACCGCGATGGCCTTCGGTCTCTGGGACGTCAGCACCGGCATGGCCGCCCACCTCACCGAAGCGGACCTGGAGCGCATGCGCCGAGCCGGCACGCCCGCCCTGTCGGAGAAGGAAGCGCTCGCCCTGTTCGACGCCTCGCTGGCGTCGGGCAGGCCGGTGACCGTCCCGCTCCAGGTGGACCCGGCCGCGTTGCGTACCCGGAGCGACGAACTGCCCGCCCTGCTCAGGGGGTTGGTCCCGGCCACGCGCAAGCGGGCCGCGGCGGGGCGGGCGTCCACGGCCGGCGCCCCGCTGGCCGAGCGCATCGCAGGGCATGACGAGGAGGAGCGGAACCGGATCATCCTGGACGTCGTACGGGGCCACGCGGCGGCCGTACTCGGTCACGCCTCCGGCGACGCCATCGAACCCGACCGTGCCTTCGGTGAGTTGGGCTTCGACTCGCTCGGCTCGGTGGAGCTGCGCAACCAGCTGAACGCGGCCAGCGGGCTGCGGCTGCCCGCCACGCTGATCTTCGACTACCCGAGTGCGGCGGAGGTCGCCGCCTACATCGCCGCGCGTCTTGTGCCCGCCGTACCCGCATCGGGGGTGGAGTCCGACCTGGAAAGGCTGGCGTCCCTCCTGATGACCGCCGCCCCGCCCGCCGGCCCCGACAGGGCGCGGCTGGCCGAGCGGCTGCGGGAACTGGCAGGCAGGCTCGACGGACCACTGATGGACGCCCAGGGGTATGCCACGCCGGAGATCCCGGACCGTGGCCAGGAGGACCTGAACGAGGTCACCGCGGACGAGCTGTTCGACATCCTCGACAACGAGCTCGGCACCCCCGCGACCCCCTGACCGCCTGACCCGAGGCGGACCGGCGTCACCCCAGGCCGGGGTGCGTGACAGCTGCACGACAGCCGTCACGCACCCCGGCCTTTCGCGCGCTCTCCCCCTCGTCCGCAGGCCCCCGCGGCAGGGGTGGGTTAAGGGTAGGCCGCCCTTCCGGCAGCTCAGTAGCGTTCCAACCGATCAACTGAACTGCCAGGTAAGACAAATGAGTCGCCACGGTATGTCCGACCAGAGGGAGTAGGTCTCGGTGAGCAACGAGGAGCGGCTTCTCGAGTATCTGAAGCGGGCCACGTCCGACCTGCGTGACGCCCGACGCCGCCTCGCCGAGGCCGAGAGCCGCCGCCCTTCCCACCACGGCGACCCGATCGTCATCGTGGGCATGGGCTGCCGCTACCCGGGCGGGGTGACCACCCCGGAGGAGCTGTGGCAGCTCGTCTCCGCAGGCGTCGACGCCATCGGCGGGTTCCCGGAGGACCGAGGATGGGACCCGGAGGTCTACGACCCGGAACCGGGCACGCCGGGCAAGACGTACGCCCGTGAAGGCGGATTCCTCTACGACGCCGCCGAGTTCGACCCGGTGTTCTTCGGGATCAGCCCGAACGAGGCGCTGATGACGGACCCGCAGCAGCGGCTGCTGCTGGAGGTGTCCTGGGAGGCGATCGAGCGCGCCGGCATCGACCCCACCACCCTCAAGGGCAGCTCGACCGGCGTGTTCGCCGGTGTGATGTACCACGACTACGCCCTGGGCCGGGAGCCCGGCAGCACCACCGCGGGCAGCGTGGTCTCGGGGCGGGTCGCCTACACGCTGGGTCTCGAAGGCCCGGCGGTGAGCGTGGACACGGCCTGCTCGTCGTCGCTGGTCGCCCTGCACATGGCGGCCCAGGCGCTGAGGTCGGGCGAGTGCGATCTCGCCCTGGCCGGCGGGGTCACCGTCATGTCCACGCCGGACATGTTCGTCTACTTCAGCACCCAGCAGGGCCTGGCCGCCGACGGCCGGTCCAAGTCCTTCGCCGCCTCGGCGGACGGCGTCGCCTGCTCGGAAGGCGCCGGGGTGCTGCTGCTGGAGCGGCTCTCGGACGCGCGGCGCAACGGACACCGGGTGCTGGCCGTGGTCAGGGGTTCGGCGCTGAACCAGGACGGCGCGTCGAACGGGCTGACCGCCCCGAACGGCCCGGCGCAGCAGCGGGTGATCCGCCGCGCGCTGGCGGATGCCGGTCTTTCGGCGGCCGAGGTCGACGCGGTCGAGGCACACGGCACGGGCACGACCCTCGGTGACCCGATCGAGGCGCAGGCCCTCCTGGAGACGTACGGGCAGGACCGGCCCGTGGAACGGCCGCTGTGGCTGGGGTCCATCAAGTCGAACATGGGGCACAGCCAGGCCGCGGCGGGTGTCGCGGGCGTCATCAAGATGGTGATGGCCCTGCGCCACGGCGTACTGCCGCCGACCCTGCACGTGGACGAGCCCTCGGACCAGGTCGACTGGTCCGCGGGAAGCGTGGAACTGCTCACCGAGGCCCGGAAGTGGGAGGCCGGGGCCGGTGTGCGGCGGGCGGGAATCTCGTCGTTCGGCATCAGCGGGACGAACGCCCACGTGATCGTCGAGGAGGCGCCCGCAGGCGCCGGGGAGCCGGCTGTGCGGGCCGCAGTCCCCGTCGCGCCGTGGGTGATGTCGGCGAAGACCCCGCAGTCGCTGGCCGCGCAGGCCGAGCGCCTGCGGGGAGCGGACCTCGACGAGGCCGGGGCGGTCGACGTCGGGTTCTCCCTGGCCACCTCGCGTACCGCCTTCGCCCACCGGGCGGTGGTGGTGGGTGACCGCGGCAGCGCGCTCGCCGCGCTCGCGGCGGGCGAGGAGTCCCCCGGGGTGGTGACCGGGCAGATCCGGCGAGGTGGCAGGACGGCGTTCCTGTTCACCGGTCAGGGTGCGCAGCGGCTGGGGATGGGAAGGGAGTTGTACGAGTCCTTCCCGGTGTTCGCGGAGGCGTTCGACGCGGTGTGTGCGGAGATCGACCCGCATCTGGGGCGGCCGCTCCGTGAGGTGGTGTGGGGTGAGGACGCGGAGGCGCTGAACGCGACCGCGGTCACCCAGCCCGCGCTGTTCGCGCTTGAGGTGGCGTTGTTCCGGCTGGTCGAGGCGTGGGGTGTGAAGCCCGACGCGGTGGCCGGGCATTCGATCGGTGAGCTGGCGGCCGCCCACGCGGTAGGGGTGCTGTCGCTGGCGGACGCGGCCCGGCTGGTGGTGGCGCGAGGCCGACTGATGCAGGCACTGCCCGCGGGTGGCGCGATGCTCGCCGTGCAGGCCACCGAGGAGGAGGTGCTGCCGCTGCTGACCGACGGTGTCGGTATCGCGGCGGTCAACGGGCCCGAATCCGTGGTCGTTTCGGGCGCCGAGGACGGGGTGCTGGCCGTGGGTGAGCACTTCACCGCGGCCGGACGCAAGACCAGCCGGCTGTCGGTCTCGCACGCGTTCCACTCCTCGCTGATGGACCCGATGCTGGACGAATTCCGGTCCGTGGCACAGCAGTTGACGTACACCGAGCCGCGGGTCGGGGCGGTCTCGACGGTGACGGGTGAGCGTTGCGGCGCGGACTGGCGGTCGCCCGAGTACTGGGTCGGGCAGGTCCGTGAGGCCGTCCGCTTCGCCGACGCCGTGCGCACGCTGGAACAGGAAGGCGTCACCCGCTTCCTGGAGATCGGGCCCGACGGGATCCTCACCGGTCTCGCCAGCCAGAGCCTCGACGGCGACGAGAGCGCCCACGCCGTCCTCGTACCGGCCCTGCGCAGAAGCCGTCCCGAGCCGCAGACCCTGGTCACGGCCCTCGCGCAGCTGCACGTGGACGGCGTGCGCGTCTCCTGGGAGGCGTACTACGCAGGCACCGGCGCCCAGCGCGTCGACCTGCCCACCTACCCCTTCCAGCGCACCCGCTACTGGGTCGACGCCGCGGGTTCCACAGCCGCCCCCGTCGCCCCGCCCGCCCACGAGGTCCCCTCGGCCGAGGAGTCCCGGGAGGCCGCCGAGGCCCTGCGGGCCGAGCTCGACGGAGCCGACGCCGCCGAGAGCGGCCGGATCCTGCTGGCGCTGGTGCGTACGCATGTCGCGGCCGTCCTCGGATACACCTCCGCCACCGCCGTGGAGGCCGACCTCGCCTTCCGTGACATGGGCTTCGACTCGCTGGCCGCCGTGGAACTGCGCAAGCGGCTCACCGCGGCGAGCGGATGCGACCTGCCCGCCACCCTGATCTTCGACTACCCGACCCCCCGGGCCGCCGCCGCCCACCTCGGCGAGCGGATGGAGGCCGAGCCCGTGGGCGGTGATCCGGCCGCCGCCGCGCTGGCCGAACTCGACCGCATCGAAGCGGTGCTCACCGGATTCCCCGCCACCGGCGGGGACACCGGGGTCATCGGCGCCCGCGCCGACGCGATCACCGCCCGGCTGGAGGCCGTCGTACGCCGCTGGCGCGACGCCCGGGGCGCCGGACCCGCCGACGACGGCCCCGACTTCGAAACGGTCACCGACGAGGAGCTGTTCGACGTGCTCGACAGCGAATTCGGCATCTCCTAGCCAGCGATCAGCTCTAGATTGGTTGAGGTTCGATGAGCAACGACGAGAAGCTCCGGGACTATCTCAAGCGCGCCACCACGGAACTCCAGCGCACCCGGCGCCAGTTGCGGGAGGCCGAGGAGCAGCACCACGAGCCCGTCGCCATCGTCGCGATGGGATGCCGCTTCCCGGGCGGCATCACGACGCCCGAGGACCTGTGGCACCTGGTGGACGCGGGACGGGACGCGGTCTCGCTCTTCCCGGACGGCCGCGGCTGGGACATGGACGCCCTGTACGACCCGGAGCCGGCGACGCCCGGCAAGACGTACTGCCGGGAAGGCGGGTTCCTGCACGACGCGGGGGAGTTCGACGCCGACTTCTTCAAGATCAGCCCGCGTGAGGCCCGCGACACCGACCCGCAGCAGCGCCTGCTGCTGGAGGTGTCCTGGGAGGTGATCGAACGGGCCGGGATCGACCCCACCTCCCTCAAGGGCAGCCGCACCGGCGTGTTCGCCGGTGTGGTCTACCACGACTACCCGGGCGGCGGCGGTACCGGCGGGCTCGCCAGCGTGGCCTCCGGGCGCGTGGCGTACTCGCTGGGCCTGGAGGGCCCCGCGGTCACCGTGGACACCGCCTGCTCCTCCTCCCTCGTCGCCCTCCACCTCGCCGTCCAGTCGGTGCGGACCGGGGAGTGCACGATGGCGCTCGCCGGCGGAGTGACCGTGATGGCGAGCCCGGACTCGTTCGTCGGCTTCAGCCAGGACCGCGGCCTGGCCCCCGACGGGCGCTGCAAGTCCTTCGCGGCGGCCGCGGACGGCACCACCTGGTCCGAGGGCGCGGGCATGGTCCTCGTCGAGCGGCTGTCCGACGCGCGGCGTAACGGTCACCCGGTCCTCGCCGTCGTCCGTGGTTCGGCGATGAACTCCGACGGAGCCTCCAACGGCCTCACCGCCCCCAACGGGCCCTCCCAGCAGCGGGTCATCCAGCAGGCACTCGCCTCCGGGCGGCTGACCCCCGCCGACGTCGACGCCGTCGAGGCGCACGGCACCGGGACGACCCTCGGCGACCCCATCGAAGCGCAGGCCCTGATCGCCGCGTACGGCCGGGAACGGCCCGCCGACCAGCCGCTGTGGCTGGGATCGTTCAAGTCGAACATCGGCCACGCGCAGGCCGCCGCCGGTGTCGGCGGAGTCATCAAGATGGTGCAGGCCATGCGCCACGGCGTGCTGCCGCGCACCCTGCACGTGGACGAGCCGAGCCCCAACGTCGACTGGAGCGCCGGCAGCGTACGTCTGCTCACCGAGCCGATCGCCTGGCCGGACCGCGGCCACGCCAAGCGCGCCGGGGTGTCGTCCTT
This sequence comes from Streptomyces sp. NPDC006463, assembly GCF_042870715.1. NCBI lineage: Bacteria > Bacillati > Actinomycetota > Actinomycetes > Kitasatosporales > Streptomycetaceae > Streptomyces > Streptomyces sp. NPDC006463. The sequence continues at coordinate 281,085 of NZ_JBIAHP010000006.1, read as the reverse complement.
CGGCCTGAGCGGCACGAACGTCCACGTCATCGTGGAGGAGGCCCCGGCCCCCGAGGCCGAGGCCGGGCCCGAGGCGGAGGCCGTCGGCGCCGGGACCGACGGCAGCGCTGTCCAGGACACCCCCCGCCCCCTGCCGTTCCTCGTCTCCGCGCGGCGGCGCGAAGCCCTCGCCGCGCAGGCCGGCCGCCTCGCCGGCCACGTGGACGCCCACCCGCTCCACCCCCTCGCCGACACGGCCTGGTCCCTGGCCACCACCAGGGGCGCGCTCGAACACCGCGCCGTGGTCGTCGCCGGCACCCACGACGAGCTGGCCCGCTCCCTGCGCGGCCTGGCCGCCGACCCGGCCCTCCCCGCACCCGGCACGGTCACCGGCGTCGCCCGGCCCGACGCGCTGTCGGCCGTCCTGTTCACCGGACAGGGCGCCCAGCGGCTCGGTATGGGACGTGAACTGCACGCCGCCCACCCGGTGTTCGCGCGCGCCTTCGACGAGGCGGTCGCCGCCCTCGACGAGCACCTCGACACCCCCCTGCGGGACACCATGTGGGGCGAGGACGCCGAGCTGCTCGCCGACACCGGCCGTGCCCAGCCCGCCCTGTTCGCCTGCGAGGTGGCCCTCTACCGGCTCATCGAGTCCTGGGGAGTGCGGCCCGACTTCCTCGCAGGCCACTCGATCGGCGAACTGGCCGCCGCCCACGTCAGCGGCGTGCTCACGCTGCCCGACGCCGCCCGCCTCGTCGCGGCCCGCGGCCGGCTCATGCGCGAGCTCCCGCAAGGCGGCGCGATGGTCGCGATCGAAGCGACCGAGGACGAGGTGGATCCGCTCCTCACCGCCGAGACCGGCATCGCCGCACTCAACGGTCCCCGCTCCGTCGTCGTCTCCGGCGAGGAGGCACAAGTGCTCGCCGTCGCGGAGCACTTCGCCGCCCTGGGACGCAAGACCAAGCGCCTGGCGGTGTCACACGCCTTCCACTCGCCGCTGATGGAGCCGATGCTCGCCGAGTTCCGCGCCGTCGCCGAGAGCGTCGCGTACGGGACCGCCCGCGTGCCGATCGTCTCCACCGTCACCGGAGAGCTCGCCGGAGCGGACGACCTGGCCTCCGCCGACTACTGGGTACGCCACGTCCGCGCGACGGTCCGGTTCTGCGACGCCGTACGGCTCCTCGCGGACAAGGGCGTCCACACCTTCCTGGAACTCGGCCCCGACGCCGCGCTCACCCCGCTCGGCCCCGACTGCCTGGCCGCCGCCCGGACCGAAGGCCAGGACGGGGACGCGGAGGACCGGCCGGTGTTCGCCGCCGCCCTGCGCCGCGGCCGCGGCGAGGAGCGCGAACTGGCCGGAGCCCTCGCCCTGGCCCACACCCGCGGCGTCCACGTCGACTGGGCCGCCTACTTCACCGCGGCCACCGGATCCCGCCCCCGCCGCGTGGACCTGCCCACCTACGCCTTCCAGCGACGGAACTTCTGGGCGCAGGCACAGCCCGGCGCGGCCCCCGCCACAGGGCCCGGCGCCGACCCGGGAGAGTCCCAGTTCTGGGAGGCCGTGGAGCGCGAGGACACCGCGGGACTCGCCGAACGGCTCGGTCTCGACCCCGCCGCCCTCGCCCCCGTACTGCCCGCGCTCACCAGCTGGCGGGCCGGCCGCCGCGAGGCCTCCGCCGTCGACGCGCTGCGTTACCGCGTGGCCTGGGCGCCCGTCGCCGACCCCGCGCCGGCAGCGCCGCTCGACGGCGAATGGCTCGTGCTCCACGCGCCCGGGCAGGGCCCCCTCGCCGCCCTGCTCGCGGACGCGCTCACCTCGCGCGGCGCCGCGCCCGTACTGCGGAAGACCGGCGGCACCGAGCGCCCCGTCCTCCCGGAGCCGCTCCCCGCCGCGCCGGCCGGGGTACTGAGCCTGCTCGCGCTCGACGACACCCCGCACCCCGGCCACCCCGAACTCTCCCAGGGCCTCGCGGACACCGTCGCCCTGCTCCAGGAGCTGGCCGCCCGCGACGTCACCGCCCCCGTGTGGTGTGTGACCCGGGGGGCCGTGGCCACGGACGACGCCGACGCGGCGGCCCGGCCCGTACACCCCGCGCAGGCGGCCGTCTGGGGCCTTGGCGCGGCCCTCGCCCTGGAGAGCCCCGGGACATGGGGCGGCCTCGTCGACCTCCCGGCCACCGACCCGGCCGGCGCGGAAGCCGAACGGATGGCGCTGCGGGTCTGCGACACCCTCTCCGGAGCCACCGGCGAGGACCAGGTCGCGGTCCGGCCCCAAGGCACGTACGCCCGCCGCCTGGTGCGCCCCGCCCACCCCGACCCGGCCGAGCCGTGGCGGCCCCGCGGCACGGTCCTGGTCACCGGCGGCACCGGAGGGCTCGGCGCGCACGTCGCCCGCATGCTCGCCGCCGACGGCGCCGAGCACGTCGTCCTCGTCGGCCGGCGCGGCCCGGACGCCCCGGGAGCCGCGGAACTGGCCGAGGAGATACGGGAGACGGGGGTACGGGTATCCGTCGAGGCGTGCGACATCGCCGACCGCGAAGCCGTACGCACCCTCCTCGCCGGACTCCCCGGCCTCACCGCGGTCATCCACGCGGCCGGACTTCCCCAGCGCATCGCACCCCTGGGCGAACTCACCCTCGCGGACCTCGCCGACGTGGCCGCGGCCAAGGTCCTCGGCGCCCGCCACCTCGACGAACTCCTCGCGGACACCCCGCTGGACGCCTTCGTCCTCTTCTCCTCCGGCGCAGCCGTGTGGGGCAGCGCCGGACAGTCCGCCTACGGCAGCGCCAACGCCTACCTCGACGGCCTCGCCCACCGGCGCCGCGCCCGCGGCCTCGCCGCCACCTCCGTGGCCTGGGGCTCCTGGGACGGCGGCATGGTCGACGCCGAACTGGCCGCCGTCATGCGGCGCATCGGAGCCCCCGCGATGCGGCCCGAACTGGCCGTCGGCGCCCTGCGCCGCATCCTGGCCGGCGGGGCCTCGCACGCCGTGGTCGCCGAGTTCGACTGGGAGCGCTTCGCCCCCACCTACGTACTCGCCCGCCCGCGCCCCCTCCTCGACGCGCTGCCCGAGGCGCGCGCCGCCCTCGCCCCCGATCCGGCACAGCCCGGCGGCGGGGACGGCACGGACCTCGGCGGCCGACTGGCCGGCCTGTCCCAGCCCGAACAGCGGGCGGCCCTGCTCGACCTGGTCCGAACGCACGTGGCGGCGCTGCTCGGCTACGAGGACCCGGCCGAGGTCCCCTCCGACCGCGGCTTCACCGACCTCGGCTTCGACTCGGTCGCCGCCGTCGACCTGCGGACGAGGCTGGTCGCGGCCACCGGCCGCCCCCTGCCCACCAGCATGATCTACGACCACCCCAGCCCCGGGGCGCTCGCGGCCCACCTGTGGTCCGAGCTCTGCCAGGACGACACCGCCGGCGAACTGCCGGTACTGGTCCAGCTGGACCGCCTCGAAGAGGCCGCCGCGGCGCTCGCCGCGGAGGAGATCGAGGCCACCCGCATCACCGCCCGCCTGCAGAGCCTGCTGGCCCGGCTGACCGGAACCCTCGACGCGACGGCCGACGGCGCGCACGGCATTGGCGAACAGCTGGAATCCGCCTCCGCCGACGACGTCTTCGCCTTCATCGACAACGAACTCGGCCTCACCTGACCGACCGCGCGGCCCGATCCGCGGCCCGACACGCGACCCGCGAACTGCGACCCGACTCGACCTCACGGCATGAACAAGGACTCGGTGGGACCAAGATGTCCAATGACGACGCAAGGCTTCTCGACTACCTCAAGCGGGTCACGGCGGATCTGCACCAGACCCGCCGCAGGCTTCAGGAGGTCGAGAACCAGGACCACGAGCCCATCGCCATCGTGGCGATGAGCTGCCGCTACCCCGGAGGCATCAGCACCCCGGACGACCTGTGGCAGCTCGTGGCCGAGGGCCGGGACGCCATCACCACCTTCCCCACCGACCGGGGCTGGGACCTCGACGGGCTCCGCGGCGACGAGCAGGAGAGCACCGAGTCCGGCAGCAGCTACGTCCACGAGGGCGGCTTCGTCCAGGACGTCGCCGGCTTCGACGCGGGCTTCTTCGGGATCAGCCCCAACGAGGCGCTGACCATGGACCCGCAGCAGCGGCTGCTGCTGGAGGTGTCCTGGGAGGCGATCGAGAGGGCCGGCATCGACCCGGTGTCCCTGCGCGGCAAGCCGGTCGGCGTGTTCGCGGGCTCCGGGATCCAGGACTACGAGTACCTGATCGGCGCGGCGGGCGAGGTCGCCGAGGCCTACATGACCACGGCCAACGCGGCCGCCGTCATATCCGGCCGGATCTCCTACACGCTCGGGCTGGAAGGCCCCGCCGTGACCGTCGACACGGCGTGCTCCTCCTCCCTCGTCTCCCTCCACCTGGCCGCCCAGGCCCTGCGGCAGCGGGAATGCTCGCTGGCCCTCGCCGGCGGCGTCATGGTGATGTCCACCCCGTCGCCGTTCATCGCGTTCAGCCGGCAGCGCGGCCTCGCCCCCGACGGCCGCTGCAAGGCCTTCGCCGAGGCGGCCGACGGCACCGGATGGTCCGAGGGCGCGGGCATGCTCGTACTCGAACGGCTGGCGGACGCGCGGCGGGGCGGCCACCCCGTGCTGGCCGTCGTGCGCGGCAGCGCCGTCAACCAGGACGGCGCCAGCAACGGCCTGACCGCCCCCAACGGCCGGGCCCAGCAGCGGGTCATCCGCCAGGCGCTCGCCAACGCCCGGATCCCGGCCACACAGGTGGACGTCGTCGAGGGGCACGGCACCGGTACGACGCTGGGCGACCCCATCGAGGCGCAGGCGCTGCTGGCCACGTACGGGCAGGACCGCCCCGAGGGACAGCCGCTGTGGCTGGGCTCCATCAAGTCAAACCTCGGGCACGCGCAGGCCGCCGCCGGTGTCGGCAGCGTCATCAAGATGGTCATGGCCCTGCGCAACGGAGTGCTGCCACAGACCCTGCACGTCGACGAACCGTCGAGCCACGTCGACTGGACCGCGGGCCAGGTCCGGCTGCTGGCCGAATCCCGTGAGTGGGCGCGCGCCGAGGACCGGCCGCGACGGGCCGGCGTCTCCGCGTTCGGAGTGAGCGGCACCAACGCCCACGTCATCCTGGAGGAAGCCCCCGCCGAGGAGCCGGCCGGGCCCGCCGGGCCCGCCGAGACGCCGCAGGAGCCGTCCGCCGCCGTCGTCGTACCGCTGCCCGCCGTCCTGCCCTGGCCGGTCTCCGGCCGCGACGCCCAGGCGCTCGCCGCCCAGGCGGGCCGGGTGCGCGCCCACGTCACGGCCGCACCGGAGCTCGGATCCGCGGACCTGGCCTACTCGCTCGCCACGAGCCGCGCGGCGCTCGACCACCGCGCCGTCGTCCTGGCGGACGGCCGGGACGCCGCGCTCGCCGGTCTCGCCGCGCTGGCCGAGGGGCAGCCGCACCCGGGTGTGGTGAGCGGGGTGGTGGCCAAGGGCCGGACGGCGTTCCTGTTCACCGGTCAGGGCGCGCAACGCCTCGGCATGGGACGGGAGCTGTACGAGTCCTTCCCGGTGTTCGCCGAGGCCTTCGACGCCGTGTGCGCGGAGATCGACCCGCATCTGGGGCGCTCGCTGCGTGAGGTGGTGTGGGGTGAGGACGCGGAGGCGCTGAACGCGACCGCGATCACCCAGCCCGCCCTGTTCGCCCTCGAAGTGGCCCTGTTCCGGCTGGTGGAAGCCTGGGGCATCACCCCCGACGCGGTCGCCGGGCATTCGATCGGTGAGCTGGCCGCCGCCCACGCCGTGGGCGTGCTGTCCCTCGCCGACGCGGCCCGGCTGGTCGTCGCCCGCGGGCGCCTGATGCAGGCCCTGCCCGCCGGCGGCGCGATGCTCGCCGTCCAGGCAACCGAGCAGGAAGTCCTCCCGCTGCTCACCGACGGCGTGGACATCGCCGCCGTCAACGGCCCCGAATCCGTGGTCGTCTCGGGAACCGAAGCCGCCGTCCTCGCGATCGGCGAACACTTCACCGCGGCCGGACGCAAGACCAGCCGCCTCGCCGTCTCGCATGCCTTCCACTCGCCCCTCATGGAGCCGATGCTCGACGCCTTCCGGGCCGTCGCGCAGGAGCTGACGTACGAGGAGCCGCGCATCGCAGTCGTGTCCACGGTGACCGGCGACCGCCCCGGCGCCCGCTGGCAGTCCCCGGACTACTGGGTCTCCCAGGTCCGTGAGGCCGTCCGCTTCGCCGACTCCGTCCGCGCCCTGGAACAGGAGGGCGTCACCCGCTTCCTGGAGATCGGCCCCGACGGCATCCTCACCGGACTCGCCCAGCAGAGCGCCGCCTTCGAGCAGGCGGTCCTCGTACCGGCCCTGCGCCGCAGCCGCCCCGAGCCCGAGGCCCTGGTCACCGCCGTGGCCCAGCTCTACACCTCCGGCACGGCCGTCGACTGGGAGGCCCTCTACGCCGGCACCGGCGCCCGCCGCGTCGACCTGCCCACCTACGCCTTCCAGCGCACCCGCTACTGGGTCGAGGGCACCGGCGCCCTCGGCGACCTCTCGGCAGCCGGCCTGGCCGCCGCCGGACACCCGCTGCTCGGCGCCGTGGTCTCCCTCGCCGATTCCGGCGGCGTGGTCCTGACCGGCAGGGTCTCCGTATCGGCCCAGCCCTGGCTCGCCGACCACGTCGTCGGCGACTCCGTGGTCTTCCCCGGCACCGGCTTCGTGGAGCTCGCCGTGCGCGCGGGCGACCAGGTCGGCTGCGAACTGCTCGAAGAGCTGATGCTCCAGGCGCCCCTGGTCCTGCCCGAGCGCGGCGCGGTCGCCCTCCAGGTCGAGGTCGGCGCCGCGGACGGCTCCGGGCGCCGACCGGTCAGCGTCCACTCGCGCCGGGACGACCAGCCCGACCAGCCGTGGACCCTGCACGCGGCGGGCGTCCTGGCCACCGCCGCGGACCCTGCCCTCGACTCCCTCGGCCTGGGCACCTGGCCGCCAGCCGCCGCCACCCCGATCGAGACGGACGGCGTGTACGAGGCGCTGGCCGAGGCCGGCCTCCCGTACGGCCCGGCCTTCCGCGGCCTCAGCGCAGCCTGGGCCGCCGGGACCGAGGTGTACGCCGAGGTCGCACTGCCGGAGCGGGCCCACGCCGACGCGGCCGCGTTCGGCCTGCACCCGGCGCTGCTGGACGCCTCGCTGCACGGCTCCGTCTTCACCGGCCTGTTCGCCGGGGCCCAGGGCCCGGTCCTGCCGTTCGTCTGGACGGGAGTGCGGCTGCACGCCTCCGGCGCCACCCGGCTGCGGGTGCGGATCGCCCCCGACGGCGCGGGCGCCATCGCCCTGTCCGTCGGCGACGAGACGGGCCGGCCGGTGCTGTCCGTGGACTCCCTGGTCCTGCGCGAGGTCTCCGCCGAGCAGCTCGCCGCCGCCCGCGCGGTCGCCCACGAATCCCTCTTCGCCCTCGACTGGACCGCGCTGCCCGCCCCCGCGGCCCCGGCGGCCGCACCGGCCGACTGGGACACCCTGCCCGCCGACGGGCCCGTACCCGAGACCGTCGTCCTGCGCTCGCTGCCCGGGTCCGACCCGGCGTCGGTGCGCGCCGCCACCGCCAGGGTGCTGGCCGTCCTGCAGAGCTGGCTCGCCGACGAGCGGTACGCCGCCTCGCGGCTGCTCGTCGCGACCTCCGGGGCCGTGGCCCGGCCCGGCGAGGACGTCACCGACCTGGCCGGTGCCGCCGTGTGGGGCCTGGTGCGTTCCGCGCAGGCCGAGAACCCGGGCCGGTTCCTCCTCACGGACCTCTCCGACCTCGCTGACACGCGGGAGGCCGCCGCCGCGGTGGCCGCCGACGAGCCCCAGACGCTCGTACGCGGCACGACCGTGCACGGCGCGCGCCTCGCCCGCCTCACCGACGACCCCGAGCGGCGCGTCCGGCCCGACTTCGGAAACGGCACCGTCCTGGTCACCGGCGCGACCGGCGCCCTCGGCCGCCTGGTGGCCCGGCAGCTGGTCGAGGCCCATGGAGTACGTAGCCTCCTGCTGGTCTCCCGGCGCGGTACGGATGCCCCGGGAGCCGTCGAACTCCGCGCCGAACTGCGCGGACTCGGGGCCGAGGCCACCGTCGCCGCCTGCGACGCGGGGGACCGCGACGCCCTCGCCGCGCTCATCACCGGCGTGCCGCTCACCGGCGTGGTCCACCTCGCCGGGGTGCTCGACGACGCGCTCGTCGCCTCGCTGACCCCGCAGAGCCTGGACACCGTACTCGCCGCCAAGGCCGACGCGGCGCTCCACCTGCACGAACTGACCCGGGGCCTGGAGCTGTCGGCCTTCGTGCTGTTCTCCTCCGCGACCGGCGTCCTGGGCGTGCCCGGACAGGGCAACTACGGAGCGGCGAACGCCCTGCTCGACGGGCTCGCCACCCACCGGCGCGCCCACGGCCTGCCCGCCCAGTCCCTCGCCTGGGGCCTGTGGGCGAGCGGCATGTCCGGCTCCCTGACCGACGCCGACCTCCAGCGGATGAGCCGCACCGGCATCGGCGCGCTCACCGCCGAGTACGGGGTGGACCTCTTCGACCGCGCCCTGACGGTCGACAACCCTCTCGTCGTGCCCATCCGCCTCGACGTGCGCACGCTCGCCGAGGCGGGCGAGGCCCTGCCGCCGCTCTTCCGCGGCCTGGTTCGCGTACGGGCGCGCAGGAGCGCCGTGTCGGCCCCCGAGGCGGCCGGCGCCCTGCGGGGCCGACTGGCCGGACTGGACCGGGAGGAGCGCACGGCCGTCCTGCTCGACCTGGTCCGTACGCAGGTCGCCGTCACGCTCGGATACCCGGGGGCGCACGCGGTCGACGAGACGCGGGCGTTCAGCGAGCTCGGCTTCGACTCGCTCACCGCGGTCGAGTTCCGCAACGCCGTCAGCGCCGCCGCCGACGTCCGGCTGCCCGCCACCCTCGCCTTCGACTACCCCAACCCGCGCGCCCTCGCCCGCCACCTCCTCGACGAACTCGACGGAGCCACCGGGCAGTCGGGCCCCGCGGCCACCGTGGTCCGGTCCGGCGCCGTCGACGACGACCCGATCGTGATCGTCGCCATGGCCTGCCGCTACCCCGGCGGCGTACGGACCCCCGAGGACCTGTGGCAGCTGGTCGCCGACGGCGTCGACGCCGTCTCCGGCTTCCCCGCCAACCGCGGATGGGACCTCGACCGCATCTACGATCCGACCGCCGAGCGGCCCCACACCAGCTACGCCCGCGAGGGCGGCTTCCTGCACGAAGCGGGCGAGTTCGACCCGGCCTTCTTCGGGATCAGCCCCAACGAGGCGGCCGTCATGGACCCGCAGCAGTTCCTGCTGCTGGAGACGGCCTGGGAGGTGTTCGAGCGCGCCGGGATCGACGCGGAGACCCTGCGCGGCAGTATGACCGGCTGCTACGCCGGGATGATGTACCACGACTACGCCGCCAACAACAGCACCGGAGCCATCGCCTCCGGGCGCGTCTCGTACGTGTTCGGCCTCGAGGGCCCGGCGGTCACCGTGGACACGGCGTGCTCGTCGTCGCTGGTCGCGCTGCACATGGCGGCGCAGGCGCTGAGGTCGGGGGAGTGCGATCTCGCCCTGGCCGGCGGCGTCGCCGTCATGGCCACCCCCGAGGTCTTCGTCGAGTTCAGCCGGCAGCGCGGCCTCGCCCCCGACGGCCGGTGCAAGTCGTTCGGTGTGAACGCGAACGGCACGGGCTGGGGCGAGGGCGCCGGAATGCTGCTCCTGGAGCGGCTTTCGGACGCCCGGCGCAACGGGCACCCGGTCCTGGCGACGGTGCGCGGTTCGGCGCTGAACCAGGACGGCGCGTCGAACGGTCTGACCGCGCCGAACGGGCCGTCGCAGCAGCGGGTGATCCGCCAGGCCCTGGCCAACGCGGGCCTCTCGGCGGCCGAGGTCGACGCGGTGGAGGCGCACGGCACCGGGACGACCCTGGGCGACCCGATCGAAGCGCAGGCGCTGCTGGCGACGTACGGCCAGGACCGACCCGAGGGCCAGCCCCTCTACCTGGGCTCCATCAAGTCCAACATGGGTCACACGCAGGCCGCGGCGGGTGTCGCGGGCATCATCAAGATGGTGATGGCGATGAGGCACGGTGTGCTGCCGCCGACCCTGCACGCCGAGGAGCGCTCGGACCAGATCGACTGGTCGGCGGGCGAGGTGGAACTGCTCACCGAGGCCCGGGAATGGCAGGCCGACGGCCGTCCGCGCCGGGCCGCCGTCTCCTCCTTCGGCATCAGCGGGACCAACGCCCACGTGATCGTCGAAGAGGTCCCCACCGCCCCGCAGCCCGCCGAAGCGGAGACCGGTGGCGAACCGCCCGTGGCTCCCTGGGTGCTGTCGGCGAAGTCCGCGAAGGCGCTGGCCGGCCAGGCCGAGCGGCTGCTCGCGGTGGCGGACGCTTACCGTCCTGAGGACATCGGGCACACCCTGGCCGCGGCGCGCAGCACGATGGAGCACCGGGCCGTGGTGGTGGGCGATCGCGAGAGCGCCCTCGCGGCCCTCGCGGCGGGCGAGGCCCACCCCGGCGTGGTCGCCGGACAGGCGCAGTCCGGTGGCCGGACTGCGTTCCTGTTCACCGGCCAGGGGGCACAACGCCTCGGCATGGGGCGGGAGTTGTACGAGTCCTGCCCGGTGTTCGCCGAGGCCTTCGACGCGGTGTGTGCGGAGATCGACCCGCATCTGGGGCGGCCGCTGCGTGAGGTGGTGTGGGGTGAGGACGCGGAGGCGCTGAACGCGACCGCGGTCACCCAGCCCGCGCTGTTCGCGCTTGAGGTGGCGTTGTTCCGGCTGGTCGAGGCGTGGGGTGTGAAGCCTGACGTGGTGGCCGGGCATTCGATCGGTGAGCTGGCGGCTGCGCATGTCGCCGGGGTGCTGTCGCTGGCGGATGCGGCGCGGCTGGTTGTGGCGCGTGGCCGTCTGATGCAGGCACTGCCCACGGGTGGCGCGATGCTCGCCGTGCAGGCCGCGGAGGAGGAGGTGCTGCCGCTGCTGACCGATGGTGTCGGTATCGCGGCGGTGAACGGTCCGCGGTCGGTGGTGGTCTCGGGTGTCGAGGCCGGGGTGCTGGCCGTGGGTGAGCACTTCGCGGCGGCCGGCCGCAAGACCAGCCGTCTGTCGGTGTCGCACGCGTTCCACTCGGCGTTGATGGACCCGATGCTGGACGAGTTCCGGGCTGTTGCCGATGAGTTGACCTTCAGCGCTCCTCGTGTGCCGGTCGTGTCCACGGTTTCGGGTGAGCTGACCGAGGCGTGGCAGTCGGCGGAGTACTGGGTCGGGCAGGTCCGTGAGGCGGTGCGCTTCGCCGACGCGGTGCTCGCGCTGGAGCAGCAGGGTGTGACCCGGTTCCTGGAGATCGGTCCGGACGGGATCCTGACCGGCCTCGCCGCGCAGAGCCTGGACGACGTCGTGCTCGTTGCGGCCGTGCGCAAGAACCGCCCCGAGCCCGAGGCGCTGATCACGGCTCTCGCCGAGCTCCACGTCCACGGCGCGGCCGTGGACTGGGCGGCGTCCTACGCCGGTACCGGGGCTCGTCGCGTCGACCTGCCGACGTACGCCTTCCAGCACACCCGCTACTGGATCGGCACCGAGGAGTACCTCGCCAACTCGTGGATCGGCGCCGGCAGCGGCAGCATGGCGACCGCGGGCCTGACCGATGCCGGGCACCCGCTGCTCGGCGCGGTCCTGCCCTCCCCGGACACCGACCTGGTGACCTTCACCGGCCGGCTGTCCGCGAGCACCCACGCCTGGATCGCCGATCACGAGGTCCTGGGGAACGTCCTGCTGCCCGGTACCGGCTTCGTGGAGCTGGCGGTACGCGCCGGCGACCAGGTGGGCTGCGACGTACTGGAGGAGCTGGCACTCCAGGCACCGCTGATCCTCCCCGAGCGCGGCGCGCTGACCGTACAGATGGTCGTCGGCGCGGCCGACGCCTCCGGGCGGCGGTCGGTGAGCGTCTACTCGCGTGCCGAGGACCGGCCGGACCTGCCGTGGACCCTGCACGCCGACGGCGTGCTCGCCACGCGCGCCGCAGCTCCCGGCTTCGACCTGGCCGCCTGGCCGCCTGCGGGAGCGGACGAACTGCCCCTGGACGGCGCGTACGAGGGCCTGCGCGAGCGCGGCTTCGGCTACGGTCCGACGTTCCAGGGCCTCAAGGCGGCCTGGCGGCAGGGCGACGTGCTCTACGCCGAGGTCGCGCTGCCGGAGCAGTCGCACGCCGAGGCCGCGGAGTTCGGACTCCACCCCGCTCTCCTGGACGCCGCCATGCACGCGGCACTGGTGAACGGCACCGGCGGCGACGAGACCGTACTGCCCTTCGTCTGGAAGGACATCACGCTGCACGCGGCGGGAGCCTCCGCCGTACGGGTGAGGATCACCCAGCCCACGCCGGAGAGCCTCTCGCTGCAGGTGGCCGATGCCACCGGTGCTCCGGTCGCCACCGTCGGCGCGGTCGTCGGCCGGTCCGTCTCCACGGAGCAGCTCGACGCGGGCGGAACCGATTCCCTCTTCCGCATCGCCTGGAACCCGCTGCCCGTGCCGGCCTCGGCCGAACCGCAGAGCCTGCCGGACGGCACGGTCGTCTTCGAGTGCGACCCGACGGACACGGACGTCCCGGCCGCCGTGCACGACCTGGCCGACCGGGCCTTGGCGGCGGTCCAGGACTGGCTGGCCGAGGAACGTCCCGAGGGCGCGGTGCTGGCCCTGGTCACGCGCGGAGCGGTGGCCGTGGGCGACGGTGAGGCCGTCGATGTGCGGCAGGCTCCGGTGTGGGGTCTGGTGCGCGCGGCGCAGGCGGAGAACCCCGGCCGGTTCGTGCTGATCGACACCGACGACTCGGTGGAGCTGGGCCGGGTACTTGCCCTGGGTGAGCCCGAGTCGGCCGTACGCGCCGGTGAGGTGTCGGTGCCGCGGCTGGCCAGGGTGACGGTGGACGACGGCGCGGAGCCGGTGTGGGACGCGGCCGGAACCGTCGTGATCACGGGCGGTACGGGCGGCCTGGGCGCCCTGGTGGCCCGCCACCTGGTGGCCGAGCACGGGGTACGGCACCTGCTGCTCCTGGGCAGGCGGGGCGCGGACACGCCCGGCGTCGACGGACTGCTGGCGGATCTCACCGGGGCGGGTGCCTCGGTCGCCGTCGCCGCGTGCGACGTGGCGGACCGGGACGCGCTCAAGGCGGTTCTGGACGGCGTGGATCCGGCGCACCCCCTGACGGGCGTGGTCCACGTGGCCGGAGTCGCCGACAACGGCGTCATCGGAGCCCTCACCCCCGAGCGCATGGACGCCGTCCTGCGCCCGAAGGCGGACGCGGCCTGGCACCTGCACGAGCTGACCCGGCACCTGGAGCTGTCGGCGTTCGTCATGTTCTCCTCCGCCGGCGGCCTGGTGCTGGCGGCCGGCCAGGGCAACTACGCGGCCGCCAACGTCTTCCTCGACGCGCTCGCCGCTCACCGCCGCGCCGAGGGGCTGGCGGCCACCGCGATGGCCTTCGGCCTCTGGGGCGTCAACACCGGCATGACCACCATGCTGGACCTGGCCGAGGAGCGCATGGCGGCCCAGGGCCTGCCCGCCCTCTCCCAGGCCGAGGGCCTGGCGCTGTTCAGCCTCTCCCTGCGCTCGGGACAGCCCGCCCTCGTCCCCCTGCGGATCGACACCAACGTCCTGCGCGGCCGGGCCGAAGAGCTTCCAGCCCTTCTCCGTGGCCTCGTACGCGTCCCGGTGCGCCGGGCCGCGCAGTCCGCGGACGGCGGCGACGGGCTCCTCGCACGGCTGGCCGGACTGGACGCCGACGGGCGGGCCGCGGCGCTCCTGGACCTCGTACGCGGCCAGGTCGCCGGTGTCCTCGGTCACGCCTCGCCGGACGCGATCGAGCCCGAGCGGGCCTTCAGCGAGCTGGGCTTCGACTCGCTCGCCGCCGTGGAGCTGCGCAACCGGCTCGGCTCGGCGACCGGGCTGCGGCTGCCCGCCACGCTGATCTTCGACTACCCGACCGCGCAGTCCGTGGCCGCCCACATCGGCGCCGAGGTGGCCGGCCGGGGCCACGCCGCACCCGTACCCACCCGCGCCGTGCCGGCCGTCTCCGGCGCACCGGACGTGGACGACCCGATCGTGATCGTGGGGATGGGCTGCCGCTACCCGGGCGGGGTGACCACTCCGGAGGAGCTGTGGGAACTCGTGGCCGGCGGCGTGGACGCCATCGGCGGGTTCCCGGCCGACCGGGGCTGGGACCCGGAGGTCTACGACCCGGAGCCGGGCACGCCCGGCCGGACGTACGCCCGTGAAGGCGGATTCCTCTACGACGCCGCCGAGTTCGACCCGGTGTTCTTCGGGATCAGCCCGAACGAGGCGCTGATGATGGACCCGCAGCAGCGGCTGCTGCTGGAGGTGTCCTGGGAGGCGATCGAGCGGGCCGGCATCGACCCGGCGGCCCTCAAGGGCAGTTCGACCGGTGTGTTCGCCGGTGTGATGTACCACGACTACGCCCTCGGCGTGGAGGCCGCGGCCAGCAGCGGCGGCAGCCTCGTCTCCGGCCGTACGTCGTACACGCTCGGCCTCGAAGGCCCCTCGGTCACCGTGGACACGGCGTGCTCGTCGTCGCTGGTCGCGCTGCACATGGCGGCGCAGGCGCTGAGGTCGGGGGAGTGCTCCCTCGCCCTGGCCGGCGGTGTCGCCGTCATGGGCACACCGGGCATGTTCGTGGAGTTCAGCCGGCAGCGGGGGCTCGCCCCCGACGGCCGGTCCAAGTCCTTCGCCGCCTCGGCCGACGGTGTCGCCTGGGGTGAGGGCGCGGGCGTCCTGCTCCTGGAGCGGCTCTCCGACGCGCGGCGGGCCGGCCACCCGGTGGTCGCCGTCGTCCGCGGGTCCGCCCTGAACCAGGACGGCGCGTCGAACGGTCTGACCGCGCCGAACGGTCCCTCGCAGCAGCGGGTGATCCGCCAGGCCCTGGCCAACGCCGGTCTTTCGGCGGCCGAGGTCGACGCGGTGGAGGCGCACGGCACCGGTACGACCCTGGGCGACCCGATCGAAGCGCAGGCGCTGCTGGCGACGTACGGCCAGGACCGACCCGAGGGCCAGCCCCTCTACCTGGGCTCCATCAAGTCCAATATGGGCCACACCCAGGCATCCGCGGGCGTCGCGGGCATCATCAAGATGGTCATGGCCATGCGCCACGGGACCCTGCCGAAGACCCTGCACGTGGACGCGCCGTCCGACCAGGTGGACTGGGCGGCGGGGAGCGTGGAACTGCTCACCGAGGCCCGGGAATGGCAGACCACGGACCGGCCCCGCCGGGCCGCCGTCTCCTCCTTCGGCATCAGCGGGACGAACGCCCACGTCATCGTCGAGGAGGCGCCGGAAGGCGCCGAGGCGCAGGCCGAACGGGCCGGGCTCCCGGCCCTGCCCTGGGTGCTGTCGGCCAAGACCCCGCAGGCCCTGGCAGCCCAGGCCGAGCGCCTGCTGGAGCGGGTCACTGACCTGCCGGAGAGCGACTCGACGGACATCGGCCTCTCACTGGTCTCCTCGCGCACCGCGTTCGCCCACCGGGCGGTGGTCGTGGGAACGGAGCACTCGGAGCTGCTGCGCGGCCTGACCGCGCTGGCCCAGGGCCGCAACGCACCCGCGGTGGTCCGGGACCTGGCGCGCCGCTCGGGAAAGACGGCGTTCCTGTTCACGGGGCAGGGTGCGCAGCGGCTGGGGATGGGGCGGGAGTTGTACGAGTCCTTCCCGGTGTTCGCCGAGGCGTTCGACGCGGTGTGTGCGGAGATCGACGGGCACCTGGGGCGGCCGCTGCGTGAGGTGGTGTGGGGTGAGGACGCGGAGGCGCTGAACGCGACCGCGGTCACCCAGCCCGCCCTGTTCGCCCTCGAAGTGGCCCTGTTCCGGCTGGTCGAGGCGTGGGGTGTGAAGCCTGACGTGGTGGCCGGGCATTCGATCGGTGAGCTGGCGGCCGCGCATGTCGCCGGGGTGCTGTCGCTGGCGGACGCGGCCCGGCTGGTGGTGGCGCGTGGCCGTCTGATGCAGGCACTGCCCGCCGGTGGCGCGATGCTGGCCGTGCAGGCCACCGAGGAGGAGGTGCTGCCGCTGCTGACCGATGGCGTCGGTATCGCGGCGGTCAACGGGCCCGAATCCGTGGTCGTTTCGGGTGTGGAGGCTGCGGTCCTCGCGCTCGGTGCGCATTTCGAGGCGGCGGGTCGCAAGACCAGCCGGCTGTCGGTGTCGCACGCGTTCCACTCGTCACTGATGGATCCGATGCTGGAGGAGTTCCGGGCCGTCGCCGGGGAGCTGGCGTACGGGGAGCCGCGGGTCGCGGCCGTCTCGACGGTGACGGGTGAGCGTTGCGGCGCGGACTGGCGGTCGCCCGAGTACTGGGTCGGGCAGGTCCGTGAGGCCGTCCGCTTCGCCGACGCCGTGCGCACACTGGAGCAGGAAGGCGTCACCCGCTTCCTGGAGATCGGGCCCGGCGGTGTCCTCACCGGTCTCGCCCAGCAGGTACTCGACGCCGAGCAGGCCGTCTCGGCGGCCGCTCTGCGCAAGGACCGACCGGAGCCCGAGTCGCTCGTCACCGCCCTCGCGCAGCTGCACGTGGCCGGGGTACGCGTCGACTGGGAGGCGTACTACGCCGGCACCGGCGCCCAGCGAGTCGACCTGCCCACCTACCCCTTCCAGCGCACCCGCTACTGGGTCGACGCCGCCAAGCCGGCCACCGATGCCGTCGCCGTCGGCCAGGACGCCCTGGACCACCCGCTGCTCGCGGCCGTCCTGCCGTCCCCCGACTCCGACGCGGTGACCTTCACGGCGAGGATCTCGCCGGACGCCCAGCCGTGGGTCGCCGACCACGCCGTGCACGGCAGCGTCCTGCTCCCCGGCACGGGCTTCGTGGAGCTCGCGCTGCAGGCCGGCGACCACGTCGGCTGCGACCTCCTGGAAGAACTCACCCTCCAGGCCCCGCTCGTGCTGCCGGAGCGCGGAGGCGTCGCCGTCCAGGTCGTCGTGGGCGAACCTGACGCCCGGGCCCGGCGCACCGTGCAGGTCTACTCGCGCCCGGAGAACAGGCCCGACGAGCCGTGGACCCGGCACGCCGACGGCTTCCTCGCCCCCGGCGCCACCGGGCCCGGCGACGGCCTCACCACGTGGCCGCCCACCGGCGCGGCCGAGCTGGACGCCGCCGAACTGTACGACCGGCTCCAGGAACGAGGCTTCGGCTACGGCCCTGTCTTCCAGGGCCTGACCGCCGCCTGGCGGCTGGGCGACGCCCTGTACGCCGAGATCGAGCTGCCCGAGCAGGCGCACGCCGACGCCGGACGGTTCGGGCTCCACCCGGCGCTGCTCGACGCCTCGATGCACGCGCTCGGCTTCGGCGGGCTCGGCGCCGAGGGGGACGAGGGGGTCGCGCTGCTCCCCTTCTCGTGGGCGGGCGTCACCCTGCACGCCGCGTCCGCGACCGCCGTACGGGTCCGCCTCGCGCCCGTCGAGGGGCAGCGCAACGCCGTACGCATCGACCTCGCCGACCCGGCCGGAGCCCCGGTGGCCTCGGTGGCCGCTCTGCAGCTGCGTCCGGTAGCCGCCGCGCAGCTGCCCGTCGGCGGCTTCCGCGACGCGCTCCTGGCCGTCGACTGGCAGCCGGTCGGTGGAGGTTCCGGACCGCGCGGAGCGTGGACGGTCGCGGGCCCCGGCCTGGAGATCGCCGGCGTTCCGGCGGCCCCCGGACTCGACGCGCTGGGCGCGCAGGGAGACGTGCCGGACACCGTGCTGCTGCCGGTCCTCGCGACCGGGCCCGGCGCGGGCCGTGAGGAGGACGTCCCCGCCGGGGTGCGGACCGCGGTCGCCGCGGCGCTCGCCGCCGTACAGCACTGGCTGGCCGAGCCCGCGTTCGCACAGTCGCGGCTGGTCCTGGTCACCCGGGCCGCGGCGGCCGTGGCCGACGGCGACCAGGTCGACGTACGGCAGGCCCCCGTCTGGGGGCTGGTGCGGGCCGCGCAGGCGGAGAACCCCGGCCGGTTCGTACTGCTCGACCTGGAGGAGGCCGAGGTGTCCCCGAAGGCGCTGGCCGCCGCGCTCGCCTCGGGCGAGCCGGAGCTCGCGATCCGGCAGGGCAAGGTCCTCGCGCCGCGCCTCACCCGGTCCGCGGCGGCAGGCGGCGACACGCCCTGGGACGCCGGGGGAACCGTCCTGATCACCGGCGGAACGGGAGGCCTGGGGGCGCTCGTCGCCAAGCACCTCGTGACCGCGCACGGAGTACGCCACCTGCTGCTGACCAGCCGGCGGGGACCGGCCGCGCCGGGCGCGGCCGGGCTGCGCGAGGAACTGGCCGCGCTCGGAGCCCAGGTGGACATCGCCGCCTGCGACGTGTCCGACCGCGCCGCCGTGGCCGCCCTGATCGACGGCATCGACCCGGCGCATCCGCTGCGCGGGATCGTCCACGCCGCCGGTGTGGCGCACAACGGCCTGGTGGGGGCGCTCACCCCGGAGCAGGTGGACACCGTACTGTCCGCCAAGGCGGACGCGGCCTGGCACCTGCACGAACTGACGGCCGGTCACGAACTTGCCGCGTTCGCGCTGTTCTCCTCGGCCGGCGGCCTGGTCATGGCCGCCGGACAGGGCAACTACGCGGCGGCGAACGTCTTCCTCGACGGGCTCGCGGCCCACCGCCGCTCGCAGGGGCTCGCGGCCACCTCGATGGCCTTCGGCCTGTGGGACACCGAGACCGGGCTGAGCCAGTGGCTCGGCGAGGCCGACCTCCAGCGGATGAGGCGCAGCGGAACGCCCGCCCTGTCCGAGGAGGAGGGCCTGTGGCTCTTCGACGCGGCGGTCGCGGCCGACGCCCCCGCCCTCGTACCGCTGCGGGTCGACCTGGGAGCCCTGCGGTCCCGTACCGACGAGGTGCCCGCGCTGCTGCGGGGCCTGGCACCCGCCGCGCGGCGCCGGGCCGGCGCCGCGGCCGGAGCCGCCGAGGCCGGTGCGCTGCGCGAGAAGGTCCGTGCGCTCGGCGGCGCCGAGCGCGAGAAGGCCGTACTCGAAGCGGTGCTCACCCACGCCGCCGAGGTCCTCGGACACGTCGACGCGAGCGCGGTCGACGCCGAGGCGGGCTTCCTGGAAGCCGGATTCGACTCGCTGACGGCGGTCGAACTGCGCAACCGGCTGAACGCGGCGTCCGGACTCTCCCTGCCGGCCATGGTGGTCTTCGACAGCAAGAACCCGCTGGCCTTGGCCCGGCTCGTCGCCGAGCGGCTGGGCGCCGCCCCCGGGGAGCCCGGGCAGGCCGACGCGCCGTCGGCGCAGGCCGACGACCGGCTCGACGACACGCTGTACGGGCTGTTCCTCGACGCGATCATGTCGGGGAACCTCCAGCCCGGCCTGGCGATGCTGCGGTCCGTGGCCGCGCTGCGGCCCGCCTTCGGCTCGGCGGCCGACCTGGCGGAACTGCCCGCGGCGGTGTCCTACGGGGCCCGCTCCCGGCCGCAGGGCGAGGACGCGAAGGCGCCCCGGCTGATCTGCCTCAGCACGCCGACCGTGGCGGGCGGAGTGCACCAGCACGCGCGGCTCGCGGCCCGGCTCTCGATGCCCGTCTCCGGTATCCCCACCCCCGGATTCGGACGCGGGGAGGCACTGCCGGAGTCGTTCGAGGCGGCGGTGGACGTCCTCGCCGAAGCCGTGCTGCGCACCGCGGGCGGGGAGCCGTTCGCCCTGCTCGGCTTTTCCTCGGGCGGCCTGCTCGCCCACGCCACCGTGGCCCGCCTGGAGCGGGTGCACGGGGTGCGGCCCGCCGGGCTGGTCCTGCTGGACACCTACTACATGGGCGAGACCAACGACGCGATCTTCGACCAGATGGCCTTCGCCGTCCCCGGCAAGGCGGCCACCCTCGGCAACTTCAGCAGCGCCGAACTCTCCGCGATGGGGCGGTACGTGGAGCTCCTGCCGCAGTTCCGGCAGGACGCCATCGAGGCGCCGGTGCTCTTCGTCCGGGCCGGGGACCTCTTCGAGATGGGGGAGGACGCGGAGATCGCGCCCGACGCCGACTGGCAGGCCGACTGGGACGGCGCGGACACCGTGGCGACCGTGCCCGGCACGCACTTCACCATCGTCGAGCAGCACGTCGACACGACGGCCCCGGTCATCGACCGCTGGCTGACGGACCTCAAGGAGCGGATCTCCTGATGAGCCGGACGACGACCGAACCGAACGAGACGACCGAACCGAACGGGACGAGGAGAGGTGGCACGACGGTGAGCCTGAGCACGGTACGCCCGGCAGCCGGACCGGCGGCGGTCCACGGACCGGCGACACGCATCCACGAGTTCATGCTGGCGGCGGCCAGGACCGCACCGGACAGCCCCGCCGCCTGGGAGGCCGGCCCGGACGGCTCCGCACGCGTCCTGACCTACCGGCAGCTGGAGCGCAGGGCCCACGACTACGCGCTCACCCTGGACTCGCTCGGCCTCGACATCGGCGACCGGGTGATCCTGGAGTCGGACAACTCCGCCGCCGCCGTGGCCGTGCTCCTCGCCTGCTCGATGCTCGGGCTCACCTTCATCCCGGTGAGCCCGGAGGTCCCCACCCCGCGGCTGCTGGCCATCGCCGCCACCGCCGAGCCCGCCCTGCACCTCCAGACGGCGGACGGCAAGCGCGAGGAGGTTCCGCAGTCCATCGGCACCGCCCGGTTCGGCCCGGACGGCATCACCGTCGAGCGGGCTCCCGCGCCCCGTACCCGGCACCGGCGCGAGGCGGTCGGCACGGACGCCGCGTACATGATCTTCACCTCGGGAACCACGGGGCGCCCCAAGGGCGTGGTCATGAGCCACCGCGGAGTGCTCTCCTTCTACCGGGGCATGCTCCAGCACTCCATCGTCACGGCCGAGGACCGGCTCGCCACCACCTCGCCGCTCCAGTTCGACTTCGCGCTGCTGGACATCGGGCTCGCGCTCGGCTCGGGCGCGCAGCTGATCCCCGTACCGCGCGAGCTGATGCACTGGCCGCGCAGGCTGTTGCGCTTCCTCACCGAGACCGGCGCCACGCAGGTGGACGGCGTGCCGTCCATCTGGCGGCCCGTACTGCGCCACGAGGCCAAGGGGCTGGCCGCGCTGGCCGGCCAGCTGCGCGGGGTGCTCTTCTCCGGCGAGGCCTTCCCGCTGCCGGAACTGCGCCAGTTGCAGAGCCTGTTGCCGCAGACCCGCGTGGTGAACTGCTTCGGCCCCACCGAGGCGATGGCCTTCTCCCTCACCGACGTGCCGAACCCGCTGCCCGAGGGCGCCGACAAGCTGTCCATCGGATTCGCCTACCCCGGCGCCGAGATGCTGCTGATCGACGAGGACGGCAGGCCCGTCGAGGAGCCGGGAGCGGTGGGCGAGATCCACCTGCGCGGACCGTCGCTCTTCACCGGTTACTGGGACGATCCGGAGGCCACCCGCGCCGTCCTGGTGCCCGATCCGCTCAACCCCAGGTCCGGCCAACTCGTTTACAAGTCAAATGACTTGGCATACCGAGGCGAGAGTGGTGAGCTGTACTTCGTCGGCCGGTCCGACCTCCAGGTCAAGATCCGCGGCAACCGGGTGGAGCTGGGGGAGATCGAGCGCCGGCTCCTGGAGTTCCCGGGCGTCGAAGCGGCCGCGGCGGTGGTGCGGCCGCGGCAGGGCGACGACCCCGAGCTGTACGCGTACGTCGTCCCGGCCCGCGGATTCACCGCGGACCCCCTCGTGATCAGCGCGTTCTGCAAGCAGACACTGCCCGAGTACATGGTTCCGCGGAAGGTCGGCCTGATCCCCGGCCTGCCGCTCACCCCCAACGGCAAGACCGACCGCAGGGCCCTGGCGGCGCGCGCCGCCGAGGAGGGCTGACCCCCCAGCCCGGCCCCACCCCCTGTTCCGCCCCCTGCACGGACCCCTGTTCCGACCCCTGTTCCGACCCCTGTCCTGACCCCTGTTCGCGTCCGGACGCTCCCCCCACATCCCCGCTTTCCGTTCACTGATACGTACGCCCCGTCCCGACAGCATTGGACAGCCCCCATGACCAGCTCCCTGAGCGAGAACGACAACACCGGACCGGAGGTTAAAGCGGGCCGTAAGGAATGGATCGCCCTCGGCGTTCTGCTCCTGCCCGTGCTGCTCGTCTCCATGGACCTGACGGTCCTCTACTTCGCGATCCCCTCCATCAGCGAGGACCTGAAGCCGTCCGGCAGCGAGCAGCTGTGGATGATCGACATCTACGGCTTCGTCCTCTCCGGAGTCCTCCTCACCATGGGTGCGCTCGGCGACCGCATCGGCCGCCGCCGCCTCCTGCTGATCGGTGCCGTGGTCTTCGGCGGCGGCTCCTTGCTCGCCGCCTACGCCTCCAACCCCGAGATGATCATCATCGCCCGGGCCCTGCAGGGCATCGGCGGGGCGACCCTCATGCCCTCCACCCTGGCGCTGATCCGCAACCTGTTCCGCGACCAGACCCAGCGGCGTACCGCCGTCGCGGTGTGGTCCACCGGCATGGCCGCCGGCGCGGCGCTGGGCCCCGTGGTCAGCGGCGCGCTCCTCACCGGCTTCTGGTGGGGCTCGGTCTTCCTCATCAACGTCCCCGTGATGCTGCTCCTGCTGGTGACGGCGCCGTTCCTGCTGCCGGAGTTCAAGGACGCCGCGGCCGGGAAGTTCGACCTGATCAGCGCCGCGCTCTCGCTCGCCATCGTGCTGCCGGTCATCTACGGCTTCAAGAAGATCGCCGTGGACGGCTTCTCCGTCACCCACGTCGTCGCCATCGCGGTCGGCCTGGCCATCGTCCCGCTGTTCCTGCGGCGTCAGCGCACCAGCTCCGACCCGATGATCGACATCTCGCTGTTCCGCAACCGCGCGTTCGGCGCCTCGGTGACCGTCAACATGCTCGCCTGCTTCACCCTGGTCGGCTACTCGCTCTTCAGCACCCAGTACATGCAGTCGGTCCTCGGCATGACCGCGCTGAAGTCCGCGCTGTGGACCATCCCCGGCACCCTCGCCGTGGGCGCCGTCGTCCCCGTCGCCACCGTGCTCGTGCGCACCGTCAAGCCCGCCCACATCATCGGCGCCGGGTTCACCATCGCCACCCTCGCGCTCCTGATGCTCACCCAGGTGCCCGCCGAGGACGGCCTGGTCCTGATCCTGATCGGCATCATCGCGCTCGCCGTCGGGCTCACCCCGGTCCTCACCCTGGTCACCGAGCTCGTCGTCGGCCAGGTGCCGCCGGAGCGAGCCGGTACCGCCTCCGCCCTGCTCCAGACCGGCCAGGAGCTCGGCGGCGCCCTCGGTGTCGCCGTCCTCGGCAGCATCGGCGCCGCCGTCTACCGCAACAGCTCCGAACTGGACGCCCCGGCCGGGGTGCCCGCCGAGGCGCTGGACCCGGCCCGCGAGACCATCGGCGGAGCCCTGGCGACCGCCGGCAAGCTCTCGGGCGAGGCCTCGGCCAACCTGATCGAGGCGGCCCGCGCCGCGTTCACGACCGAGGTGCACGCAGCCTCGGTGGCCGGCGCGGTCGTCATGGCCGGAGCCGCCGTCTTCGCCCTGATCGGGCTGCGCGCCGTCCAGACCGACAACCAGCGGGCAGCCGAACTGGCCGCCCAGGCCGCCCCGGTGGAGCGGGCCGGACAGCCGGGCGCCGGCACGGCCTGAGGCGCAGCCGCCCCACACCCCCACAGGCCCTCCCACAGGGCCCACCGACAGCCGCCCAGGACCTGAACCCCCGCCGGTCCTGGGCGGCTTCGCCATGCCCGGGGAGCGCGTCCGGAACCCCTTGCCGGCCGCCGGGCGCCAGGGGCCGCCGTAAGGGTAGGGCTGGGGTCCGATCTGGGGTCCGGTGGCCGATTCCTCTCCCTAGCATCGAACCGCATTCGAGCAGACGCTCGGAACTGCCAGGCACCAGGCTGGAGGAATATCCGCATGTCCCTGCTGGCAACCGATTCTGTCGAGACGGCACGGTTCCGCGCATACGGGCCGCGGCAGCTCGACGAGATCGCCGACCGCCACGGCCTGCCCGCCGACATACGGGAGACCGTCCGGCTCGTGTCGATGGTGCTGCCCTTCCGGGTCAACGAGTACGTCCTGTCGCAGCTGATCGACTGGGACCGAATCCCGGACGACCCGATGTTCCAGCTGGTCTTCCCCCAGAAGGGGATGCTGACCGAGCAGAACGAGCGGGACCTGGCCACCCTGTCCGCGGACCCCGCCTCGAAGATCGCCCTGCGGACCCTCGTCCAGCAGATCCGCGGCCGGCTCAACCCGCACCCGTCCGGCCAGAAGGAGCTCAACGTCCCCACCCGGGAGGGCGCCGAGATCGCCGGGCTCCAGCACAAGTACCGCGAGACGGTCCTGTACTTCCCGAGCCAGGGCCAGACCTGCCACTCGTACTGCACCTACTGCTTCCGCTGGGCGCAGTTCGTCGGCGACGCGGACCTGCGCTTCGCGGCGCCCGACCCGAGTGGCCTGATCTCCTACCTCGGCTCGCACCCCGACGTCACCGACGTGCTGGTGACCGGTGGCGACCCGATGGTGATGTCCACCGAGCGGCTGCGCTCCCACCTGGAGCCGCTGCTTCCCGTGGACACCGTACGGACCATCAGGATCGGTACGAAGTCCGTCGCGTACTGGCCGCAGCGGTTCGTCGCCGACCCGGACGCCGACGACGTGCTGCGCCTCTTCGAGAAGGTCGTCGCCTCGGGCCGCAACCTCGCCGTCATGGCGCACTTCAGCCACCCCCGGGAGCTCGGCACCGACCTGGCGCGCCGCGCGATCGCCCGCATCAGGTCCACCGGCGCCCTCGTCTACTGCCAGGCGCCGCTGATCGCCCGCGTCAACGACGACCCGGACGTCTGGAGCCAGATGTGGCGGGCCGAACTCGCCGCCGGTTCGGTCCCGTACTACATGTTCGTGGAGCGCGACACCGGCCCGTACGACTACTTCCGGGTGCCGCTCGCCCGGGCGGCCGAGATCTTCCAGTCGGCCTACCGCACCCTCCCGGGCCTGGCCCGTACGGTCCGCGGCCCGGTGATGTCCGCGACGCCCGGCAAGGTGGCCGTCGACGGCGTCGTCGAGAACGCCGAGGGCCGGTTCTTCCAGCTGCACATGGTCCAGGCCCGCGATCCCTCCCTGGTCGGCCGGCCCTTCCTGGCGCACTTCGACTCCGAGGCCGCATGGCTGGACGAACTGCGGCTCGACCGCACCGTACCGGCCGACATCGCGCGTGCGCTCGCCGGACCCGCGTGGCAGGGCGAGAAGGAGCTCTTCGGGACCAAGGCGGCCGCACCGGTGGGGAGCCCGGCATGAGCGACATGCGGATGTCACCGAACCTGGCCCTCAACCAGCTGGTGGCGCAGCGCCAGGCGGCCGGCGAGCCGCTGATCCACCTCGGCTTCGGGGAGTCCAGGCTCCCCGCGTTCGCACCGCTGGTGGAACGGCTCGCCGCCGGGGCGACCCGCAACGCCTACGGGCCGGTGGCCGGCGCGCCCGCGGTCCGGGGCGCCGCCGCGGGGTACTTCAACCGCCGCCGCATCCCCACCGACGCCGACCAGATCGTGGTCGCCCCGGGCAGCAAACCGCTGCTGATGGCCCTCAACCTGGCCGTCCCCGGCGACGTGCTGCTGCCCCGCCCCGCGTGGAACACGTACGCCCCGCAGGCCCGGCTGGCCGGCAAGCACCCGATCGCCGTCCCGATCCCCGAGGAGTGCGGCGGGGTACCGGACCCGGACGCCCTGCGCGAGTGCATCACCGCGGCGCGCGTGCTCGGCCGCGACCCGCGCATCATGGTGCTGACCCTGCCGGACAATCCGACCGGCACCCTGGCGTCGCCCCCGCTCATCCGCGAACTGTGCGCGATCGCCGAGGAGGAGGGGCTGCTGATCGTCTCGGACGAGATCTACCGGGACGTGGTGCACGACCCGGCCACCGAGTTCCTCAGCCCCGCCGAAGTGGCCCCCGAGTGCACGGTCATCGCCACCGGCCTGAGCAAGAGCCTCGCCCTGGGCGGCTGGCGCATCGGTGTGGCCCGCTTCCCGACGGGCCCCTGGGGCGAGTGGATCCGTACCGGAGTGGTCTCAGTGGCCAGCGAGGTCTGGTCGACGCTGGCGGGGCCGATGCAGGCGGTGGCCGAGTACGCCTTCAGCGAGCCGCAGGACGTCCGCGACAGGCTCCGGGCCAGCGCCCGGCTGCACGGCGTCGTCGCGCGCGAGGTCCACCGCATCACCGTGGAGGCGGGCGCCCGCTGCCGGCCGCCCACCGGGGCCTTCTACGTCTACCCCGACTTCGAACCGGTCCGCGAGGAGCTGGCGAAGTACGAGGTGACCGACTCGCCGACGCTGGCCCGGCGGATGCTGGACCTCGGGATCGTGGTGCTCGCCGGACACCTGCTCGGCGACGAGGGGGACGCCCTGCGGTTCAAATGCGCCACCAGCATGTTGTACGGCGAGACGGCGGAGCAGCAGCAGCTCTCGCTCGACGCGCAGGACCCGCTCGCCCTGCCGCACGTCCGCTCGAATCTCGACAGGATCGAGGAGAGTTTCCAGCGGCTGATCCCCTGACCGTCTTCCTGCCGCAAAAAGAGAAGCGGCCCGACTCGGATGTGAAATCCTCGTCGGGCCGGTCGGTGGACCGATTTTCTCACGCGGCGGATTCGGTTTCGGTGATCAGGGTTTTCCAGAGGACGTCCGGGCTCGCGAAATTCTCCAGTTTCAGCGCGTCGTCCAGGAAGCGGACGTCGTAGGCGCCTTCCAGGGCGGCGAGCAGTTCGACCGTTCCCATGGAGTCAAGCCCCAGGTCACGGAGTTGTGTGTCCCCGGTCAGTTTCTCGTCGGGGGAGAGGTAGGGCAGGAACGGGCGAATGACGGCCTCGAAAGCGCCGTCCCAGGTGTGATTCGTGAGTTCTGGCATACGGGAATGATGGGGGCGGCCGCCGATGGCTGTCAATGCGTCCCGGAAATGCGCCCGGAAAGCGTCCGGAAAAGAGCTTGCCGGTAATTCTGGCGAGGAGGAGCAGAAATGGAACCATTGGCGCGGACCGCGCTGCACGCACGTTTTCTGCGCGGTCTGGAACGCTCACCGCGCGGGGTGGCGGTGCGCGTCGGGAAGGAGACCGTCGACTACACGACGGCCCACGAACTGGCCCTGTCCTGGGCGGGGGCCCTGCTCGCCGCCCCCGGCGGGCCGCCGAAGGCCGTCGGTATCCTGGCGGGCCGCAGCGTGACCTCGTACGTCGCCGTCCTGGCCAGCCTGTACGCGGGACTCCCCGCGGTGCCGGTACTGGCCGACTTCCCGCCCGGCAAGATCGCCTCGATGCTGGCGTCGGCGGAGGTCTCCGCCCTCGTCGTCGACGAGGAGGGTGCGGCCCTGCTCCGGGAGCCCGACGGCCTCGCCACGGACCTCGCGACGGGGCTCGGGAGCCTCCCGGTGCTCGCACCGGACCTCGGCCGCGAGCAGGCCGAGGCGCTGGCCGCCGGCGGAGCGCTGCCGCTGTTCGCCGCCTCGCAGACCGCGCTGGCACAGCCGCGGAACGCCGCTCCCGACGACGTGGCCTACATCCTGTTCACCTCCGGCTCCACCGGCCGGCCCAAGGGCGTACGGCTCACGCACGGCAACACGGCGCACTACTTCGCGCTGATGGACGCCTGGTACGACTTCACGTCCGGCGACGTCTTCTCCCAGGCCGCCAACCTCAACTGGGACTCCGCCGTCTCGGACCTGTGGTGCGCCTGGGCGGTGGGCGCCCCGCTGGTCTCGGTCTCCCCCCACGCCTACCGCGACCTCCCCGCCTTCGTCGCCGAACACGGCATCACCGTCTGGTTCTCGGCCCCCAGCGTGATCTCGCTGTCCCGCCGCACCGGCCGCCTGGTGCCGGGCAGCATGCCCTCGCTGCGCTGGACCTACTTCGGCGGCGAGGCGCTCCAGTTCCAGGACACCGACGCCTGGCAGCAGGCCGCCCCCCACTCCGCGGTGATCAACGTCTACGGCCCGACCGAGATGACCATCACCACGCACCGCCACCGCTGGTCCCCGCAGGAGTCGACCCGGCTCGGCGTCAACGGCGTCGTACCGCTCGGCCTGCTCCACGACGGCCACGCGGAACTGCTCCTGGACGAAGACGGCGCCCCGGCCGTGGACGAAGGCGAACTTTGGCTGTCCGGCCCGCAGTTGTCGGCCGGCTACCTGGACCCCGAGGACGGAGCCGGCAAGTACCTGGAGCGCGACGGCGTCCTGTGGTACCGCACCGGTGACCGGGTCCGCCGGCTCGCCGGAGGCGAACTGGTCTACCTGGGCCGTACGGACTCCCAGGTGCAGGTGCAGGGCTACCGGGTCGAACTGGCCGAGGTGGAACACGCACTGCGCGCCGGCACCCCGGTGACCGACGCGGTGGTCGTCGGCGTCCCCGTGGCCAACAGCACCGAACTGGTCGCCTTCTACCTCGGCGGGCAGCGCACGCCGCAGGAGTTCCACCGCGACCTGGCCGGTCTGCTGCCCGCGCAGCTGATCCCGCGCCACTACCACCGGCTGGACGAGTTCCCGCTGAACACCAACAAGAAGACCGACCGGCTGGAGCTCACCGCACGCGCTGCCGCACTGCACGGCAACCGCGTCCCGGTGACCGCCGGCTGATCGACGAACCCCATCACAGCACGAAAGAGGAAGTCCCATGCGCACAAGACCCCGGTCCCGGCAGGGAG
Source organism: Streptomyces sp. NPDC006463 (assembly GCF_042870715.1). Classification (NCBI taxonomy): domain Bacteria; kingdom Bacillati; phylum Actinomycetota; class Actinomycetes; order Kitasatosporales; family Streptomycetaceae; genus Streptomyces; species Streptomyces sp. NPDC006463. Next base: position 252,461 of record NZ_JBIAHP010000006.1, on the reverse strand, counting down.
TGGTCCGCAGATTCGCGCTGCTCGCCGTTGCCGCACTGACCGCCACGCTGTTCACCGCGCCGGCCACCAGCGCGTCCTCGCCGCCGTCCTCCTGGCCGACCGGCGGCCACGACATCCGCAACAGCCGCACCAACCTGCAGGAAGCGACGATCGGCAAGGCCAACGTCGGCCGCCTCAAGGCCAAGTGGACGTACGCCACCCACGGCGACGTGTCGGCCACCCCGGCAGTGGTCGGCGGAGCCGTGTACTTCCCCGACTGGGGCGGCTACCTGCACAAGGTGGAGGCCAAGACCGGCCGTCCGATCTGGTCGCGCAAGGTCTCCGACTACACCGGTGACCCGGCCTCCGTCTCCCGGTCCAGCCCGACCGTCGTCGGCGGCAAGCTGTACATAGCCGACTGGAACAAGGCCGTCCTGATGTCGGTCGACGCCACCAACGGCAACCTGGTGTGGAAGCGGGAGATCGACACCCAGTACAAGGCGGTGCTGACGCAGTCGCCCGTCGTGCACGAAGGCGTGATCTACCAGGGGGTCTCCTCCCGCGAGTCCGAGGGCGCCCTCGACCCGGCCTACCCCTGCTGCACCTTCCGCGGCAGCGTGAACGCCATCGACGCCGCCACCGGCAACCTCCTGTGGCGCCAGTACACGACCCCCGACAACGGCGGCAAGCCCGGCGGCTACAGCGGCGTGGCGGTCTGGGGCACCCCGGCGCTGGACCCGTCGACCAACACGGTGTACTTCACCACCGGCAACAACTACACCGTCCCGCAGTCCGTCAGCGACTGCCAGACCGCCGGCCACACCCCTGCCGAGTGCTATGCGCCGGACAACTACGTGGACACGGTCCTGGCCCTCGACATGACGACCGGCCAGATCAAGTGGAACACCGGAGCCAAGCGCTTCGACGCCTGGAACACCGGCTGCATCCCCGGGTTCCCGCCCAACAACTGCCCGCCGAACCCCGGCTACGACTACGACTTCGGCGACGGCGCCCACCTGTTCACCATCAAGGGCCCGAACGGCTGCCCCCGCAAGGTGATCGGCGCGGGCGAGAAGAGCGGCGAGTACTGGCTGATGGACGCGGCCACCGGCGCCGTGGTCTGGAGCGCGGCGGCCGGCCCCGGCGGCCACATCGGCGGCATCGAATGGGGTACCGCCAACGACGACAAGCGAATCTACATCGCCGAGGCCAACTTCAACAAGCTGCCCTACCAGCTGGCCGACGGCTCCACGACGACCCGCAGCTCGTTCGCGGCGCTCGACCCGCAGACCGGAAAGGTCCTGTGGCAGGTCGCAGACCGCAGCGACGGCTTCGCCTGGGGCGCCCTCACCGCCGCCAACGGCGTCGTCTTCGGCGGCTCCACCAGCGGCCGCATGTACGCGCTCGACGCGGCGACCGGTGCCTACCTGTGGGACTTCACCGCACCGTACTCGTCCAACGCGGGCCCCGCGGTCGTCGACGGCACCGTCTACTGGGGCAACGGCTACGCCCGCTTCGCCAACGGCGGCGGAACCACCGGCAGCCTCACGGAAGGCACCTTCTACGCCTTCACGGTGGACGGCAAGTGACAGGGCAGGACACGTGAGAGGGGCCGGTACCCACTCTTGGGTTCTAGGAGTCGTTGCAACATCCCAGTTCAGGGGATGCGATGAACTTCGAGATCCGTAGGGACGGGACGCCTCAGGGCCCTCGGAAGCTGACCCGGGAGCGGGAGGCATACTCCCGTCTCATGCAGCAGGGCTACAGCAACAAGGAGGCCTGCCGGTCCGTCGGGATCGACGAACGGACGGGCCAGAAGTGGCGTAACGGGCGCAAGCCCAATGGGAAACAGAGGAAGGCTCTGCTGCCGCTTGGCGCGGTGGCAGGGCCTTCCGGCTCGTCGCGGCACCTGCACGAGGCCGATCACATCCACATCGCCGACCGGCTGCGGGAGAAGGCCACCGTGCGGGCGATCGCGGCCGAGCTGGGCTGCAGCCCGTCCACGGTCAGTCGTGAGATACGCCGCAACCGCCACCCCGAGACCGGGGCGTATCGGCCGTATGCGGCCCCAGTCCCGTGCGGATGCCCGCCGACCCCGTCCCAGGTCCGGCAAGATCGGCCGGATGCCCGAGCTGCGGGACTTCATCCAGGGCCACCTGGACAGGAAGTGGAGCCCGGAGCAGATCTGTCAGGCTCTGCGGGACACCTTTCCCGACCGGCCGGAGATGCACGTGGTCCACGAGACCGTCTACCAGGCCCTCTACGTCCAGGGCCGGGGCGAGCTTCGCCGTGAGCTGGCCGGTGCTCTGCGCACCGGCCGTGCCCGCCGTGTACAGCCGAAGCACGCTAGTTGTCACATAGGCAGGCTTGTTGTCACCTGCGAAGCTTTCAGGTGTCGGAGCACGGAGCACCGGGTCCTGGAAGGCGGCCGGGCACGTGACGGAGACCGGGCCGTTGAACACCAGCTCCAGGCCGGGCGGCCCCGTGGCGCGGTCGAAGGGGGCATCCGAAGTCATCAGAGGTGGCTTCGGACGCCCGCGGCCGGCCGTGGCGGCCGCCTATCAGGAGGCCGCCACGTCGGCAGTGGTTACTTCTTGACGTACAGAGAGGTGAAGATCATCCAGATGTCGGTCAGCTGGCGGTACTCCTGGTGGCAGACGTAGGCGGTCCAGGCGCCGTTCGCGACGCCTTCCGCGCCCTTCGTCTCGCACGCGGCGAGCGAGCCGACGTAGGAGGTCTCGCGGACGTAGCCCGGCGGAGGGGTCCAAGCGGCCGCCGCGGACACGGAGGGCCCGGATGCGGCCGGCTGCGGTACGGCGGCGGACGCGGGCGAGGCTCCCAGGACGAGGGCTGCCGTGGCCGCCAGGACGGCACCGGGAACGGCCGCCCTGCGCAGGATCGGGTGGGACATGTCTGGCTCCTTCTGGTCGGTCGCGCGGTGGCGACGGTGTGGGCGCTGGTGTGGGGCCGTTGGCGGCATCACACCGGCCGGGGGCGTGTCACGGCTGGGCAGCCACTCTCGGCGGCGGTCCGGGATCAGTTACGCCCGCCTTCGAAAGCTCCCTTCGAAACAACAACGAAAGGTCTTGGAACAGCTGCACGGTGTGGCCTTCTTGACAGCTGCGGTCGGCCTTCAACGCCGGCTTTTTACAGCAATGGAATTGCTGAATTCTGATCGCGGTCCTGCTCTTCGACCCGTGCCGGCCCGGCTCGAGGACTCGAAGCAGCGGTGACCTCGCACGTCGCGTTCGTGCGCGTCCGATGTACCGGCCGCCGCTCGAAGCCGACAACCGCCGCGCTTCAGCCCTGGGCAGATTCCTTCCACCACTGTTGGCCCGATGCCGGCAACAGGTCGATGGGGTCGTAATACTGGTGCTGTCGGCCGAGAACATCAGGTTCTCCGTCCTCCAGGGACGTGAGGTAGTTCTTCCCCCAGTAGCTGATGCCCCGGTCGCGGTCATAGGCCTCGTATTGGTCGACCCACCGCTTTCCTACGAACGGAACGTCGCACACGATGCGCGGAGTGGAGAACCCGGGAAGGTACCCCATGATCTCGTGTTGGAGGCGCTGCGCTTGGCCGACCGAAAGCCGCCAGTGCTCTGCATGGGGAATCATGTCGCACATGTAGAAGTAGTAGGGGGTGACGGAGGCGTGGTCGCACAGAGCGAAACACAGGTCGAGCAGAGACTGAGCGCTGTCGTTCACCCCACGCATGAGGACACCCTGGTTGCGCACGTCACGCAATCCCGCAGCCAGGAGTGCTCGCGCAGTGCGAGCAACGTACGGTGTCACCTGCTGCGCTGCGTTCGCGTGGGTGTGCAGGGCGATCTGGACGCCCCGTGACACCGCCTTCGCCGCCAGACGGTGGATACCCTCCAGAACCGGGGCGGAAGCCCAATACTGCGGCAGGCCGATGAGTGCCTTGCTGGCGAGGCGGATGTCCCTGATGTTGTCGATGTCCAAGAGCTCGTCGAGGAATGCCTCCAGGCGGGGCCACGGCATGTTGGCCAGATCGCCGCCGGATACCACGACGTCCCTGATTCCCGGTGAGCGCCGCAGATGTTGCAGGATCGCTTCTGCCCGGTCGGCGGGCTTGAGCGTCATGCGCGATTTTTCCACCTGGGGCGTCGACGTGCCGACGAGGTCCATCCGGGTGCAGTGCCCGCAGTACTGGGGGCAGGTGGTCAGGAGTTCCGCGAGCACCTTGGTGGGATACCGGTGCGTGAGACCCTCGACAACCCACATGTCCTGTTCGTGCAGGGAGTCGCGGCTCGCTCTCGGGTGGGACGACCAGACCGGGTGCCGGTCGGAGAACACCGGCAGCATGTACCGGCGGACAGCGTCGGTGTAGAACTCGGCGGTGAGTGAGCCCGCACCGGTGGGTGCGGAGAACGGAACCATGGTGTTGAGCATGTGCGGCGGCACCAGTACGGACATCGTGGCGCGGTGCAGCCGGTCGCGTTCCCAGTCGTCGTAGAAGTCGTCGTCCAGCAGGTTCCCCATCACGGCCCGTAGCTGACGAGCATTCTTGATGCAGTGCACGCGCTGCCACTGAGGGTTCATCCACTGTTCGGCGCTGACCTCGCGCCAGCCGGGGAAGCGCTGCCAGTCCGGCTCGACCAGTTCGGTTCGGCGGTAGGTGTACGGCTGGAAGGCCGATCCCGGTAGCCGTGTTCCTGCGGCCGCCGTTTCCATCGTGGCGCTCTTCACAGCTTCGATTCCACTTTCCGCTTGCTCGCGAGGGCCTTCAGTCTTTGCTTGTCAGGCTTGCCGGCGCCGGTCCTCGGCAGGCTGTCCGCGAAGCCGAGCTGTATGGGGACGTAGATCTCCCCCCATGCCTCGCGCACCATCTCCAGGAGCTTCTGCGGGTCGATGGTCTCGCCGGGGACGGGCACGACCACCGCGTGGACATGCTCGATCGCATCGTCGCCGAGCACGCCGAAGACAGCGCTGTCAGCAACCAGGTGATGGGAGTTCAGCAGATCCTCGAGGTCGGAGGGGTATATGTGGTCGCTCGCCACGTTGATCATGTCCCTGGCCCGGTCGGTGACGGTCAGGTATCCGTTGCTGTCCAGAAACCCGATGTCACCGGTGTGCAGCCAGCCGTCCTTGAGTACCGCGTCCGATTCGTCGGGCTGCTTCCAGTACCCGCGCATGACGGTCTTGGAGCGCACGCAGATTTCGCCGTGTTCGAGCGGCGGAAGTTCGCGTCCGTCCTCATCCCGGATCGCGACCGTAACCCAGGGCAGCGGCCTGCCGGCGGAGCTCAGCACGCCCGGCCGCGAGGGGTCGTGGTCCTGGAACGTGAGGACACTGATCCCTCCCGCCTCGTTCTGTCCGTAGGACTGCACGAGGACCGGCCCGAAACGCCGGACCACGTCGGCGAGACGGTTGGCAGAGGCCCGGCAGCCCGCGTACATGATGGTGCGCATGCTGGAGGTGTCGGTCGTGGTTGAGGCCGGATGGTCCACCAGCTGGTAGGGCATGGGCGGCACGAGGAAGATGTGCGTGATCCGCTCGCGTTCGATGGCGGCAAGCACCTCGCCGGCGTCGAAGCCGTCGTGAAGCACGACAGTCCCCTCGCTCATCAGGATGATGTCGGCCATCACGCCGCCGGTGTACATCAGGGGGGTGCACATCAGCAGGCGGGGTTCCTGCGCCCCGCCGGCGGGCGGAGCGGTGTAGTTGCCGCTGATCTCCTCATAGGTGACGGCGATGCCCTTGGGCCGGCCGGTGGTGCCACCGGTGTAATTGAACACGCAGATGTCTTGGGGGCGTGCTCGGCTGGGGAACGGATCTGCCGCCTCCTGTGCGGCAAGCTCCAAGAGGTCCGTCCGCGTGCCTGACGGACCGAGCGAGAGGACCTGCGTCACCGGCGCCAGGCCGGTCAGTTCTTCGGCTCGATCGCCGTACCCGGGATCGACGATCAGCGTGTGGGTCTCGATGTCCTGGACGATGGCCGCCTGCGTCTCGGCCGTCAGGCTGTTGTTGAGATGGTGGACGCGGCAGCCGACCAGGCCTGCGGCGAATCGGACGGCGAGGGCTTCGGGCCGGGTCCCGCTGAGAATGGTCACCGTCTGCCGGCGGTCCACCCCTTGGCGGCGCAGGGCTCGGGCCATGCGGAACACCATGGCGCGGAGCTCGTGCGCGGTCGTGCGCCGTCCCCGGTGGACGAGGGCTTCTCGGTCGGGCGAGGTTTCGAGCCCTGCGAGAATCTTCTCGACGTGCGTACGGAAGTCCGGCCCGGCCGCGAGATGGCCGGCCAGGATCTCTTCGCTGATTTCGCTCAGGAGGGCGCGCTTGGCGGGGTCCAGGACGTCCTGGTGAGGCGGCGCCGCATTCACTCCGTCGTAGTAGCCGCCGGTCGCCGCTACCTCTCCGGTCGCGCAGGCCAGTCGCAGGACGGCTTCGGCGCCCTGCTCGATGGTCGACTCCGAGGGAATGCCGAGCTCCTGGACCATGGGCGTCGGCATGAAGTTGGCCGGGTGGACGCAGTTCACCGAGATGTGTTCACCTGCGAGTTCCGCGGCAAGGTCCATGCTGAAGGACGCCAGCGCGAGCTTGGACCGCCCGTACGCCACCCACCCGTGGTAGAAGCGGTCCATCGTCAGGTCGTCGAAGTCGATTTCGAGCTGTGCGGCGGATCCGACGTTCACTACGCGGGGCGAACGGGCATTCCTCAGCCCTGGCAGCAGAAGGCGTGTGAGGAGTACCGGCGCCAGGTAGTTCACGGCGAAGCGCAGTTCGTGCGCGTCGTCGCTGAGCTGTCTTTCGGCGCCTTCCGGCCCCGGGCCCACACCCGCGTTGTTGATCAGTACGTCGATGCGTGGCTGCTCGGCGAGGATCTGATCGGCGAGGGCCCGTACCTCGTCGAGACGCGCGAGGTCCGCGACGTAGGGGTGGGCTACGGCTCCAGCGGCGCGAAGGCCCTGGACACAGGAGTCCACGCGTCCGGCGTCGCGCCCGTGTACCAGGATCGTGTCGCCCTGATCTGCGAGCTGCTCCGCGAGGTGCCGGCCCAGGCCCGACGTGGCGCCGGTGATCAGTACGATGCGCGGTTCGGCTGTCATCTGCTCCTCCTGTGGGGGCTGGGGTTGGGGAGGGGTGTCGGCTGCTTCCGCATGGGCCGGCAGAGGGCGGTGGGGTCCTCTCATCGCCCGTCGCCGTTCATCCATGGCGCGTGCGGCACGATGTTGGCCTGGGTGAGTGCACTGCAGACCGCTGCCTCGGCGGTCGGGCCGGCAGGATGCAGGGCGTGGTCCACGAGCCCCTCGGCCACGGCATGGGACCGGTGTTGGCCGAAGCTCTTGCGGGCCATGCCGGGACGGCTGTCGGACGGTTCCTCGGCCGTCGACACGCCGGGGGCAAGCTCCCGGGCGAACACCGACGTCGTACGGCCGAGTCCGGTGAGGACGGCGGCAATCCCTGCGGCGTCGAAGAGAGCAGCGTCATTGTCGTCCAGGTAGACGACGATCGCATCCCTGCGCGGGTAGTACAGCGGATTCGAGCTGATCTTGGCTCGGTAGCGGGTCGCGCCGTCCTCCAGCAGTGTCAGCAGTTGCCCCCATGCCCGCGGGGCAGCGGCTGCGTCCTCGATGTGAAGGTAGTAGCGGCGCAGACGAGTGGTTCGGGGGCGCCCGCGGGAACCGTCCACCAGAAAGAATCCCGGGGAAAGCGCGGGGCGACGAGAGGGATAGCGCAGCAGGGCCCGGTCCCGGTCAGCACGTCGTGCCACCTGTGCGTCGGCCGGCGCCGACGCGTCCACGAACGTGCGCACCCCGTCGATGGTCGCGATGCGTCGTGCGTTGGCCGCGCTCGTTGCGGCCTCCGTCACGGATGCTTCCACCACGGTGTCATGGTGGGGTACGGCGTCCGACAGCAGCCTCTCGTACTGCCTGTCGCGCAGGGTGCGGAGGGCCGGTTCACCCCCCAAGGTCATTCCCGCGTGCAGTACTTCGTAGATCTTGTCGGCCAGGGCGTGCCGGAGCTCGGGCAGGGTGCTCGCCGTGACGGTGGTATCCAGGACGCGGGCGGTCAAGGCACCCGGGTCCACCTCGAGCTCCCCGAGAGCGGAGCGCAGACGCTCGGACAGCACGGGGGACGGTGTGGGGCTCGACATGGCTTTCAGTCCTCCAGACCGAGTGTCTTGGTAACAGCGGCCGGATCGACCAGCACTGTCCTGGCGGTCCCCAGCGCTGCGCGGTCCAGAGGGGTCAGACTCGGGCGCCGAGCAGCTGCTGCCATCACGCGGTCTATGAGGTGCCAGCCCGCGAAGCCCGCGCTGCGCTCGCGCAGCGCTGCCTCGAACGGCCGGCCGGTGGAGCGGTACCCGGTGCAGAACTGTTCGATCAAGGGGCGCCGTCGGAGTAGTTCGCGCACCCCCCGGGCGACGAGCTCGCGTCCCGAATCCGCGCTGCCAGCCGGGTCGGGAGAGTCCTCGGTTCCGGTTCCCGGGAGCTTGCGCAGCGCGCGGTACAGCCATTCGCCGACGAACGCGCCGAGGTCTCGGGCCGGGTCACCCCAGCGCAGCTCTTCCCAGTCGATCAGGTGGGGCATGTCGTCGACGAAGAGGAGCTGGTCGAGGCGGAAGTCGCCGTGGATCGCTCGACGGTCGGCGGACTGGCCCTCGCTGTCCCTCAGGCGTCGGAGCGCCGCGGAGAGCGCGTCATCCTGCTGCAGGATTCGCCACAGTTCCAGCTCGGCGAAGCTGGAGTTGCGGTGAGTCTCCAAGGGCAGCGCGTCGAGGTACGAGACGGGAGGCAGGACAGGCAGGCTCGTATCCAGGGTTGTCGCCGGGGCCGGGTTGATTCCGTGGAGAGCGCCGATCATCTCGCCGACACGGAATGCGTCCTTCTCCTCGAACGCGTCGTCGTCCGCCCGTTCGGCACCTGTGCGGGCCCCCGGCAGGAGTTCGAAGACAACGAGCGCGTCCTCCTGACTGCAGCCGAGGTAGCGCGGGGCTTTCAATGCCGCTGTCGAGGAGGCGGCAAGGAGCTCTTCGAAAGTGAGGATGTTCTTGAGGCGCCGGGAGACATCTGCAGCAGGTCCCTCGAGACGCTTGACGAAGACGTTGGCACCGCTGGTCGTTCGGCCGGCCCAGTTCTCGTTGCGGCCGTTGTGTGCCACCACGTTCGCGCTGTCGAGGGTGCCGAGGCGCAGTCCGGCCAGGAGGTTCGCGACCGCCGGCACGGAGTTCACATCGGTGGCCCTCGTACGGTAGCGGTGGTCGGACGTCACCGTGATACCCCCTGGTCGGTTCGCTGGAGCGGGGAGGGGGCCGGGAGCCCGTGAGGCACGTCGTCGATGCGTTCGAACCGGCGGACCGTGGTCCCGGGGACATCGGCCAGGGATACGGCAAGGGCTGTCGCATTGCCGATCACGACCGTGTCGAATCCTGTGGGGTCGAGGTGATGGAGCGCCGCCTCGACGACGTCCCCGGCGCCGACCGCTGCGAGGGCCAGTGGGTAGTCGTCCATCCACTGGGGGCCCACGCCCTCGGAGAGCAGGTTGGCGAGCAGAGTCGCGTGTGCGGAGGGGGAGACCAGTGCGGTCGCGATGCGTCCGGTCAGCAGTCTTTTCGCCACCGCGATCTCCTCGTCCGTGGGCGGACTGGAGAGCATGGCGGCCAGTTCGGCCCTCGTGTCGCGAAGAGCGAGGGCAGCGGTCTCTTCGTTCGCCGCCAGGCGGACGACGGTCGTGGGGCTCCCCGCAACCATCTCGGTCGCCGACCCCGCCATGTACGCGTATCCCTTCCGCTCCCGGATGTTCATGGCGAGGCGAGAGGCAACCCCCGCCCCGAAGACTGCGTTCGCGATGTCCAGGGCGGGACGTCGTGCGTGCGTCCGGTGCAGCGCTGGGCTCATCATCAGCAGCTCGGCCTGTGCGGACTGCGGCCGGTGGACGAGTACGACCTCGGCGGCGGCGGCGGAAGGAAGAGCCGGGAGGTCCTGTGGGGCTTCGTCCCTGCGCCATCCGGAGAAGGCCTCTTCCATGAGGGCGGCAACCGATGAGCCCTGGACGTCGCCGACGAGGACGAGGATCGCTCCATGCGGTGTGAGACGTGAGGAGTGCAGGCTGCGGACCGCCCCGGGCTCGACACCCCTCAGCGCCGCGGGGGACGGCAGTTCGTGCGGCATGGTGTTCTCCGCACGGCACCTGCGCAGCAGGGTGGTGAGCGCCATCCACCGCGGTTCGCCGCGCCGGATGGCGACCTGCGCCGCAAGGCGGTCACGGGCCTCGGCTACGGACGCGTCGCTGAACCGGGGCTCCGCCAGGTGCCGGCCGATTTCCCGCAGGACGGTCGGCAGAGAAGCCGCGGGGGTGTAGCCGAAGACTCCGATCCATTCGGCGTTCCGGGCAGAGTCGATGTCGGCGACGGCCCAGGCCTGTGCGTGTTCACCTGTCTGTCCGCCCGCCGCGTGCAAGAGCACATCACTGAGGATGTGGGTCGCGGCGGCATGCGCTTCCCCTGTGGTGGGGCACGGGATGTACATGCGGATCTCGACCAGAGGTGCAGTGCTGTCGGGGACCACGACACAACGCAATCCGTTGGACATGGTCGTGTCCACTGCCGGCCGGGGCCGGGCGAAACCATCCATATCGGGTAGCCAGCTCTCTTCGCTACGTCGTCGGCTCTGCTGCTTGGCGCGGGACGGCCTGGCTGGTGACCAGGCGGAGCACCGCCCTCTGATCGGTGAGCAGCGCGCGGGCCGCGTCGGTGACCGCCTCGGCCCCGATCGTCAGGATTCGGCCGGGCAGTTCATCCACGAGCGCCGGGGCATTGTGGAGGAGCTCGTACGTCCCCATGGCCCGCGTGCGCGCCAGCAGGTCGGCATTGCGTCGGGCGGACCTCGCGGCAATCCGGGCCCCCGCCGTGGGCACGAGATCGGCAAGTGCGTGCCTCTCGGCGAGCCCGGCCAGTTCGCCGTCGATTTCGGCGAGTACCGATTCGGGGTCGGTGTGCGGATGGTGGGTCACGGCCAGGGCGAGGGTGTCCGGGGCACGTGTGTCCAGTGCGTTGAACAGTCCGCAGCCCGCCGACACGTGGACGGCGGCGCCCTTCTCACGGACCAATCGCGTGTGGAGCCGGGACGATGAGCCTCCGGTGAGGATCTCGCACAGGACCATGTGCGCGAGGTAGGCGTCCAGCTCCGTCCCGGGGTCCGGGAGCTGATAGCCAAGGGCAAGAGCCGGGAGCGAGGCATGTACGTCTTCCCGCCGGCCATGGCGAGTGGTTCCCGGGAGCTCCTCGCGCAGCACGGCCGGGGCCGGCTTGGGGCGGTGAGGAAGAGCGCCGAAGACCTCTTCGATGTAGGCCGCGGTGCGATCAGGGTCGAAGGCCCCGCAGACGGTGAGGACTGCGTTGGCGGGCACATAGTGCGCGCGGTAGAAGTCCACGGCGTCAGCGACGCTCGCCGAGTCGAGGTCTTCGAATGCGCCGTACCCGTTGTGCGTATTCGGGTATGTGTTGTATAGGAGCGCGGGCAGGGGTATCCAGGGAAAACCGCCATAAGCCCGGTTGAGGATGTTGAGTCTTATCTCTTCCTTGACGACGGCTCGCTGATTGCAGAGGTTCTCCTCGGTGATGAGGAGTGCGTGCATGCGGTCCATCTCCATGGAGAGAACCTGTTCCAAGCCTTCTGAAGGAAGGACTTGATAGTAGTCCGTGTAGTCCTGGTGTGTGGATCCGTTGACGGAACCACCGAGGCCCTGAACGTACGTCCAGTGGGCCATTTTGGCGTGGTTCTCGCTGCCCTGGAACATGAGGTGTTCAAAGAGGTGCGCGAACCCGCTCCGGTCCTCCGCCTCGGACCGGAAGCCCACGTCGTAGTGGACGCTGACGGCCACGACAGCGGCGGAGGGGCGGGGTTCCAGCAGCACCCTCAGACCATTGGGGAGGGAAAACCGTTGCAGTTCAGACATTCAGGTTCCTTTGTGGCGCTGCACGAGGTGAAATGTGCACGCGCCGTGGGGCTGCGGCTGAGCCGCAGCCCCACGCTATCCTTGGATCTGAGACGCTGGCGCCGACTCGATTTTTGACGGGATCAGTTGGCGCCAGCGTGTCAGCTTCACAGGGACTGTGCAGCTAGGAGCTGCTTCAGCAACCCTCGACATAGGTGGCCGCGGAGACCGTGATGGTGAAGACGACCGGCGAGGTTGCAGGCGCCTCGTCCTGGGCGCTGGCGGCCAGCTCCTCGGTGTTGGTGTAGACGGTGTAACCCTCGATGAGCTTCTCGGCGTCCATGGGACACCCCTTTCTTATACGGGTTCCGATTCCGAGTGACCCCGGAACCGCTTGCTGAAACATTTCTATCACCGTCCGAGCGGCTCCTCAAAGCGTTTTCAAGAAATGTTCGACAATTTTTTCGACTCGAATTCACGGCATGTCGAATTGCCGGGCGGCGTAAACCGCCCGGCTAATGGAATCTGCCATTCAGGTAACTGAGACGGGCTGTCAATGCCAGTCAATAGCGCCTTTCCCGTTGCCGTCGAGCTGCTCCGCGACAATTTCCAGAGCGACTGAGAACCACCAGTCGTCCCAGCCCGCGAATTCGCAGTAGTCCCTGACATGGGCGAGCACGGTCAGTGTGGCGACCGTTCCAGCGAGTGGTGACAGATCATCTGCGTATCCGTCCAAGAAGGCACGGCCCAGTCTCGACCACTGGGCGGCGGCCTCCTGGCCGCCCTTGCGTGTGATGATGCCGCGCAATTCGGTGAGTTCGCCCAGCACCCGGCCGGTGTCGAGAGCTGCCGGCCCGACCTGCACGTCTTCCCCGATGAGCAGCACGGAAGGCAGATCGCCGAGGCCGGGGACGAGCACTCCGGTCCCCGGGTTGCCGTGCAGAAGCACTCTCCCAGCTCTGTCGTCGAGTGCGGCATCGCACCAGTCCCGCAACTTCCTCCAGCGCCCCTGTCCGAGCTGGTCGCCGGTCAGGGCTGCGAGTCGGCGCAAGGGCTCCGAAGCCGTGGCGTCACCATCTGCGAGCCAGTGCGCGAGCCGGTGCACTCCCGAACGGTCGGGCCTCCGGTCCGCCGCAAGAAGGGCGACATCCGCGGGAGGTGAGGCGTGCAGATGCCGCAGCAGGACTCCCAGTTCTCGTAGGAGTTCACGGGCCCTCGGGTATGACTGATGGGGATGCTGCTGCATCAGCAGCTTCCCCAAGGACCATGGGCCAGGGGCCGGATACACGAGTGCGTGCCCGTCTTGCTGGGGCAAGGACAGGCGCAATGCGGTGACGGGCAGGCCGCGTATCAGGCGTTCCACCGGACGGTCGGGCACCTGCATCTGAGCCGAACGTGCGGGGCCGGCGGACCGCACCCACAGATAGGCGCCGTCGTCGGCGTAACTCTGCTCAGCCTTCCGCCGGTATACAGACGTTCTGGTGAAACGGGTCCCGAGCTCATCGACGAGATCCCCGTAAAGGTGTGCGCTCACGTGACTCGGCGTCCCGCAGATCCGCTGTTCCCGAGCGATCGTTCCATCAAGGTCAGAAGCCCGGGCAGCTCTGGGGGCACGAAGGCATCGTTACGGCCCGTTGTGGAACTGGGCCCCCTCTGGGGATGCAGGATGCTGATGTTCGGACGCTCCTCGAGTTCCTTGAGGTGACGGCGCACCACAGGGTTGTGGATTCCACCGGGGGGCAAGGAAGGAGCAAGCCCGATGGGAGCCTGCGTGCACTGCATCGCGAGCAAGGCCGGGCTGTCACCCAGGCCGATGGCGAAGCGGCTGACGAAGTTCATGGTGGCGGGATACACCGCAACCGCCTCGGCCCACTCCGCCCATGCAACGTGCTGGGCCGTGGTCTGCGGTGTGTCCGGCCAGACATCGAGGTCTGCCTCGGTTGAGCTGAGCGCTGACAGCGCTTCGCGTGTCACGAACCGCTCTGCGCTGCGCGTGACAACGACGCGGCATTCCGTTTCCGGGAGCTCCATCCGCAGCCACTTGACCCAGTAGGGCAGGAAGGTCACACCGATGGCGCCGGTCCCCACCAGGAGGAGTCTGCGCGGGGTGAACCTGAAGGCCGCGGGTGCGGTGGGGTCAGACATGCTCGTGCTCGAGTTCCCCGAGGACGGCGCGCAGGTCGACGAGAGCGGCCTCGATGCCGTGTCGCACCAGAACGCCGGAGGGACTGAGCACCACCTCGTCGACGCCCGAGTGGAAGTACTCTCGAATCCGCTCCGCGATCTCACCGGCGGAACCCGTGACGAAGACCTGGTTCTCCACCAGGGCCTCGGCGCCGGCGTTCACGTCCGCGGGATCGGCCTGCACTCCGGCCCCGCGGAGCATCGATGTGTAGTGCTCCGAGCTGAGATGCATCCTGTTGGCGGCCAGGACCAGAGCTCGCACGTCGCGATCGGTGCGGTCGACCGCGAAGTGCACCAGTGACACCACGCGCGGCAGGCTGCGGTACTGGCTCCGGGCGCCCTCGCGCAATGCGGGGAGAAGCGTGTCGCGGAGGTAGGGCAGAGGGGTGAGCCAGGTGATGGCGGCATCCGCCACTTCGCCGGCGAGCCGGGCCATACCCGGCCGCAGGACGCCCAGGCCCACGTGCACCGGAGGATTCCCGAAAGGCAGCGCCGGCAGGGCGCCGTGCAGGACGTGGTACCGGCCGTCTCGACGGACCGTCTCCCCGGTCAGTGCCTCTCGCACGAGCGACACATATTCACGACTCGCGGTGAGCGGGCTTTCGTAGGTGGAGCCGCGAAGCGAACGGACGAAATTGGCTCCGCCGGGACCGAACCCCGCAATGACCGACTCCCCGGTAAGCGCAGCCACGGAACGCGCCGAGGCCGCAGCCTCGTACGGATGGCGCAATGCCATGACGGTCACCGCGGTACCAACGGGTATACAGAGCCCTTGACCCGCGAGATGCGAGAAGACCTGATTCGTGTCGAGGGTCAGGGACTGTCCCATCCACAGGCGGGTAAGGCTGGTATCGCGGACGAGTTCGGCAAAGCCGATGACGTCGGCCGGTCGGGCCGGCATCACCGGGAAGAAGACCGAAACATCTCCAGCCGGGAGTTGCGCCCCCTGGCGGGCTGGGGATGCGTTCATCTTTCTACCTGCTGGCCCACGAAGTTCACCTGCTGGATCAGCCCGTCCCGTATGCGATACATGGCGACGACGGTCGCCGCATCGCCTTCCACGACGACCCGCTCTTGGTCGATGACCCATTCGCCCTGAACAATGCGGCCCAACACCGTGGCCTGAGCAGGCTTGGTCGCGAACTGCTGGGCGTACATCCCGCGTAGTGCTTCCTGTCCGGAAACGGCGGGGACTCCGTCGATCGACAGTTCGGCTTGGTCGGCGTAACAGTCCATGAAATCGTCGAGCGCCTGGCTGTTGTAAGCATCGATCTGACGCTCGACCACTTGGGCTTCCACGGTATCCACCGGTAAAGAAATCAATTCCTTCATTTCACCACTCACGGCAAATTCCTTACGGTTTGACGACTGCTCGTATTGCTCGCATTGCGGCGTCGGGATCGTCCGCCGCAAAATAAATCTTCTTCGCCGCTACAACACCGGGCTTCCCGAGATCCAGACTCAGGGGCCGATCAAATTCCATGTACATATTCACGCTGGCGCCGACGGAGCAGGCAACGGCGTCACCCTCATCCGCTATGGAGCGAAGCCCTCGGCCGGTGACCGTGCGTATCCCCCTACCGACAGAACTGATGGCCTGGACCGGGATCTCCACTGCACCGAGAAACCCCGTCCGCAGCGTGATCCGCTCGGAGTTGAGGAGGTGCGGATGGCGATGCATGGCGGCAACCGCACCGAACCCGATCAGAACGATCGATATCTCTAACAGCGCATGCGCGGGCCGCAGAACCGGAGGCACCATCCTCGAGACGAGGAATGCCAGGACACCCTCCATGACGCAGAGAATGATGATCATCTGGCGAGTGTCGGAGGAGTGTCGCAGCGACGTCGCCTGTTCGACCCCGGGAAGAGGCCGGCGGACAACCCAATCACGGAGGGCTCCGCCCAGTACTTTCGCCATCCGGAGCTTGGACTGCTTCGGAATCGCTTTCGCTGCAGGGGGAGTGACGGACACTGCAGATCCTCCCTCGTCCACACCCGGAGAATCCAACTCTGCGGGCATCGTATGGAATGTTTCGAATTCGGCCTGATCGTGGTTACGGCCTACAGGAGACGTCACTTGCGGGCCTCCCAGCGGAACCACGTACGGGCGGCCCACACAGCAGCGACCGTCCACGCGCCGGCGCCCACCAGGTCAGGCAGCGCCGCAGACCAGACAGCCTCCCCGTCAGGAGCGCCGAGCCACCCCACGCGAACAAGATCCATCACCGACGTCAACGGCAGGTACGCACACCACTCAGCCAGCCAGGACGGCATGGCTGCCGAAGGGATCGCCAGACCCGATCCGGCAACGGAGACCAGAAGCAACGGCATCGTGGTCAGTTGCGCCATCTCAACGCTGCGAGTGAAGTTCGCTGTGCAGGCGGCCAGCGCCGCCACCAGGAGCGTTCCCCCCAGGATGCCGATCGTCAGCAGTGCCGGGTCAGCAGGTGCCACCAACCCCAGCACGCCGATGCCGAGACCAATGACGAGGCCGCACTGCGCCCATGCCACAGCTGCAGCAGGCAGAGCGGTACCGGCCAGGATCTCGCCATCAGTCAGGGACCCGGTACGCAGCCGCTTGAGAACCATGCCTTCCCGCCGTGCCACGAACGCGCCCACCAGATTGGAGTACACGACGAAGAGCAGGACCATACCGATCGTGCCGGTAACCAGGACGGGCCTGGAATCGACTCGCACCTGGCCCTCGCCCGTGAAGGTCGAGGGCACGAAGGAGTACATGATCACCAATGATCCGAGGGGCAGAACGAGTGCCGAGAAAAGCGCACTCCTGTTCCGCACCAGCATGGTCAACTCTGCGCGCCCCAAGGCAAGGAGCCGATTCCCCTGGGCTGACATCACCGAGGACAGGTTCGTGCTCATGATCCCACCTTCGCGGATCGTGACTGCCCGATGGGAGTCATGGCCAGAAAGGCATCTTCAAGTGTCGCGGACCTCGCATCGAGGCCTTGCAGAACGACCTCGTGCTCGTTGGCCCACACCAGCAGCTTTGTGAGGACGGGCTGCAGGTACTGGGTATGCAGCACGATTGTCCGCCCATGAACCTCACGCCTCGTCACGCCGGGCATGGCCGGCAGCGCCTCCGAACAATCCGCGGGAAGTTCGAAGGAAACCCGGGAAGGGTGGTCCGCAATCACATCAGCGGTGGTCCCCTCTGCGACAACGACGCCACCCTGCAGGATGGCCACGCGGTCGGCGATGCCCTCCGCTTCTTCGAGGTAGTGCGTCGTGAGTAGTACCGTGACCCCTTCTTGCCGCAGCTGCTGGACGATCTCCCAGGTGTCCCGACGTCCCTCGGGGTCCATCCCGGTCGTCGGCTCGTCCAGAAACAGGACCTCAGGCCGCCCCATCACCGCGAGCGCCAGATCCAGGCGGCGGTGCTCCCCGCCGGACAACTGCTTCACGGGCACCGAGTGGCGACTTTGCAGCCCCACAAGGCTCAGTACCTCGGACACCGTTCGGCCAGGGCGAGCACACCGGGCCCAGAAACGCGCTACTTCTGCCACCGTGAGATCTGCGGGAAACCCACCAGCCTGAAGCATGACGCCGGTCAATGGGCGCACACGTGCCCGCTCCCGGAAGGGGTCATGCCCAAGTACGCGTACCGTGCCGCCGTCCGCGGGCGCCAATCCCTCCAACAATTCGACGATGGAGGTCTTCCCGGCACCATTGGTCCCCAGGAGTGCGAAGACTTCGCCACGGCGGACCTGCAGCGTCACACCACGTACTGCCCTGTACTCGTTCCTCCCCCCGGCCCCGTACGTTCTCTGCACGTCACGCGCGTCGATCACCAAACCGTTGTCGTCGTTCATGATTCCAGTCTCGTGTCGTTCTCGAGCAGCCGACAGTGTGATTTGTCATCAGCCGTTCCATGCCATTTGGCATGACGTTCCGTGCAGGGCATCGAGGGGACGTCTCGCGTGCCCCGTCCAAGATCAGCCACCCTTTCCTCCAGCGGGAGCTGATCAAAACCTGCCATCGCCCCTCTGTCAAACTCATGCATCATGAAACCAC
Organism: Streptomyces sp. NPDC006463; assembly: GCF_042870715.1. Taxonomy (NCBI): domain Bacteria; kingdom Bacillati; phylum Actinomycetota; class Actinomycetes; order Kitasatosporales; family Streptomycetaceae; genus Streptomyces; species Streptomyces sp. NPDC006463. The sequence continues at coordinate 234,362 of NZ_JBIAHP010000006.1, read as the reverse complement.
TTCGAATCGGCCTTCCATCGCACCGTTTCAGCCAGGCCGCGATCCGAGGATCTACGGTTTTCGGCCCGTGTCGAAACGGGCCCAATATTCCGCTTTCGGTCGCAGCCGTAGCTACTGTCAGACCCTGCGGGGGGCGCGAGCGTCTGCGCCGTCGCGTGCCTGGCGGAAGAGCCTTCCACCTGCCAGGTGCCCGCCTCGGCCCGCAACGCGGTTCCGCTGGCGGGAAGAACCCAGCCACATGCCTAATCGGCATGCGCCTGGCTGGATCTGCGTCGGTGCGCCGGCCACACCGACCAGGCGGATCCGCCCGACGGACCCGTCGCCGTGCCATCGGCGTGGCGTGCGCTTGTCGTTCAACGTTCGGCGTCGAGCGGCGTCTCGAACTTCTCCTGCAGCCGCATGTTGACGTGCGTCGCAGTGCGGTGCAGGTCGTGCAGGGCCCGCCGCCGGGGGCTCAAGGTCTGGTGCTCGGCCGGCGTCAGACGGGGTGCGGGCAAGAAGGTGCCTCTGATCTTCCGCCACTGCTGCCAGCCCTCCCAGCGGGTCCGGTCCGGCGGCGGACCGGACCGAAGGAACGGGACGACCGCGTGCTCATCCGGCGCCGTCTGCGCGAACGACGCCGCGAACAGCGAGTTCGGGCTGTGCGAACCGTCCGGGTCCCAGGCCGGGCGTACTCGTCCAGCTTGCGCTTTTGCCGGACGTCGACGATCCAGGTGGCGATCAGGTGCTCGAGCTGGTCGGCCGTCAGCACCGCGTCGGCTGCCGGGTCGGCGCCGCGGTCGGCGACATCGACGCCGGTGTAACCGACCAGGTGCTCGAACAGCAGCTGCCGGATCACACCGAACGCGCGCTCAACTGCGGCTTTGTCCTGGGGCCGTAACACGCGCGGGCAGGACGTTGCAGCCCAGCACCCGCTGGACTTCGACCAGGTGGTGGTTGCGGTAGACCGATCCGTGGTCGGTCGTCACCTCTCCGGCGCGAAGAACGGCAGGCCGGCCACCTGGTGCCCGGCGAACTCGGCCACCACCGCGGCGGGTAGGCCCGGGTAGGGCCATTCCAGGTCCTCGCCCCAGTCCGCCCGCATCGGCAGCGGCATCGTCACGTCCCGCAGCACCATCGCGACGTCCACGGACGTGTCGGATACCAGCATCAGCCGGAAGGCAACCAGCGAATGCGTGCAGACGTCCAGGGCCAGGTTGTGGACGTAGTTCTCAGCTGACCATTGACCGCTGCTCGGGGCCCTCTGAAATGGTTTGATCCTGACCGTGTAGGCGTGGAGACTCGCCGTCATGCCTGCTACTGCTCGGGACCTTGTCCTGGAACGCTTCCGCTGGATCGATGGACACGCGGACGTCTGGGCGGTCTTCAGGGATCCCGTCACGCTCGCGGCTGTGGTCTCCGGTCTCGTGGAGCCGTTCAAGGATGAGGGGATCACTGCAGTCTGTGGCGTCGAGTCCCGTGGTTTCCTCCTCGGCGGGGCCGCTGCCGTCGCGCTCGGCGTCGGCTTCATCCCGGTGCGCAAGGCGGGAGGGCTCTTCCCGGGCGACAAGCTCGTCCGTGAGGCGTCGCCCGACTATCGGAAACTCCGTCACACGCTCCGACTCCAGCGCGACTCCGTGACGTCAGGCGACCGGGTGCTACTAGTGGACGACTGGATCGAGACCGGTGGCCAGGCCGAGGCGGTGAAGGAGATGGTGATCGAGGGCGGCGGCGACTGGGCTGGATGCGCCGTCATCGTTGACCAACTCGACAAGGCGGACCTGCGCGCGAAGATCGGACCCGTCCGAGGACTGCTCTTCGCGAAGGAACTGCCTGAAGGCGGATGACCGTTGATGACCGCACGACGCCGTGTTCAGCGACCGCGCGGCCGGTCGGGCCTGTCGAGGCGGGTGATGTTGCTGGTGGCTTCAAGGGCTTCGCGCAGGCGGGCGTTGTCGACGGCCAGGCGTTGGATCTGGGCGGCTGCGAACTGGAGGTTCTCGGTCAACGACCTGTTGGCGCGGCGGAGTTTGGCGTTTCGGGCGGCGAGGACCTCGTAGGGGCTGGGGCGGATCTCGGCCGTGGGGTGGGGTGCCGGCCTGGAGCGGGCGGTGGAGACTTCCTTGGCCAGGTCGGGGAAGTGTCGGCGGAAGGTGGTGTTGCTCAGGTCGAACTTCGCGGCCAGGGCCAGGACGCTGGGGCGGGTGCCGTTGTCATGGCACTCGTTGACGTACTGGTCCAGGACGCGTCGGACGTGGGCCTCGGCGGGGACGTCGGCGGGGCGGCTCATGCGGACTCCCGGGTGGTGGTGTTCTCCAGCAGGAACGCGGTGATCTCCGCGCGGCGGGTTTCGAGCCGGTGCCGCAGGAGTGGCGGCAGGGTCGGGCGGGTGGCCAGGCGGCGGGTGATGCGGTCGATCTCGCGTTGCCAGGCGGCGGTGTTCTCGGGAGTGAGGGCGACGTTTCGGCAGGCCAGGGGCTTGCAGCCGCCGTGGTCAGGCAGTCCTCCGCTGCGGCGGTTTCGGGCGCGTTCACACAGGGCCTTGGCGTGGTCGTGGACGCAGGTGATGTACTCGCCGGGATAGACGGCCGGGTCGTGCTTGGCCATGAGCCTCCGCAGCCGGTTGTCGTCCAGGACGACGGTGCCCTGGAAGCGGGCCCGTTCTCCGAAGGTCTCCAGACGGCGGGCGGCCTCGTCGGCGGCGGGGCCGGTGAGGTGGGTGTGCTCGTGGGCATCGATCGCGGCCATGAGGTGCTCGCCGCGAGCCAGAGCCTGCTCGCTCTCCACTTCGGCCCGGAAGCCCGACTCGCTGGTGCCCGCGTAGCCTTCGAAAACCTGGATGCAGTGGTGCCGATAGGCCAGGGCGCCAGCGATGACGCCTCCGGGACGGCGTGCGATGAACCAGGCGAGGGTGCGCCTGAACTGGCTGTTTTTCAGGTGGAAGGGCTGCTGGTTGACCATGGGGATGCCGTCGGTGCGACCGTGGCGCCGGCAGTATTCGTTGATCCAAGCGGCGAAGGTGTTGAGGGGGGCGTTGGTGGCACCGCTGGTCAGCACCTGGCTGACCGCGTTGCGTTTGACGCCGGGACTGTGGTCCAGGCGGGCGAAGAGGTAGTCGGTGCCGGGCGGCTGCAACTGCTCCAGGACGGTGATCGCCCGGGCTGCGGGTTCGCCGATGCTCCAGGTGGCCGGACGCCGGCGGGGTCGTCCTCGGACTTGAAGGCCAGGCTGTGCATCTTCCAGCGGTAGGGCGTCCCATCCGCATCACAGTCCTCAGCCCGCCGCGTCGCAGGTGCTTGATCTCGCTGTCGCGGGCGCCCGAGAGGAAGGAAAGGACCAGGTAGCAGGCGTCCTGGAGTATGCGGGCGAGGGCGGCGAGGCTGTCGGGCTCGGTGTGGTCGGCCAGGATCGCTCCGATCCACGGCTCGTCGTCGAGTCGGCCGCGGATCGGCAGGTCGCTAACGATCTGGGGCGTGAGGCCAACGATGGCGGCGGTCTCGTCGATCAGGTGCCGGTAGCGGCCGAGAGAGATCGGGCTGCGGCCCAGCGCCTGCGCGACCCCGGTCGTGCTGGGCTCGCCGCGCCAGCCGGGCAGCGGCTGGCCTGCCGTGATGTGTTCGTCCAGCCAGGCCCGCAGCCGGATCGGCAGGTCGCCGTAGACGTTCGGCTCGGCCGGTGCCGGCAGCGGGGTCCGCCAGTGGCGGTCCGCGGCGAGGATGTCGGCGAAGAACTCGTCGATGAAGCGCATGGCCCAGACGAACAGCGGCCCCAGTACTTCTTCGGGGATCCGTGCGGTGGCGTTCACGCCGCTGTGGGCCTTGGGTTCGCTCCAGCCGTCGACGTGGCGCGGGTCGAAGCGCAGGGCGTCGGAGAACAGGACGCTCCGCCAGACCCAGAACTTGCGCGCGGCCGAGCGGGCTCTTTGCCGGGCGTCGGCGGCGGGCAGGGACTTGATCAGGAATCGTTGGAAGTCCTCCAGGTCCCGGCCGGTCATGGCGTCCAGGCGTCGGGGCGGGGCTGCTGCCCAGCGCAGGAACCGGATGTACTCGGTGAAGGCGGTGCGGATGGTGGCGACCTCGGGCCGGTCCTCGCCCGCCGTGACGGTTCCCGACAGCATCTCGTAGCAGAGTTCCTTGGCGACCTGCCGATGCGTGGCGGGGATCAGGGTGAAGTCGAGGATGAACCGGCGCTCGTGCTTCTTGAGCATCGCCGGGCCCAGGACCCAGACGTCGTCGCTGAAGAGCGAGGTGTCCTCCAGCGCCACGCCTGCTCGCAGTCGGCGGGCGTGGAAGACGAAGGGGTCGGTGCCGTCCGCACGGACCTGTGGGGGCGAGGGGAGGTGCGGCAGGGCGTGCAGGGCGGTGGTCACGGCAGTCCCCATGGGTTCTCGATCAGGTCCAGGAGGGCGTCGTGCGGCTTGTCGGCCTGGGCGTGCTGGAGTTCGGCGGGGGTGAACTTGGCGAGCATGTCCTGGCGGATGGCGACCCAGGCCGGCCCGTAGCGTGGCCACCAGACTTCTTCGGCCAGTTCGCGGCGGCGCTGGGCCAGGGCGTCGAGTAGAGCCAGCAGCCGCGGCAGGTGGTCGCGAGTGACCAAGCAGTTCCCGCAGTGGAAGCAGTCGAGGAAGGTGACCTGGCAGGCTTCCCCGGTGAGGGGGTGCTGGTCGTGGTCGACGCAGGCCGTCCAGCCGGTGTCCAGCTCGCCGTCGGCGGCCTGGCGGGCCGTGTCGGGTCCGATTCCGCTCTCCTCCATGGCCGCGGTGTCGACGGGGCCGGGCAGGACCCGCGGGCCCCCACCGGCGGCTTTCGCCGCCCGCTCGTGGGCCTGGCGTGCGGCCTGCTCGGCGTCGACCAGGGCCTCGCCGAGGACTTCCTCGGCCCAGGCAGTGATGACGGGGTCGCCGCTGAGGTAGTTCCTGAACAGAACGGCATGCTGTTGGACTTGGCGGCCGAGGGCAGGTGGCCGCCCATCCGCTTCGTGCGCCGCACCTCCATGCTGGTCTTGATCCGGTTGAAGCTCACCTGCAGCGGCAGTCCCTGGACCGGCAACGTCGGAGCTGTGCCGTCAGGCCCGGCGGCGGCCGGCTGGGGATCGGCCAGCAGCGGCCGGGGCCGGTTCGCCGCCCAGGCGGTCGGCAGGATCGAAGTGCAGCTCAAGGAGTCCTGGAACGGGGCGACATGGTCGTCTGGGACGCCGAGCCCGGCCGCGTATCCGTTGCGCCAGACCGACCACAGCAGCGGCGAACCGCACCGCTGGCGACTGCGGGCCGTCAGTTCCAGCATGAGCAGGTAGAACCCGCCCGGGTTGTGCAGTTCACGGCCCGGGGCCCCGATCTCCCAGGTCACGGTCTCGAACCAGCGTCGTGTGCCCCGGCGGCGCTTGACGATGACCAGCTCGACCGCCCGATCCGCCAACACGCGGTGCCGGATCGGGAGTTCCTTCATCGTCTCGCCGTTGCGCTCCGACAGGGCCGCGGTGAGCATCATCAGCGGCGGCAGGTCCCGCAGGGTCAGGAACAGGCGCCCTGCCAGGTGCCGGCGCTCGGGACAGAAGGGACTGGGCCGGGCCGCGGGAGGCGTGGGGACCTGCCCGGTGGCAGCCATGCGCTCCAGCACGCGGCTTAGGTCCCGATCGTTCTCATCCAGCGCCAGTGGGTCGGCCTGGTAGCGGCGAAGGAGGTCCTCCCCGGCCCGGATGCGGTTGCGGATCCTGGCGGCATCCGCCCGCAGCGCGGCCAGCAGCCGGGCCAGTTCCCCGTCGGAATATCCGGTGGTCGCGCAACGCAGGCAGCGCGAACAGCAGCCGGGCCTCGCCCATGTCGCGCAGAGCCGTGGTCGGTGTCGTTGTGGCCCGGTGGTCGTGGAAGGCTTGCAGGTGAGCGAGCGTGAGCTGGTCCGGGCCGGCCGGAGGCTCCGGCAGCGCTCCGAGGAACTTCACCAGGCGGCTCAGGGATCCCCAGCCGGTGGTCGCCGCGGCGAACGTGCGGAGCCCGCCGGCGGGTCCGGTCCGTTCAGCGACCACTGCGGCCAGAGCCCGGTGCCAGCCGGGCAGCGGCAGCTTGGAGACGTCGAAGACCCGGCGGCGATCGTCATCGCCGTGAAAAGCCACCAGCAGGCGTCCGTCGGGTAGTTCCCGCACCGGCGCAGGCGGTTCGTAGCCATGGTCCGGCAGGGCCGAGGGCCGGCCGGGGCCGGTGCTGCCGCGTCCTTGCCGGTTCATCCCGCTGCCCCGATCGCCCCGGCCGGCGGCGCGTTGTCGCCGATCCGCTGCAGCGGGGTGTCCCTGGGGTCCTCCCAGGTGTCGGGGACCAGGGCCATCCGGGTCTCCATCTCCAGTTCCTGCAGGGCGTGCAGGTAGATGGCCGTGGTCAGGACTGACCGGTGGCCCAATCGACGGCGGACCCAGTCCAGCGGGTCACCGAAAATCCGGGTGTAGTGGCCGCGCTGGGCCGGGTTGAGATCGGCCAGTGCCGCGATGTGGCCGCGCTGCAACTGTTCGAGAGTCACCACGGCGAACCCGTGACGTAGCAGGTGGGCGTGACACGACAGCTCCACCCCGCAGTCGCGGCAGCGCTGGTTGGCGTCCGCGAAGACGCTCTTCCAGGTCGACACCGCCAGCGGCTGCCCGTCTTCGCCGAGCCAGAACATCGCGGGCTCAAGGCCGTCCGCAGTCTCCACGAGCAGCCGCCGCCGTTCCATGGGCTTGAGCTCGCGCAGGTTCACCTTCCGACGCTCGATACTTCCCACGGTGCGCACCAGGTGGGGTCGTGACGGATCGTCGACCACCAGCGGTCTGCGCCAGCGTGCGTACCGCCCGGCGGCGCGGGCGTCTTGGACGACCTCGGCCCGGTCCAGCTCCGCATCGGCCGCCAGGTCGCGCATCACGCTGTGCGGGACGTAGACCCAGCGCGCGGAGAAGTACTTCGCGATCCCCCCCGGCAGCCAGAACCGCTGGTAGCCGCCCATCCCCACCTGCAGCGGCATCTCCGTCACAGTCAGACTCGCCTGCTCGGACAGCCGCATCCCGGTGCGGGCCATCAGGTCGGTGAACGTCGCGTTGCGGGCCGACCAGCGGCCCTTGAACCGGCCCGAGGGTAAGCCGTCGGGCCCGTAACCGCGCAGGCCCACGTCCCGCCAGAGCCGGTAGGACGCCGGTGGGAGCCACTCGATACGCTCGCCGCCCTCGTCATGCGCGTAGGTCGCCGGGACCGTGCCCTCGGCGCGGGCACCCTGCAGCGTGCCCAGCGGTGCCGACCTGCGGGAGCGGTGCGGGATCGGGACCGCTCCGATCTGGTTCTGCCGTACGGCCCACTCGAAGAACTGGTTGACGTGCGAGACTTCCTGGCTCCAGGTCCCGCCCGCCACTCTGGGCCCGGCCGGATCCCGGCGGCGCCACTGATGGAACGCCAGATGGTCGCCCTCAGTGGCCTGTCGCCATGACTTCCCGCCCCGCGCGCCGGCCGGTGCACCAGGACGTGCCCGTACTTCTCCGGCAGCTCGGCCGAACGGATGTAGCGCTGCCGGGCGCCGCCGGGGCCGAACCACTCCTGCCAGAGCCGGCGCAGGGTGTCATAGCTGGGCACCACCGTCTCCGGACCGAACGTCTCGGGGACGTACTGGCGGATCATGCGCTCCTTCGTCCGCATCGACACCTTCGCCATCCGCTTCGTCTCCTCGCGGACCGCGAAAACCGCCTCCGCACCTCCTCCGAGACCGCCCGCGTCCCGCCGCTTTGGCGCCCCTCCCCGTGCCCGATCCTCAGGCGGCCGCCGGCAGCCGTCGGCGCACCGGCTGCATCGCCGACCTGGGCGTCACCGGCACCACCTCGAAGGCGCGCGTGGTGCACGCGACACGGGTGAACAGCCCGTCCTGCCCGGACACGTACAGCCGGCCGACACCGGCCCGCTCCAGCGAGGCCACCACGTCCGGCCACCGCACCGTACGGACGAAACCGTCCAGCAGCATCCCCCGCACCTCTTCGCCGGTGGTCACCATCCGGCCGTCCTGGTCCGCGACGACCGGCAGCCGCGGCTCGGACCAGGTCAGTCCGTCGAAGATCTCGGCGTCCACCCGGTCGCGCAGCCCGCCGAAGAGGTACGAGTGCATGGGCGGCTTCATCGTGTACATCGACATGCCGCCCAGCGAGCGGATCCGCCGCTGCAGCCAGTCGAGTACCGACTCGTGCACCGTCAGCATCGTGAAGTCGTGGTCGACGACGCAGGACACGTCGTTCCACTCGCCGCGCTCGTCGAGCTCGCTCCGCAGCAGCGCGACCTTGTCCTGCGACACGCGCGCGATCGACTGGGTCACCAGGGCGGGGTGCTCCCGCGCGAAGTAGTCCTCCATCGTGTCGGCGAGCTGCGCCGTCATCCGTACGGCATCGGCGAAACCGAGCACTCCGCTGTACACGGCGGCGGCCCGGGCACCGAAGCTCGGCCCCGTCACGTACGCGGGCGCGATCTCCAGCCGGTCCGTCGCCCACCGCGCCAGAGCGAGGCAGTTCACCACGAACGAGATCTGCCCGTAGAGCGAGTAGTCGCCGTCGGCCTGCTGGTACCGGTCGGCCAGCGAGAAGCCCAGCACGTCGTCGGCGATCGCGTGCAGCTCCCGCGCGTACGGGTTGACCAGCATGAACCTGGCGACCTCGGAGAAGGCGGTCGGTTGCATACCGGGGAAGACGATCGCCGCTTCCCGCGGCGTCCCGGTGTCGGTGTGAATGTCCATGGACCGAGGGTCGCCCGCCCGTCCGCGCGCCGAGCACCCCTGCCGCCCCCTAAGGGGGCGCCCCGACAGCCGTCGCGCAAGCGCCCCTTAAGGATGCGCGCGGAGGATCGCCGGTAAACGAGGTCCGCAGATCCACGGGCCCGCAGACGCGAGGGGATGCCGCGGATGTCAGAGTCACGCTTCGCCACCTTCACCGAACTGCTCCGCGTTCGGACGGCTGAACTCGCCGACGAGGATGTGCACATCTTCCTCCGCGACACGGTCGGCGGAGCGCAGGCCGAGCACCTCACGTACGGGGAGCTGGACCGGGAGGCGAGACGCATCGCGGCCTGCCTCCAGGAGTACGGAGTGGGCGAGCAGCCCGTGCTGCTCGTCTACTCCTCGACCGCCGAGTTCCTCAAGGCCTTCGCCGGCTGCCTCTACGCCGGCGCCGTCGCGGTCCCCGTACCGATGCCGGGCGAAGCCGGCCGAGACAAGCGGCTCAACCGCACCACCGCCGTCCTGAAGGACACCGGCGCCAAGGTGGTCCTCACCGAGACGTCCGCGGCGCCCGACATCGCGCTCTGGCTCGCCCGCAACTCCCGCCCGGACGCGGCCTGCGTGGTCACCGACGTCCCCGGCATCGGCGACCCCGACGCCTGGCGGCCCGTCACGGCACGCCCCGACGACCTCGTGTTCCTCCAGTACACCTCCGGCTCGGTCTCCGAACCGCGCGGTGTGACCGTCTCGCACCGCAACCTCCTGGCCAACCAGGCCGCCCTGCAGAAGGTGCTGCACACCACCCGCGAGGACCGCTTCGGCAGCTGGCTGCCGTACTTCCACGACATGGGCCTCGTCGCCCACCTGCTGCACCCGGTGTGGCTCGGCACCCACAGCGTCCAGGTCACCCCGCTGTCCTTCGTCAAGCGCCCCCTGCGCTGGCTCCAGGCCATCGACGAGTACGGCGTCACCGTCGGCGGCGGCCCCAACTTCTGCTACGACCTGTGCGTGCGGCGGGTGAAGGACGAGCAGGTCGCCGACCTGGACCTGTCCCGCTGGCGCCTCGCCCTCAACGGCGCCGAACCGGTACGCCCCGAGAGCCTGGACGAGTTCGCCGAGAAGTTCGCCCCGGCCGGATTCCGCCCCGAGGCCCTGCGTCCCTGCTACGGACTGGCGGAGGCGACCCTCGTCGTCTCCGGCGGCGTCCCCGGCACCCCGCACGTCCGCAAGGACTTCAACAAGACCGCCCTGGAACGCGACCGGGTGATCGGTGCCGGGCCCGCGGCCGCCGGTGCCGAGCGCGTCCAGACCCTCGTCGGCTGCGGCGCCCCCGTCGACGTCGAAGTACGCATCGTCGACCCGCTGACCCACCACGAACTCCCGCCCGGCGCGGTCGGCGAGATCTGGCTGCGCGGCTACGGCGTCGCCCGCGGCTACTGGAAGCGGCCCACCGAGACCGTACGGACCTTCCGTGCCAGCCTCAACGACGAGGAGAGCAACTTCCTGCGCACCGGCGACCTCGGGATGCTCGACAACGGCGAGCTGTTCGTCACCGGGCGCCTCAAGGAAGTCGTGATCATCAACGGCCGCAACGTGTACCCGCAGGACATCGAATGGGCGGCGCGGACCGTGAGCCCCGCCCTGACCTTCGGCGTGGGCGCCGCGTTCTCCGTGGACGCCGGACGGGAGCACCTCGTCCTCGTCCAGGAGGTACGCGGAGCGGGCAGCGAGGAGCTGCGGACCGTCGCGCAGAAGATACAGGCCCTGATCGGCAAGGAGTTCGAGATCCCGGCGGGCAACATCCTGCTGGTGCGTCCCGGCGCCGTACGCCGCACCAGCAGCGGCAAGGTCCAGCGCACCCTGATGCGCAAGCTCTTCCTCGACGGCGTGGTCCGCGGCGAGTACGAGGTCCTCACCCCCGACGTGTGGGCGCTGGCCCGCTCCGAGGACGTGCTGTTCGGCGAAGACCTGCTGAGGCCGGAAGGAGCCGACGGAGGAAGAAGGTGGTGACAGCCCTCCTCGGCGACCAGGCCGTGGCGCACCGGCGCGAGAGCGCCGTGCGGACCCGGGTCGCCGCCCTGGAGTCGCTGCTCGGCGACCCCTCGGACCCCGCCAACCCGGTCGGCTACACCGCGCTGCTGGAGGCGGACCGGGCCGCGGTGCCCTTCGCCGCCGGCGAGGCGCTGCTCGACGACTTCGGGATCACCGACGAGTACATCCCCCAGGCCCTCGGCGGCCGGCTCGACGGGATGGACACCCTGGTCAGGATCATGCGCCCGGTCTTCCGCCGGGACGTGGGCCTGGCCATGGGCCACGGCATGACCACCTTCATGGCCGCCTCCGACGTCTGGACCGCCGGCAGCTCCCGGCAGCGGCACTGGCTGGCCCGGCTGCTGCGCGACGGCGGCAAGGCGGCCATCGCCCAGCACGAGACCGCCCACAGCAACGACTACGTGCGCAGCCAGGTCACCGCCCGGCGCGGCCCGCACGGCTATCTGATCAGCGGGGGAAAGCCCCTCGTCAACAACCTGGAGCGGGCCGGCGCGCTGGTCCTGTTCTGCCGTACCGACCCCGCGCCCGGCAGCCGCAGCCACTCGGTGATGCTGCTGGAGCCCGAGCAGCTCACCGACGCACGCGCCGCGGTGACGGCCCGCCGTACTCCGGTGGGCCTGCGCGGCTGCCGGTTCGCCGGCGTGGAGTTCGACGACTGCCCGGTGCCCGGCTCCGCCCTGCTCGGCCCCGAGGGCAGCGGCATCGAGACCGCCCTGCGCTCCTTCCAGATCAGCCGGACGGTGATCGCCGCGTCCGCCGTCGCCGCACTCGACACCAGCCTGCGCACGGCCGTCCGCTTCGACCGCGAGCACTCCGGCGGCTGGCAGGCCCGAGGCATCGACGGGAGCCGCACCGGCGCGGCACTGACCAGCGCCTTCGTCAACCTGCTGCTCTACGACAGCCTCGCCGTCGTCGCCACCAGGGCCTTGCACCTGCTGCCCGCCGAGACCAGCGTCTACTCGGCGGCGCTCAAGTACCTGCTGCCCCGCGTGCTCACCGAGACCATGTACGACCTGTCGATCGTCCTCGGCTCCGGCTTCTACACCCGCGAGGGCAGCCTCGGCATCTTCCAGAAGCACGTCAGGGACGTACCGGTGCTCAGCCTCGGTCACGCCGGTACGGTCGCCTGCCAGGCCACGGTCATCCCCCAGATGCCGCGCCTGGCCCAGACCTCGTGGTTCCTGGAGGACGAGGCCCCCGCGGGCCTGTTCCGGCTGCGCGGCGACCTGCCGCCGCTGCGTACCGACCGGCTCAGCCTCGCGTGCGGGCGGGACTCCCTCACCGCGACGATGCTCGCCGTCAGCTCGGGCATCGACGGCGGCGGTCCCGTTGAGCGCGCCCTGCGCACGCTCGCCGTCCAGCTCGTCGAGGAGTTCCGGGACGTACGCGGCCGGGTGCTCAGGCTGGAGGCGGCGGGTTCGGCGGCGTCCGCGCAGCCCGCGCGGTTCGCGCTCATGGACCGTTACGCGCTGCTGCTGGCCGCGGCCGCCGTCCTGGGCCTGTGGGACCAGGGCCGCTACGGGCCCGACCCGTTCCTCGCCGACCCGTGCTGGGCGGCGGCCGCACTGCACCGCATCGCCCGCCGGCTGGGCACGCGCGTGGCCGACCTGCCACCGGAGTGCGAGACCCGGATCCGGCACGAGGTGCAGCTCCGCTTCAGCACCCAGATCAGCTACGACCTCTACTCCACCCCCATCCCGGGCTGACCGGGTCCTGGGCCGTACGCACCGAAGGAGTCCCACGATGACCGTTCCCTCCAGCCGGCACACCGCGACCACGGCGACCGCGGTCGGCGTACCGCCGCACGCGTGGCTGTCGGCCCGGCTCTCGCTGTACCTGCGCCGGGCTCCCGAGACCATCGACCCGACCGTGCCGCTCGCCGAGTACGGCATGGACTCGGTGGCCGCGCTGAGCCTGTGCGGAGACCTGGAGGACGAGTTCGGCCTGGAGGTGGAGCCGACGCTGCTGTGGGACCACCCGACCGTGGAGAGCCTGGTCCGTCACCTGTCGGCCGCCCTCGCCGCCACCGAGCCGTCCGCGCGGGACCAGCGCTGATGGGGGACATCGCCATCGTCGGCATCGACTGCGCGTTCCCCGGGGCGGCGGGCGTGCAGGCGTACTGGGACCTGCTGGTGCGGGGCGGGGCCGCGATCGGCCCCGTCCCCGGACAGCGCTGGGAAGCGGAGGACTTCCCCGCTGTCAGCGGCAGCGGCGGCTTCCTCGGCGACGTCGATGTCTTCGACAGTGACTTCTTCTCCGTCACCCCGCGCGAGGCCGCCGCGATGGACCCGCACCAGCGGCTGCTGCTGCCCTGCGCCTGGCGCGCCCTGGAGGACTCAGGCCGCGCCCCCGGCGAACTCGCCGGAACCGAGACCGGCGTGTTCGTCGGGATGATGGGCGGCGAGTGGGGCCGCCTCACCATGAGCGACCTCGCGCGCGTCACCCCGCTGCTCGGCGCCGGCAGCAGCGCCGGGATGGCCGCCAACCGGATCTCGTACCACTTCAACTTCACCGGGCCGAGCCTCGCCGTCGACACCGCCTGCTCCTCCTCCCTCGTCGCCGTGCACCTCGCCGCCACCTCCCTGCTGGCCGGGGAGTGCGACACCGCCCTGGCCGGCGGCGTCAACATCGTGCTGTCGCCCTCGCTCGGCATGGTCTACGGACAGCTCGGCCTGGCCGCCGTCGACGGCCGCTGCAAGCCCTTCAGCGCCGACGCCGACGGGATCGGGCGCAGCGACGGCGTCGGCCTGGTAGTGCTGCGCAGGCTCGACGACGCGGTTGCCGACGGGCAGCGGATCTACGCCGTGCTGCGCGGCAGCGCAGTCAACCAGGACGGCCGCAGCAATGGGGTCATCGCCCCCAACCGCTGGTCGCAGCAACGCGTGCTGAACTCCGCGTACCGGCGGGCCGGTGTCACCCCGGACCGCGTCGCGTTCGTGGAGGGGCACGGCACCGGGACCGTACTCGGCGACGCCATCGAGTGCGCGGCGCTCGGCGCGGTGCACGGGGTCCCCCGCGGCACGCCGTGCGCGCTCGGCTCCGTCAAGGGCAACCTCGGCCACACCGAGGGTGCGGCGGGCATCGCCGGACTCATCAAGACCGCGCTGGCCCTGCACCACCGCATCGTGCCCGCCAGCCTCTTCGCCGACCGGGAGAACCCGCAGCTGCGGCTCGCCGACCGGGGCCTGCGGCTGCTGAAGTCCCCGATGCGGCTGCCGCGCGGCGAGAGCCTCGCCGGGGTGAGCAGCTTCGGCATGGGCGGTACCAACGCCCACGCCATCCTGGGCACGGCGCCCCGGCCCCGCCGGACCGCTGCCGCCGCCCGGGCCCGTACGGGCAGCGCCCGCGGGGCCCTCGGCGTGTTCACCGTCAGCGGCGACACCCCCGAGGCCCTGCGCCGCAACCTCGCCGCCCAGGCCGACGCGGTCGCCAGGCGGCCGCGCGGCGGCGCGGCTGCCCTGTGCTGGAGCAGCAACCGCGTCAAGACCGGCCTGCCGCACCGGTTCGCGGTCACCGTGCGCGACACCGACGAGCTGGTGGACGAACTGCGCCGGGCGGCCGCCCAGGACGGCGCCGGGAGCGCCGGCCGTCCGTGGGGGCGACCGGTCGTTGCCTTCCTCTTCACCGGACAGGGCGCCGAGTACCCCGGCATGACGGCGCAGCTCCACCGCGAGTCGCCGGTGTACCGCCGCCATCTCGCCGACGCCGACGAGGCCCTCGCCGGACCCCTGGGCACCTCGGTGCGCGAACTGATCCTGGGCGGCGACGAGCGGGTGCACCGGCCGGAGTTCGCGCAGCCCGCCCTGTTCGCCGTCGGCTACGCCCTGGCCCGCACGCTCACCTCGCTCGGGATCGCCCCGGCCGCCGTGCTCGGCCACAGCCTGGGCGAGTACGCGGCGGCCGTGACCGCGGGCGCCCTCGGCCTTCAGGAGGCCGCCCGCCTGGTGGTCCGGCGCGGCGCGCTGACCGGCGAACTGCCCCGGGGCGGCGGCATGCTCGCCGCCACCACCGGTCCCGAGGAGCTCGCCGGGATCCTGGCGACGGAGCCGCAGGCCGCAGTGGCCGCGCTGAACGGACCCGCGGACACCGTGGTCTCCGGGCCCCTGGACGTCCTGGCGAGGATCGGCAAGGAACTGACCGGGCGCGGCGTACGGGTCAGGGAGCTGCCCGTCGCCCACGCCTTCCACTCGGCCTTGATGGCCCCGGCCGCCGCCGGGCTGCGCACCGCCGAGGTGCGGTGCGCGACGCCCGCGCTGCCGGTGGCCTCGACCCGGTACGGCCGGATGCTGCACCACGAGCCCATGGACGCCGACTATTGGGCCGACCAGATGGAGGAGCCCGTGCTCATGGACCCCGCACTGGGGGCGCTCGTCTCGGACATCGCCCCCACCCATCTGATCGAGATCGGTCCGCGCACCCAGCTGCTGCAGATCGCCGCCCGGGGCGGCCGGGCGCCGGGGGCCGAGTTCCTGCACCCCGCCCCGGGCCCCGAGGCGACCGGCCGGGACCTGGCCGAGACCGTCGCCGCGCTGCACCGCTGCGGACTCGACCCGCTCTGGGAGGAGCTGTACGCACCCGAGCACCGCGTCGTCGAGCCGCTGAGCCCGTACGTCTTCTCCTCGGCACAGCGCTACTGGGACCGGAGGACGCCGCCGCCCGCCGCCCCGCTCCCGGCTCCGGCCGAGGAGCGTCGGCCGCAGGGCACGCCTGAGCGGCCGTCCCCCGCGGCCGCCCCCGCCGCCGCCCACGACGCCGGCGACCCGGTGCTGCTCGCGGTGGTCGAGGCGGTCACCGAGGTCGGCGGATACCCCCCGGAGCGCGTGGTGCGCGAGGCCCGGTTCCACGAGGACCTCGGCTTCGACTCCGTGATGATCATGCAGCTCAAGAACCGGGTGGAGGCCCGGCTGCCACGCGTCGGCGAGGTGTCCGTCCAGCAGATGCTGCCCGCGCTGAACTCCGTCGGCTCGCTGTCCGAGTTCCTCGGCGACCTGATCACGGCGAGGTCGGCATGACGGCCCCCGCGGTCTACCTCGCGGGCACCGGTACGGCACTGCCCGGAGACCCGGTGGACAACACGGCGCTCGGCCGGCTGCTGGGCGTGAGCGAGGAGTGGATCGACATCTTCGTCGGCACCCGGACCCGCCACTTCGGCTGGGACCCTGTGACCGGGGAGGTCCGCGGCTCGCTGGCCGACCTGTGCGCCGAGGCCGGAGCGCAGGCCATCGACGCCTCCGGGCTCGACCCCGCCGACATGGAGTTCCTGGTACTGGCGACCGCGACCCCCGACCTGCTGCTGCCGACCACCGCGAGCGAGGTCGCCGACCGGCTGGGCCTGGGGCATCTGCCCGTCTTCCAGCTCCAGTCGGGCTGTTCCGGCGCGATCCAGGCCCTCGACCTCGGCCGCACCCTGATCCTCGGCGGCCGCCGGGCCGGCCTGATCCTCGGCGGGGACGTCACGCACCGCTTCCTGTCGCCGAGGGGGGACACCGCCCGGATGCCCACCGAGGAGCTGGTCAACTACGTCCTGTTCGGCGACGGCGCCGGAGCCGCGGTCCTCACCGACGAACCCGAGGGCGAGCGGGTGGCCGTACGGGCGGTGCTGAACTCCTGGACCGGGCAGGGCCGTCCGCCCGGCCAGGTCCTCGACTGGTACGGGACCACCGACCGCCACTCGGAGCGGCGGATGCTGGCCGAGGACTACAAGGCGATCGAGGAGCACGTGCCGTCGATCTCCGTGGAGATCCTCTGGGAGCTGCTCGGCGGACTCGGCTGGAGCCTGGACGACATCGGGTACCTGCTGCCGCCCCAGCTGTCCCGGCGGATGACCGCGCGGATCCTGGAGCGGCTGCCGGCCACCTCCGCGCGGGAGATCTCCTGCGTCTCGGAGACCGGCAACACGGGAAACGCCCTGCCGTTCCTGCAACTCGACCGGCTGCTGCCGACGTTCGCCCCCAAGGAGCGCGCACTCGCGCTGTGCGTGGAGTCCAGCAGGTGGATCAGAGCCGGGTTCGCCCTGGAGAAGGTGTGAGGCGTCGATGACGACGGGACTGGACCGGCTGCGCGAACTGCGCACGCGGGGCCTGCTGGAGAAGGAATACGACCAGGTGGCGGCGCTGCTCGCCGACGAGAGCGGACCGGGCGGCGCGGGCACGTCCCCGGGCGCCGCGGCCGGGGCCGCGGCCGGGCGGCTGCTCGCCGGGCTCGACCCCGACGCCGTGCTGGCCCACCATCCGCGGACACCCGTCGTGACGGTGGCCGTCACCGGCCAGTCCACGGTCGGGCACGTCGTCGATCCCCTCACGGGCGAACTGGCCCGCCACGGACTGCTGTTGCGGCACGTTCTCGGCGAGCACGGCACCTACCTGCGCGACCTGACCGGGCCCGGCGGCGAACTGCGGGAGGCCGCGCCGGACCTCACGCTGTGCCTGCTCGACGCCGAGACCCTGTTCTGCGAGGTCCCCGCGGTGTGGCGGGCCGAGGACGTCGAGGCGGCGGGCGAGGAGGTGCTGCGCCGGTGCGCCGCTCTCGCGGACCGCGCCCCCGGCACCCTGGTGCTCAACACCGTCCCGCTGCCGCGCGCCTACAGCCACCAGCTCCTCGACCACCGCTCCCGGGCCCGGCTCGGTGCCGTGTGGCGCGAGTTCAACGCCCGCCTGCTGCGCCTCACCGAGTCCGCCACCCGCCTCGTGGTGATCGACCTCGAACCGCTGGTCGGCGAGGGCGGTCCGGTCACCGACCAGCGCCTGGCGCGTTACGCCAAGGTGCAGCTGGGCGCGGAACTCCTCGCCGCGTACGCCCGCGAGGTCGCGCACCTGGCGCGCGCCCTGCGCGGCATGACCCGCAAGTGCCTGGTGCTCGACCTCGACGACACCCTGTGGGACGGGGTGCTCGGCGAGCGGGGCCCGGACGGCGTCGCGGCGGCAGGCACCTTGCGGGGCGAGGCCTTCGGAGCGTTCCAGAAGTGCGTCAAACAGCTC
This sequence comes from Streptomyces sp. NPDC006463, assembly GCF_042870715.1. NCBI lineage: Bacteria > Bacillati > Actinomycetota > Actinomycetes > Kitasatosporales > Streptomycetaceae > Streptomyces > Streptomyces sp. NPDC006463. Next base: position 216,652 of record NZ_JBIAHP010000006.1, on the reverse strand, counting down.
GGATCGCAGGGCGTGCTCCTCGCGGTGAGCAGCAAGAACGACGAGGGCCCGGTCCTCGCGGCACTGCGCGGCCATCCCGACCTCGTGCTGCGCGAGGCGGACTTCGTACGGATCAACGCCAACTGGGAGCCCAAGGACGGCAACCTCGCCGACATCGCGGACCGGCTGGACATCGCCACCGACGCCCTCGTCTTCGCCGACGACTCGCCCGCCGAGCGTGCCCAGGTGCGCTTCGGAGCGCCCGAGGTGGCCGTCGTACCGCTCGACGAGGAGCCCGCGCTGCACGTGACCCGGCTCCTCGCGGACGGCTGGTTCGACACCCTGGCCCTGACCGACGAGGACCGGGCCAGGACCGGCGAGTACCACAGGCAGCGCGAACGCCGCGACCTGCACGAGAGCTCGGGCTCGCACGAGGAGTTCCTGCGGGCCCTGGGGGTCAGGGTGGACCTCGGCCCGCCCCGGCCCCACGAGTTCGCCAGGCTGTCCCAGCTGACCCTGCGCACCAACCAGTTCAACCTCACCGGCGGGGGACACCAGGAGTCCGAGCTGGTATCGCTCGCCGCCGATCCGGAGCGGCACCTGCTGCTGGCCGCCCGCACCGCGGACCGGTTCGGCGACAACGGCCTGGTCGGAGCGGTGCTGGGGACCTTCGCAGACGGGGCGCTGCACCTGGACAACATGTGGCTGAGCTGCCGTGTGCTCGCCCGCGGCGTCGAACAGGCCTGCCTCTCCGTGCTGCTGGGCCGGGCCCGCGACCTCGGGCTGTCCGCGGTGACGGCCCGGTACGTACCCACGGCGCGCAACCACCGCGTCCGTGACTTCTACCCGTCCTGCGGCTTCACGCGGGCCCGGTCCCGCGCGGCCGGGGACGGGGCGGTGGACTTCCACCACGATCTGGCGCGGGTGCCCGAAGTCCCCGGCCACGTACACATCACCGAATCCTTTGGGGGAAGGCCGGCGGATGAACCTCGATAGCGTCGACACGTTCCTGCGGACGGTCCGCGACGACCTGGGCCTGGACCTCGACATCCCCGCGGGCGCGGACACCGCTCTGGTGGACCTGCCCGGCTGGGACTCACTCAACCTGCTCCGGCTGCTGGCCCTCCTCGAGGAGTCGGGCCGCCGGGTGCCGGTGCACCGTCTGCTGGAGGCGCACAGCCTCCGGGACGTCCACACGCTGGTGAAGGAGTACGGATGACCGCCCCGGGCAGCCCCACGCTCGGCCCGCCGCTCGGTGAGCCCGTCGCCGTGGTCCCGGGAGGGGCCTCGTGGGACCGGGTCAGGGACGACCTCGCCACCCACGGGACGGCGCTGGTCTACGCGTGGCTGAAGGACCTGGAGCCCGTCCTGCCGTCCGGCGACGGCCTGCGCGAACTGCTCGGCCGCGACTGGACGCGGTACCTCGACCTGACGCACGCCGACGTGCGCAACCGGTACATCGCCTCCCGGATGCTGCTGAAGTACGCGGCGGGCGCGGTGCTCGCCAGCGAACCCGCCGACCTGGAACTGGCCTACGGGCCGACCGGCCGCCCGTACCTGCGCGGCTGCGACCAGATCGACATCAGCCTCAGCCACACCGAGGACCTGCTCCTCGTGGGGCTGACGACCTGCGGCCTGATCGGGGTGGACGCGGAGCGCGCCGACCGCGAGATGTACGGCAGCGGTCTGGGCCGCCACATCTGTACGCCCTACGAGCTGGTGCTGCTGTCCGGGATGCCGGAGGAGGAGCGCAACGGCGCGCTCGTGCGGCTGTGGACCCTCAAGGAGGCCTACAGCAAGGCCATCGGCCAGGGCATGCAGTTCCGCTTCACCGAGTTCGGCTTCGGTCCCGACGGCAGGCCCGTACGGGTCCAGCGGCCGGACGGGACGGCGGGCACCGGGGACGAGTGGATCTTCCGGACCTTCCCGCTGGCCGGGGGCTACGTCGTCAGCGCCGCGGTCTACGACGCGGGCTTCGGCCGGCTCCAGGACGCGCACGTCACGACGATGCTGGACCAGGACTGCGTGGACGCGATCACGGAGGCGCTGGAGGAGGACCCGGGGCGATGACCGCCGCCGCCGGGTTCAAGCGCCTCCGGAGCCGGACACCACGGGATGTCAGGTTAAGGAGGACGCCGCCGGCCCGCCGGAGAGTATCTCCTGACGCGCGGCGTTGTAGCCGGCCTGGAAGCGGCTGGTGGCTTCCAGTTCCTCGGTGATCTCGGCGATGTGGCGGCGGCAGGTGCGCACCGACATGCCGAGCCGCCGGGCGACCATCTCGTCCTTGTAGCCCTTGGTCATCAGCCGGATGATCGACCACTTGAGCTCGTCGGAGGAGGCGGGGGACCGTTGGGACTCCACGACGTACGGGGACGCGCCGTCCCACAGGTACTCGAAGACGGAGCACAGGAAGGCCACGAGCGTGGGCTCGCGCACGATCGCCGCCCCGGGCGCGCGGTCCCGGGAGGATCGTTCCGGCAGGAAGGCCACCTCCCGGTCGTAGATGATCAGTCTGTCGATGACCTCGTCGGCGGTGCGGATCTCCGCGCCCTGGAGGCTGACGTCGCGGACGTACGAGCGGGTGGGCAGGTCGTTGCGCGCGGTGTGCTGGTAGATGGTCCGGATCCGGACGCCGCGCGCCAGGGTGGACAGCGCCGACTCCCGTGCCTCTTCCAGCAGTTCCGCGGGGCGTGCACCGCCGGGCTGGACGGTGAGCAGCTCGCTCTTGCAGTTCTGGCTCAGGTGGTTGAGCATCGCCTGGATCCGGTTGACATCGGTGATGATGTCGAAGGCCTCCAGGCGGTTGCGCAGCCGGCGCCCCTCGAAGTAGAGCGGCGTCAGGGACAGCAGCTTCGCCCGGACGTCGGTCACCGCCTGCTGCAGTTCCCGGATGTGCCGCTCCGCGGGAGCCACCAGGGACGCGGCCGCCACATCGGGTGTGACGGGGGTCAGTTCGGACGGATGTCCCGGCATGGACTGCAGCAGGCGTACCCCGCACAGCACCTGCTCCACCCGCGTGATCTCCGCAGGTGTCAGAGACAGCTCCTCGGCGATCTTCTCGCGTACGAAGCGCCCGCACTCGACCGCGAGACCGTACGCCGCTGCGCTGAGGTCATCAAGCTCGGCGAACCCCGAATCCGGGCCCTCCCCTGCGAACATGCCAGCCCCCACTGATCGGTGTAATTGCTGCCACGTAACTTTACGCCAGCGTGAGGCCCTTGGCGCGAATGATCGATATCAAGCACTCTATTCGCATCACCAGGGACGCCAAAGCCGGAAAAATCGGGCGAAGGCGTGCTGACGGAGTTAATCTCGATCTTCGACTGGGGGAGTCGTGAGGGTAATTTCCGGTAAATTCTCCTCGATTTACTTGACCTTACTGGCGGGTATGGTCATGTCAGTTATGGGGGTGCAGTTCATGTCGGGCCCGGTTCTGCCGAGCGCATCCGCTCTGTCCGTCGGAGTCAGTGGGCCCGACGGGTCCGGCCTGGGAATCACCGCAACACCGGAGGACGACCGGTGGGGGTGAGGGAACCCCGCCCGTGATCCGGTTCAGCAAGCGCTCCCCGCACGGTGAATGGGGGGAGCGCTTCGCGCTGTCCGGGCCCCGGCGTCCGCCGGCCGCGCGGCCGGCACCGCGATGGCGCTGAGCAGTACGCCGTCGTCCGCCGACCAGCGGCCGCTGAACACGGTGGGCCCGTCCGGCGAGAGCCACTCGGGGTCCGGCAGCAGCCGGGCTCGGAACGTTTCCAGCCCCGCGTCGACGGTGACCAGGGCGTCGGTGAAGTCCAGCTCCTGGCCCGTGAGCGGGAACCACGTCTTGTAGACCGCCTCCTTCATGCTGAAGAGCAGCCGGTCCCACGCGACCTCCGGCACCGCCCGGGCCAGCTCGCGCGTGCGGCGCAGCTCCTGGGGCAGCGCGATCGACTCCAGCACCCCGTCCGGCAGCGGAGCGTTCGGCTCCGCGTCGATGCCCACCGCGGCGAACTCCGAGGCGCGGGCCAGTGCCACGCCCCGGTAGCCCGCGCAGTGCGTCATGGACCCCACCACCGAGGCGTCCCACTGGGGGACCCCGCGCCGCCCCGGCACCACGGGCGCCGCGGGCACCCCGAGGGTTCCCATCGCGCGTCGGGCGCACCACCGCACGGTCCCGAACTCCGCCCGCCGCTTCGGAACGGCGTTGCTGATCAGGAGTTCCTCCTCCGGGAAGAGGAACACCTCGTCGGGGTCGACGGTGGACTCGGCGGTGGCGACATCCGATGGCAGGAGCTTCGTGAGCACGGCATTCCCTCGGGTCGATGTGTCGGTCTGACGGCTCCCACGCTGCCGCCGCCGCCCCGCCCGGGCCAGGAACGAAGGCCCGGCCCGCCCCGATCGGCCGCCGCGCACCCGGTTTCCTCCCAGGCCACTGCCATCCGCGGCCCCCGCCGGCCGCCTCCTGCCGGGAGGCTGGCACGGCCCCCGCAGGCATTGCCATCCGCCTGTCATGCGCCGGGTTCCCTGCCTCCACCGGCGGTTGAGGGGATGAGCAGGGGTGTTCACCGCGAGGTCCGTCGCCCATCCTCACGGAATGCCGCACGGAAACCTCATGGGCATCAGTGACCTCCACGTCTCATTCCGGGAGAATCGCCGGATCGTCGAGGAGCTGAATCCGGACAGTCCCAACGACTGGCTGATCGTGGCCGGTGACGTGGGCGAGTCGCCCGATGATCTTCGATGGGTGCTCGGCCTGCTCACCAGCCGCTACGCCACCGTGGTGTGGGCGCCGGGAAATCATGATCTCTGGACCCTGCGGGACGACCCGGTGCCTTTGCGCGGAGAGGCGCGGTACCGGCACCTCGTCGAGATCTGCCGCTCCTTCGGCGTGCACACTCCGGAGGACCCCTACCCCGTCTGGTCGGGGCCGGGCGGACCGCTCGTCGTGGCCCCCCTCTTCCTGCTCTACGACTACACCTTCCGCACTCCCGGGGCGGCCACCCGGGAACAGGCGCTGGAGCAGGCCTACGAGGCCGGAGTGGTGTGCACCGACGAGTTCATGCTGCACCCCGACCCGTACCCGTCCCGTGAGGCCTGGTGCCGGGCCCGGGTCGCCGTCACCGAACAGCGCCTCGCCGCCTGCGACCCCGACCTGCGCATGGTGCTCGTCAATCACTTTCCGCTGGTCAGGAACCCGACCCGGATCCTGCGGCACCCCGAGTTCGCCCAGTGGTGCGGCACCGAACTCACCGCCGACTGGCACACCCGGTTCCGGGCGGCGGCCGTCGTCTACGGCCACCTCCACATCCCCCGCACCACCTGGTACGACGGCGTGCGCTTCGAGGAGGTGTCCGTGGGCTACCCGCGGGAATGGCGCAGGCCGGGCCACCCGCGCGACGTACCGCGCCGGATCTTCCCCGGCGCCGCGGCCGGGGATTGATGTCTGGCAACTTCCGGACACCGTGGGGGCGGGATTTCGAGCCTATACTGATCTTGAATTCCGGCTCAAGCAATGCTCGACCATCCCTCTTTCCGATTTTCGCGGTCCTTCCCGGAACGCACGGAAAAGGGACACTGGGGGACCCTATGGTGTTGTTCCGGCGTGCCGAGGAACTTTCTCTTTCAAACGCATTGCTCGACGGCTGTGCCGAAGGGAATGCCGGATTACTATTGATCGAAGGCGCGGTCGGCTGCGGAAAGAGTGAATTCCTGGAGACCGTCGCCGCCCATGCCGAAGCCCGCGGCGCGACCGTCCTGCGCGCCATCGGCACCGCGGCCGAACGGGGCCATCCGCTGGGCGTCCTGCGCCAGCTGGCCGCCGACGCGCCGGCCGGAGCCCTCCCGGCGCCTGCGGACGAGGCGGGGCGGGTCGAGGCCATGCAGGTGTTCGCCGCCGCCGTCCGTGAACTGAGCGCCGCCGCACCCGTGGTGATCTGCGTCGACGACCTGCACCACGTCGACGAACTCTCCAGCCGCTACCTGCTGCACCTGGCGCGCGGTGCCCGGCATGCCAGGGTCCTCCTGGTGTTCGCCGAGTCCGTGCACGAACGCGGCGACGACCCGCTGCTGCGCACCGAACTGCTCCGGCTGCCCCACTTCGTACGGCTGCGGCTGGAACGGTTCACCTCCGAGGCCGTCCGCGCCATGCTGCCGGACCGCACCGAGGCCGAGACCGAACGGCTGCACCGGGCCAGCGGCGGAAACCCGCTGCTGCTGCGGTCCCTGCTCCAGGACCCCCAGGGCCGTCCGGGCGACGCCTACGCCCAGGCCGTGCTCGCCTGCCTGCACCGCTGCGGGCCCGCCACCACCGAACTGGCCGAGGCGATCGCCGTACTCGACGGCCTCGCCGGCGCCGCTCACCTCGCACGGCTGACGGGCACCCCCGAAGCCGCCGCCGCCCGGGCCCTGGCCGCACTCGACGCCGCGGGCCTGCTCGCCGACGACGGCGGGCACGGGTTCCGTCACCCGGCCGCGCGGGCGGCCGTACTCGACCGGATGGACCCGGCCGCCCGCCAGGCCCTGCACCGGGAGGCCGCCCTGCTGGCGCGGGCCTCGGGCGCCCCCGACATGGCGGTCGCCGACCAACTGCTCGGCGCACGGCACACCTGCGAGGAGTGGGCCCTGCCCGTGCTGCGCTCCGCCGCGGACCAGTACGTCGCCGACGGAGCCCTCGAACAGGCCGCCGCCGTCCTGCAACTCGCCCGGGAGGCCAGCCCCGACGACGCGCGGCGTGCCGAACTGGCCGTCAAACTCAGCGTCGTGGCCGGCCGCACCGACCCGGCGGCGGCCGAACGCCACCTGCGCGAACCCCTCTGCGCCCTGGCCGCCGGAAAGCTGGGAGCGCACACCATGGGCCCGCTGGCCAGGGCGCTGGCCGCCCAGGGCCGGATCGACGAGTCGGCCGACGTACTGGAACGGCTGGCGGCCGGCAGCGGGCGCCACCCGGGCGCCGAGCGCAGGCAGGGGGACATCCCCGGGGACGACCCGCTGGACGGACTCTCCGCATTCCCCCAGTGGGCGGCCTCCAACCGCCGTGGCGCACCGGCCGAGGCCGGACCGCTCCCGGCCGGCCGTACGGCCAGGACCCCCGTCCACCCGGCGGCCCTGTGGGCACTCCCGGTGGAGACGGAGGAGGGCGCGGCCGCCCACGCCGCCGAACTCTTCCTCCGGGGTGCCACCCTCGCCGAAGGCACCGTGGAGCCGGTGGTGCAGGCCCTGCGCACCCTCCTGTACCTGGACGGCGCCGGGCGGGCGCTGCCCTGGTGCGAGACGTTCCTGCTCCAGGCGACCCAGCGCGGGGCCACCGGCTGGCAGGCCGTGTTCGGCGGCCTGCTCGCCGAGGCCCGGATGCGACTGGGCGACCTCCGGGGCGCGGCCCAGACCGCGGAAGGCGTCCTGCGGACCGTGCCCGCACGCGGCGGCAGCGTCCTGCTGAGCGCCGTCGCCGGCACGCTGGTCCGGGCCTGCACGGCCATGGGCCGGCCCGAGGAGGCGGCGGCCGTGCTGAGCCGGCCCGTCCCCGCCGAGCTGACCGGGAGCATCCACGGTCTCGGATACCTGCGCGCCCGGGGCCAGTACGCCCTCGCGACCAGCCGTTTCCACGCGGCGCTCGGCGACTTCCTGGACGTCGGCCGCCACATGAAGAGGTGGGGCCTGGACCGGCCGCGGCTCCTGCCCTGGCGCACCGACGCGGCGGAGGCCCTGCTCAGGCTCGGCGAGGCACGCCAGGCCGAACGGTTCCTCGCGGACCAGCTCAGCAGCCGGGACGCCGCGGACCCGTGGGTGCGCGGGATGTCCCTGCGGCTACGGGCCTCCCTGCGCGAGCCGAAGGAGCGCCAGGCGATGCTCGCCAAGGCGGTGGACGATCTGCACCGCTCGGGAGACCAGTACGAACTGGCCCGTGCCATGGGCGACTTCGGCCAGGTACTGCGGGAGCTCGGCGAACCGGCGCGCGCCGCCATGGTCAACCGCCGCGCGTGGCACGTGGCCAGGGAGTGCGGGGCCGAGTCCCTGTGCGTGAAGATCCTCCCCGGCCACACCGGTGACGGCGTCGAGGCGGGGGAGGCGGCCGAGACGCCGCACGCCGACCTCGTCGCGAGTCTCAGCGAGTCGGAGAAGCGGGTCGCCCTGCTCGCGGTGCACGGCCACACCAACCGCGAGATCGCCCAGAAGCTCTACATCACCGTGAGCACGGTGGAACAGCACCTGACCCGGGTCTACCGCAAGCTGGAGATCCCCGGCCGGCAGGCGCTCCCGGTCGACTTCCACCTGGGCGTCGCGGAGTTCGTCTGAGTCCGGGCCCGGGGCGGGTCGGCTCCGGGCCGGTCCGGGCCCGCTCCCGGCCGAGGCCGAGGCCGACACCGGGACCGGGGCCGGGAGCGGGATAGCAAGGTCATGGCAAGCCCGCCCGCTCCCGGCCCTCCCCTGGCAGACAACTGGCGCACTTGACCCCCTCCTCCCCCCCGGTTCCGCTCAGGTGAGCCCTCCCCGCTGGCCCCTCGCCAGCCCCCTGCGCGACGGTTCGGTCATGAGCCGCAGCCCACCAGGGAGGGCACCATGACCACACCCACGCACGACCAGCCGTGGCGCACGGCCACACCGGGACAGGTGCGCGACGCCATGCTCGACCGGGTCGAGGAGCGCCTTGCCCGACTGCTCGCCGAGGAGCACCGCAACCGCCGTACGCCCGACCCGCGCAGCGCCGTCCTGGTGGCCGGCGTCGCCGAACTCGTCCAGGCCGGGGCCGAGCGGGCCCACCCGGTCATCTGCCTCACCGGATACCTCGCCGCGGGTGGCGATCCGGACAGCGAGGACGCCGTGGCCGCGGCCGCCGCGCTCGAACTCCTCGACACCTGCCTGATGATCCGTGAGGACGTCCGGGACAACGCGCCGCTGCGCCGCGGCATCCCGACCCTGCACATCAGCCACGCCGCCGAGCACGAGCGCAACGGCTGGCGCGGCGAGTCCCGCCGGTTCGGGGAGGGGACCGCCGTGCTCGCGGGCGATCTCGCCCTCGCCTACGGTGACCGGCTGGCGGTCCGGCTCCCTTACGAGGTCTGGGAGCTGTGGGACGACCTGCGGACCGAGCGGGCGATCGGCGCGCACACCGAGGCCGCCGCCGCGACCGAGTACCTCGACGACGCCTGGCCGGGGCAGTGCCTGGAGGGCTGCGGCAGCGGCTGCGGCGCGGGCTGGTACGGGCTGCGCCACGCGCTGCTGATCGGCGCCGCCCTGGCGGGGCGGCACGACCTGCGCGAGACGTACGAGGAGTACGCGCGGGCCCTGCACGCGGCCTGGCGGATCCGCGGATTCCTGCGCGGCGGCCCCGGCTTCGACGGTGACGCCCAGTTCCTGCGCGACGTGTTCTTCGACGCGCGGGCCCGGGACGGGGCCGAGGAGACCATCGCCGGGCTCCTGGGGCGCGCGGACGAGGCCGTCGCCGGAGCCCCCGTCGACCCCGCGTGGCGTACCGAACTGGCGGCTTTCGCACGCCGGGTGGCCGGCTGCGAGTGACCCCGGCGATGTCGCCACGTCAAAGCGGAAAACCCGGTAGTGGGACCCGGCCCCACGGACGATCATGGGCGCATGAGCGACCAACCCGAGCGATGGACCCAGGCAACCGTCTACCCCGACATGTGGGCCGATCCGGACGACGACCCCCGCGACGGCAACGGAGCCAGTCCGGACGGCGAGCTCCCGACGCTGCAGGACTTCCTGACGAACTACCGCATCACCCTGCGGATGAAGTGCGAAGGTCTGGACGCGGAGCAACTGGCCCGTCGGTCGGTTCCGCCGTCGACGATGTCGCTGCTCGGCCTGGTCCGGCACCTCGCCGAGTGCGAACGGGACTGGCGCAACTGGATCACCGACGGTGACCCGCTGCCGAAGCTGTACGGCAAGCGCGACGCGGACTTCCACGGAGCCGTCGCCGAGCAGGCCGTGGTCGACGCCGCGTACGCCGATCTGGAGCGCGAGCAGGCCGCGACCGACGCCGCGCTGGCCGCGCACCCGGATCTGGGCGAGCGGTTGGGGAAGGACAAGATCGCGGTCCGGGAGCTGATGGTGCACAGGATCGAGGAGTACGCCCGTCACTGCGGGCACGCCGACCTGTTGCGCGAGTGCGTCGACGGAAGGGTGGGCCAGTGACGGGCCGGCCCCGGCCCTGAGCGTGATCCACCGGACGGGACTCAGTCGGGGGCCGGCCGGGGCCCGCCGGGCCGCAGGCGCGTCAGCCAGCTGCGCAGCGCGCCGCGGCGGACCCGGCCGAGGTCGTCGCGCGGCAGTGCGCCGACGATCTCCAGCCGTGTCGGCAGAAAGGCCTCCGCGACGCCCCGGGCGGTGAGGTGCTCGCGCAGCTCGGCCGGACCCGGCGGCCGGTCCTGCGCGGTCGGGACCACGACGGCGCAGGGCAGCTCCCCGTGCTCGGGATCGGTGTAGGCGACGACCGCGGCCTCGCCGACCCGGGGGTGGGTCAGCAACTGCTCCTCCACCTCGGCCACCGGCACCATGAAGATCGCGCCGGTCCGCATCCCGGCCCTGGCCAGGACCCGGATCCCGCCGTGCGGGCCGGTCTGAGCCAGGTCCCCGGTGTCCAGCCAGCCGTCGGCCCGCTCCCAGGTGGGCACCGGTGCCGGGGCTCCCTGCCCCCACGTGGCCAGGCAGACCGACGGCCCGCGCACCGTGAGCGCCTGTGTCCCGTGCCCGGCGGAAACCTCCAGCCCGCGCAGCGGGTGGAAGGCGTCGCCCTCGTCGGGAGTGTCCCCGGTGAGGGCGCCCATGCCGAGTTCCGGGGTCCCCCACACGGAGAGCACCGGTACGCCGAACACCGCGCGGAGTTCGGCGGCGAGCGGCGCGGGCGTGCTGGTGCGCCCGCCGGACAGCACCAGCCGCAGCCGGTCCAGGTCCCTGGGGCGGCGCTGCTGCGTCGTGAGCAGCTCGGAGAAGTAGGCGGGCTCCGCGTAGACCTGGTCCACCCCGGCCGCCGCCATCAGGTCCAGGCACCGGCCCGGATCCCACACGTCCTGGTGGACCCCCGTCCCGCCGACCGCCAGCGGCCAGCACACGGTGTACAGCAGCGAGGCCAGCGAGGTGAGCGGCAGCGTGCTGAGGAAGACCTCGCGCGACCGTCGGCCCGGGCCGTCGCCCTCGTGCTGGGAGGCGATGTTGGCGTACAGCGTGTTGGGGGAGTGCAGCACCGAGGTGTAGGCGTCCCGCAGGCCCATCACGCTGATCAGCAGGGCGGGCCGGTCGGCCTGACCGCTCCGCGGCCTGCTCCGCCTGCCCGCCTCGGTGCGCTCGTGCGCGGTGCGCCGGAAGTACGCCGCGAAGTCGACCGCCCCGGTCGCCGCCGCGTCCCCCACGACGACCCGGTGGCGCAGCCACGGCAGGCGCGGCGCGAGGTCCGCGAGGACCTCGGCGTGCGCATGCCCCTCCCACACGTCGGGCACCACGCAGACCCGGGCCCGGGTGTTCTCCAGGATCCGGTGCAGTCCGTGGGCCCGTACGGTCGGCAGCACCGGCACCGCGACCGCTCCGGCCCGCCAGCAGGCGAGGGTCAGCGCCGCGGTCTCCCACCAGCTCGGCAGCTGGTAGGCGACGGGGTCCCCGGGGGCCACCCCGAGAGAGGTCAAGGCGGCGGCGAACCGGTCGACGTACAGGGCCAGTTGGCTGTACGTGAGGGCGATCCGGCGTCGGCCGGCCGGACGGTGGGCCCGCTCCGAGACGATCGCCGGGCGCCCGGGCGCGGCGGCGGCCGTACGGTACAGGTCGTCGAGGAAGGTCTCCGGGCGCCACCATCCGGCGGCCCGGAACCGCGCCGAGACCCCGGCCGGCGCGCCGAGGTCCAGGGGCCGGCCGTGTGCGGAGCCGAGGTTTTCCGCCGCGGGGTACGAGGGGGAGTCCGTCAGGCCCATCGGCCCACCGCCCCGGCGACCTGCACCCGTGAGGTGCACCCGAGCCTGCGCATCACCTGGCGGACGTGGTTGACCACGGTCCACTCCGAAATGTCCAGCCTGGCAGCGATATGGCGGTTCGTCAGTCCTTCCGAGACCAGCAGGGCCACCTGGACCTGCCGCGGGGTGAGCGACTGCGCCTCGGCGACCGCCCCCGCCACCGGTCGGCGCGAGGGCGCGGGCGCCGAGAGGGCCTCCGCCACCGCGGCGGGCGCCCCCATCCGCACCCCCTCGGCCCACGCCGTGGCGAAGTCGGACCAGTCCAGCCGCGCGCTCAGCTCCGTACGGGCCCGCTCGGCCTCGGAGCGCCACTCGTCGGGCACCTCGGCCCCCGTCCCGGCCCGCAAGGTGTCGGCCGCCGCCAGCAGCCGCACCGTCCGCGGCCGCTGCGCGGGCGCCGTGCGCAGCAGGAGCAGCGCGAACTCCTCCAGCAGGTCCGGCAGTTCGGTCCGCTCCCCGATCGCCCCGTACAGCCGCAGGGCCTCCCGCAGCGCCCGGTCGGCCCGGTCCGGATCCTCGCCCTCCAGGGCCAGCGCCGCCGAGGTCCGCAGCGCGCCCGCCAGGCCCCGCCCGTCCCGGATCCGCCGGAAGGCCTCCTCGGCCCGGTCCAGCAGCTCCTGCGCCTTGCGCCGGTCGCCGTCGGCGTGCAGCACGTCCGCGAGAGCCGCCGCCGCCCCGGCCGCGCCCCCGGTGACGCCCATCGACTCCAGCGCGTTCAGCGCGGTCACCAGCACGGCCCGCGCCCCCGGCGGATCACCGGCCTTCAGCAGCGCCGTACCGAGGTGGGCGGAGGCGAGCGCGTTCTGCCGCCGGTCACCGACGGCCTTTCCCAGTGCGAGCGCCCGGCGGTGGCGGCGTACGGCCTCCTGCGGATCACCCAGGGCGAGCGCGAACAGCCCGGACATGTCGGCCAGCCGGGCCCGTACGGCCTCCAGCAGCGGGGGCCCCGCCGCCTCGGCCGCGCCGTCGCACCACTCCAGCCCCTCCCGCAGCCGCCCCTGCGTCAGCCAGGGCAGCCGGCAGCCGAGCACCAGGGCGGCCGCCGCCTCGCCGTCACCGCGCTCGCGCAGCCGCCGCAACGCGGCCGTCACGTTCGCGCCCTCGGCGGCCAACTCCCGCAGCATACGCTCCTGTTCGGTCCCGTTCAGGCCGGGCAGGGAGGTGGTCACCAGCTGCCGGTAGCGCTCCGCGTGCGCGTCCAGTGCCGCGCCGTCGCGACCCGACTCGGCGAGTACCGCGCGGCAGTGGGACCGCACGGGCTCGGTCACGGCCAGCCGCAGCTCCCCCTGCTCCTCACCCACCACGGCCAGCAGACCGCGGTCCAGCAGGGCCTCGACGCCCGCCTCCGCCGACACGCCAGCCGCCGCCAGGCCGAAGCCGGGCTCGTACACCGAGAGCCGCTCCAGCAGGGCGCGGACCGGGGCGTCGAGCCCGCGGCAGCTCCACTCGGCCAGGGCCGCGAGCGATCGGTGCCGCTCGGGCGCGTGCGCGGGTCCGCCCGCCAGGACGGTCGTACGACCGCGCAGCCGGGAAGGCAGCAGGTGGGGAGGGAACAGCCGCAGCCTGCGCGCGGCGAGTTCGATGGCGAGCGGCAGCCCGTCGAGGAGCGTGCAGATCTCGGCGACGGCCGCCGCGTTCTCCAGCGTGAGCGCGAAGGCCGGGTCGGCGTCCCGGGCCCGGCGTACGAACAGCGCGACCGACGCCACCTGGCGCACCTCGTGCGGGTCGGCGGCGCCCTCCGCGGGCCCCGGTACCGGCAGCGGCGCCAAGGGCAGCAGCTGTTCCCCGTACACCCCGAGCGGCTCCACCGCGGTGGCCAGCACCACCACGCGCGGATCACCGGCGAGCGCCGCGACGGCCCCGGCGGCGGCCGGGCGCGCCTCGTGGTCACAGCCGTCGAGCAGCAGCAGGATCCGGCCGGACTCCTCGGGCCCCCAGGAGCGCAGCGGTTCGTCCCCGGCGGTCCACCGCGCCGCCGCGTCGACCACCTCCACCCGGGCGAACTCCGCGCCGGCCTCCCGTACGGCCTCCGCGGCCAGCCGGGTCTTGCCCACGCCGGCCCGACCGGTCACCGTCAGCAGCCGGACCGAGGGGTCGCGCAGCCGCTCCCGCAGGGCGGCGGCTTCGAGTTCCCGCCCGACGAGCTCCGTCACCGGGCTGAGCGCTACCGACATGGTTCTCCGTACGTTGCGTAGAGGGCGATCGAATGGGTCAGGAGGCCGGGTGGTGCCGGGGGCCGGCGCACCGGTGCCGGTCAGGAGCGGACACCGGCCGGCTGGATCCGCCAGAGCCCCGGACGGATCTCCACGGCACGCCGCGCGGCGCCGCCACCACCGGCGGTCGCGGACAGCGCCCGCAGCGAACGTCTGGCGTACACCTCCAGCCGGTGGTCGCGCAGGGCCCCCGCCAGCTGCAGGCACTCGCCGAACCAGGCCCGGGCCGTCTCCGCCCCCTCCGGCCCGTCCTGGGCCAGCGCCAGGAGCGCCCGGGCGCGGCTCGCCTCGTAGCGGCCGCGCGTACGGCCGGGCACCGACAGGGCGGCGAGGGCGGGCTCCAGCAGGGCGGCGGCCTCCGCCGCCGAACCGGCGTCCAGCCGCAGCTCGGCCAGGCCCACCAGGGCGCGGCCCGCCTCCTCCTCGTCGCCCGCCTCCCGGGCGTGCGCCAGCGCCCCCTCGTACAGCTCGTGCGCCCGTTCCGCGCGCCGGTACTGCCAGGCCAGGTCGCCGAGCGAGCGCTCCATCCGGGCCTGGGCCGACCGGTCCGCGCACCGCACTGCCGCGTCCAGCGCCATGGTGTAGGCGGCCTCGGCGTCCTCTTCCACCCACCCGCCCGTGGCGTCCGTCAGCCGTACCGCCAGCGCCCACAGCCCGGCCTCGTAGGCGGTCCGCGCCAGCCGTACGAGCCCCCGCGCGTCGGCGTCCGCCAGCCGGCCCGGCTGCGCGGCGGCCGCCGCGTACGCCCGGCACACCCGCTCCGCCGCCGCGCGCCGCACCTCGGCGTCCTCCTCCAGTGCCAGCCGCTCCACCGCCAGCAGCCGCAGCAGCTCCGGGAGGTGGCAGCCGTCGCGGTCCACCGCCAGCAGCCGCTCGTCGGCCAGGGCGTCCAGGGCCGCCGCGGCCCGCGGCTCGGCCAGGTCCAGCGCGGCGGCCGCCTGCCGGGCGCCGAACCTGCCGGGCGGCAGCAGCGACAGCAGGCGGAAGGTCCGCCGCTCGGCCCCGGGAGCCGCCGCGTACGCCTCCAGCAGGCGGGCCCGTACGTCGACATCGCCGGCCCGCAGCGCGTCCAGCCGCCCGCCCTCGTCCCGCAGCCGGTCCGCCAGCGTGGCGGGGGTCCAGTGCGGCCGGGCCGCGAGCTGGGCTGCGGCGGCCCGCACGGCGAGCGGGAGCCCCCCGCACAGCCCGGCGATCTCCTCGACCGCGCCGGGTCCGGGCGCGGGGCTGCCCCGCTCGGTGAACAGCCCGGCGAGCCGCCGCGACTCCTCGGGACGCCACGGTCCGAGGACCACCGGACGAAGCCCCGGGAGCCCGGCGGGCACCCGGCCCGCGGTGAGCAGCAGCGCGGAGCCCGGGGCGAGGGGCAGCAGGGGCCGTACCTGGGTCTCGGAGGTGACGTGGTCCAGCACGATCAGCACCCGGCGGCCCGTCAGGGGCGCCCGCTCCAGCCGGTCGAGGATCTCCGCGCCGGTCGGCGGCGGGCCGGCGGCGCGGCGCAGGTCCAGGAAGACCTGCCCGTCGGGGAAGGCGTCCGCCACGCGGTGCGCGCTCTCCACGGCGAGAGCCGTCTTGCCGGTGCCCGGCAGGCCCGTCACGGCGACGCAGCCGCCCGCGGGTGAGGCCAGCAACAGCTGCTCCAGCTCGGCGAGTTCAGCGGTCCGGCCCGCGAAGCGGGGGTCGGCGGGCGGCAGGGCGCCGAGCGCCGGCGACCAGCCTTGCGCACCGTCGGCCGGGGCGTCGGCCGCGGCACCCGATCCGGCCGGCCCGGACCGTACGGCCGACCCGGTGCCGGTGCCGGTGCCGGTGCCGGTGCCGGTTCCGGTTCCGGGGCCGGTTGCGGTTCGGGCTCCGGGCATCGACAGCGCCGGATCCCCTTCCAGAATGCGCCGCTGGAGCCGCCGGGACGAAGGGCCCGGCTCTATCCCGAGCTCCTCCACGAGGGTCCGCCGCAGCATCGCGAACACGCGCAGCGCTTCCGCCTGCCGCCCGCACCGGTACAGCGCCACCATCAGATGGGCGTGGAACTCCTCGTGCATCCGGTGCTCGGCGACCAGTTCCTGGAGCTCCGCCACCAGTTCGCGGTGCAGTCCCAGGTGCAGCTCGGCCCGGATGCGCTCGTCGAGCACGGTGGAGCGCACCTCGCCCAGGCGCACGGCCGCGCCGTCAAGCAGCGGCCCGTGCGGGGTGTCCGACAGCACCGGCCCCCGCCACAGCGCCAGCGCCCGCCGCATCAGATCCGCCGCCGCGCCGAAGTCCGCGTCCCGTAGGGCCTGGTGACCGCGGCGGGACAGGTCCTCGAAGACCGTGGTGTCGAGCGCGTCCGCTCCGACGCGCAGCAGATAGCCCGGGCGCCGGGTGACCAGCGACTCCCGGCCGCCGCGCGGATCGGCGCTGCCCAGCGTCTTGCGCAGGTGCGACACGTAGACCTGGAGCGTCGTCGTCGCCGTACGCGGCGGCGCCTCCGGCCAGAGCTCGTCGATGAGGCTCTCCGACGACACGACCTCGTTCGCGCGGACCAGCAGTGTCCCGAGGACGACCCGCAGTTTGGCGGCCTGCGGAGCGTACGAGACCACCGGGCCGTCGTCCGCACCGCCGTCCGGGCCGCCGTCCGCGCCGCCGCCCGTGACCTCCAGCGGGCCCAGGATTCCGAAACGCATCGTCCTCAGTAGTCCTGGACGACGGACGTGCGGGCCTCGGCCACCGCGCGGCGGCGCTGCGTCAGGGTGAGCGTGACCGGTACGGAGGGCCGCCCCGCGGCGTCGTGCCCCAGCGGCCCGGCCACCGCCACGCAGCGCAGCGGCAGATCGAGGTCCGCCTGCCCGCGGAAGTGCACCTGGCAGGCGCCGATCGCGCTGCGCGCCGGGTTCAGCCCGTGCGCCCGGCCCGCTGCGAGCAGCGAGGTCTGGCGCAGTGCCTCCATCAGGTGCAGTCCGGAGAGCTGCCCGTCCTCGCCCGCGAACACGGGGCTGATCTGCCGGGAGAGCAGCCAGGTGCTGATCCGGCCGCGTGCCGCGTCGGTCGGTTCGCTGATCACGGTGTTCTCGGGGGCGTAGCGGCCCGTCTCGGCGGAGTCGGCCGGCCGCAGCGGGCCGTCCGGCGCGTCGTCGAGCTCGGGCGCGGCCCGCAGCGCCTGCCGGGAGTGCTCCAGGTGCCTGCGGTAGAGCTTCGGCATGAGGAATACCAGACCGGCGGCGCCCGTCGCGCACGGGCGGCCGTCGATCACCACCTGCAGGTGGAAGTCGAGTCCGCGCGGCACCTCGTCGACCACGTTCGCAGGGCGGGCCCTGATGTGGGTCTCCATGGGTACGGGGCCGGCGGGGGCCCCGTCCGTACGCCAGGCCGAGAGGTCGGTGAGGTCGAGAGTGAAGCGGTAGAAGAGACCGGGGCGGTCCTCCGGCACGCCGAAGTAGCGGTGGCCGACGAACTCGCCGATCTCGCGCATGGTCTCGGTCGCGATCTGCAGATCGTGGAAGTGGCCCGGACCGTCGTTGAAGAGCGGATGGGCGACGGGGGTCGCGCCGACGAGGGTGAAGTTCTCCTCGCCGAGGCTGGGGACGTCGAGACCGTAGTGGGCCCGCGAGGGCGGACGGTGGATCAGGTGCTGGGCCGCCGCGGCCCCCGCGTGGCCGTGGACGGCGGGGGGCGAGGTCGTGCTGTTGTCGACTGTCATGTCCCTCTCCTAACTCTCGCGTCATGGTGGAGCGGTGGTCGAGCGGCCAGCCAGCCGGTGCCGTTGGCAGGAAAGTGCATGGCAGGAACTCATGCGTTCCGCATCGGCCCCCATCCGTGGTTGTGGGCTTTAGTCACCTCCAAGGGGGAGGACGGACCCTGCTGTACGAGAGCCCCGCCCCCCGGGATGTCCCCCCACCCCCCGGGCGGGGCCTTGCCCCGCGCCCACTCGACCGATCCCGGAAGGGAGCCCCCGATGACCACCACAGGTACCGACACCGTGCGGTCGGCGGAGTCGGCGGAGTCGGCGGATTCCGCGGCCGGGGCCGGCCCCGCGGGCCTGTCGGCCCGGCTCCGCTTCGGCTACGCCTCGGGATCGCTCGTCACGGGCACGTTCACCACCCTCCCCGGCCTGCTGCTGCTCCCGTACCTCACGGACACCCTGGGGGTGGGCGCCGCGCTGGCCGGCGCGATCGTCTTCGTACCCAAGGCCTGGGACGCCTTCCTCAACCCGCTGGTCGGGCGCGCCAGCGACCGCACTCGCAGCCGCTGGGGCGCGCGCCGCCCGTACGTCCTGTGCGGCGGGCTCGCGACGGCCCTGGCCTTCGCGCTGACCTTCGCCGGCCTGCTGCCGGGCACC
Organism: Streptomyces sp. NPDC006463; assembly: GCF_042870715.1. Lineage (NCBI taxonomy): Bacteria > Bacillati > Actinomycetota > Actinomycetes > Kitasatosporales > Streptomycetaceae > Streptomyces > Streptomyces sp. NPDC006463. The sequence continues at coordinate 198,224 of NZ_JBIAHP010000006.1, read as the reverse complement.
GGCGGCGCCTGGCTCACCGCGGGCGGATACCTGCTCACCGCGACCGCGTTCGCCTTCTTCCTGGTGCCGTACGTCGCCATGCCCGCCGAGCTCAGCGACCGGCACCAGGACCGCATGCGCCTGGTCGGCGGACGGGTGGCCGTCATCGCAGTGGCCGCGCTGGTCACCGGCGCGGCCGGACCCGCCCTCATCGACGCCGGGGGCGGTGGGCTCGCCGGACACCGGTGGGTGGGGGTGTTCGGCGGGCTGGTCATCGCCCTCGGAGCGGTCTGGGTCTTCGCCGGAACCTCCGGCGGGGGCCGGGGCGGCCCCGTCGGCCCCCGCGTCCTCCAGAGCGAGCCGAGCCTGCGCCGCCAGTTCGTTGCCGCCCGCGGCAACCCGGCCTTCATGGCGCTGCTGCGGTGCGTGGTCGTCCAGTCCGTCGCGACCGGCGTCCTGCTCGCGGGCGCGCCGTACTTCGCCGAGCACGTCCTGCGCGACTCCTCCGGGGTCGGCGCGCTCGTCGCCGCGTTCGTCGCGCCCAACCTCCTGACCATGCCGCTCTGGTCGAGGCTGCGCGCCGGCCGCCACGGATACACCGTCGCCTCCGCCCTGTTCGCCGCCGGGTGCCTGCTCTTCCTCGCCGCCCCCGCACTGCCCGAAGGCGCCGTACTGCTCACCATGGCGCTGGCCGGCACGGGCCACGCGGGCCAGCTGCTCTTCCTGTACGCGATGCTGCCGGACTGCATCGCCAAGGACACCGCCCGGACCGAACGCCGCCGAGCGGGCGTCCTGTCCGGCCTGTTCAGCACCGGCGAGGGACTGGGTGTCGCCCTCGGCCCCTTCCTCTACGGCCTGGTGCTCCAGCTCTGCGGCTACGTCCCCTCCGGCACGGGACGGGCCGCCGAGCAGACCTCGACCGCCGAACTCGGCATGCTGGCCGGCTTCGCGCTGCTCCCCGCCCTGGCCACGGCGGTGGCCGTCCTCCTGCTGCGGGGCTACGACCGCACGGACCACCCCTACTGACCGTTCCTGACGACCTGGGGAGAATCCAGGGGTCTCTGATTCACTGGGGGACATGGGGATCGGGGCATTAGGTGCAAAGGCGCGACGGTTGGTGGCACACGAGGGGCGGTGGATGACGAGCCTCGGGCTGTGGGTGGCGCGGCGCACTGACGGGGTCGGGGACGTGGACATCGCTGTCGGGTATGCGCGTGCTCAGGCGCCGACGGCGTATGGGCTGGTCTTCGTGTTCGTGGTTGAGACGGTCGGCGTTTCCTTCATGCTCGCCGCGTATCCGGTCGCCCATCTGATCATGCTGCTCCTCGACCTCTACACGGTGTTTCTGGTACTGGGGCTGCACGCCGCGGCCGTCACACGCCCACACGTCGTGGGGCCGGGCGGGCTGCGGGTGCGGCGCAGTGCGGGGCTCGACCTGTGGATACCGCTGGAACGGATCGCGTCCGCTCGCTACGACCTCCGGTTTCCGGACGCGAACAAGTCCGAGGACGGTGTGCTGGACGTGGCCATCGCGTCGCAGACCTCGATCACTGTCGAACTGGCCCAACCAGTGACCACGGTAAGTCTCTTGGGGAAATGTACGGAGGTCCACACGGTCCGCTGTCACGCTGACGAACCGCGGGCCGCCGTCGCGGCCATCAAGAAGGTGTTACCGATCAAGAGCTGACGCCGCCACTCCGCGGATCGTCTCGTTGCCGAACCCTTTGCCGCTCTCGCCGTCAGCGGCGAGGAACCAGCGTTCGGCTTCCCGGTGTTCCCGCCACTCGGTTTCGGTGAGCTGGGCGGCGGCACTCATCCATGCCGGAACACACTCACCCGGTCAACGTCCAGCAGTCCCAACCCCTCATCGGACGCCGGGAAGTTACGGGTATGCGGGGGACCGTCCGCGCAGGATGATGGGACGATCATGACTCGCGGGCTTCGGGGGATGCTTTCGTGACGTACACACAGGAGTGGGACACCGGCCAAGTCGGCTTCGGCCCGGAGGTACGGGCCCTGATCGAGGAATCGCTCCTCCCCGGCCCCGTCGTCGACCGCGCCGTTCCCGATGGCGCCGTCCCCGTCCCCGTCCCCGACCCCGCCGTCGTCGTACGGTCCGGTACGTACGTCGTCGACCCGCCCTTCTTCGGCAACGGGGACATCGGTCGCGTCGCCGTCTGCGGAGCCGTCAACGAACTGGCCGCCACCGGAGCCGATGTCCGCCACATCGCCCTCGGCATCGTGCTGGAGGCCGGGCTGCCGCTGGACCTGGTGCGCAGGCTCACCGCCTCCGTCCGGGGCGCGGCCGCCGAGGCCCAGGTCGCCATCGCCGCGGTGGACACCCAGGTCGTCCGCGCGGGCGAGGCCGACCGGGTCTTCGTCACCGCCACCGCCTTCGGCGTGCTCGGCGGCCCGCCCCTGGAGCTCGGCTCGGTCAGGCCCGGCGACCGCATCGTGGTGACCGGGCGCCTGGGCAGCCACGCCGCCCACCTGGTCTCGCTGCGCGACGGGCTCGGCTACGAGCACCACGTACCCAGCGACTGCGCCCCTCTGGGAGGCCTGCTGCGCGCGGTGGGCCCCGACATCCGCCACGCCCGGACGGTGGTCGCGGGCGGCCTGGCAGAGGTCCTGCGCCGGTGCGCCGCGGGCCGCGGCCTGACCCTGCGGGTCGAGGAGGCCGCCCTGCCCGTCCGGTACGAGGCCCGCGTGGCCCTCGGCGCCCGCGGCCTCGCGCCCCTGGACGCGGCCTGCGCCGGGTGCCTGTGCCTGTTCGTGGCCCCGGAACGCACCTCCCAGGTCCTCACCCGCCTGCGCGCCCACCCCTACGGCCGCCACGCGACCGTGGTCGGCGAGGTCACCGCCGACCCGCTGGGCGAGGTGGAGTTCCGCACGCCGGACGGCCGCCTCCACACCCGCACGGTCCCCTCGGGCACGGTCCCCGAACGCCTGCTCTGACGAAGGGCTGACGCGGCACGTGTGCGAGATCGCCGCCGACTTCGCCGAAGAGGTGGCGCCCGAGGTCCCCGACGTGCCGGGCCGGCCGGCAGGACTCCTGCGGGGCCAACTCCGTTTTCTGAACAGTCGGTTGATCCACGTATGCGATGCCCTTGGGCGGCATATGCTCGGACCGCGCGTACGGACGCACGGACGGCCGTACACACGCGCGTCCGAACGCCTCGCGAGCCGTAAGGGGACCGTCCCGTGAGTGTCCGCATTCAACCTTCCTCCCAGGTCGACGAGACCGCCGAACTCGGTGAGGGGACCACCGTCTGGGATCTGGCGCAGATACGGGAGGAGGCCCGGCTCGGGCGCGGCTGCATCGTGGGACGCGGGGCGTACGTCGGGCCCGGCGTACGGATCGGGGACAACGTCAAGCTCCAGAACCACGCGCTCGTGTACGAGCCCGCCGAGCTCGGCGACGGGGTGTTCATCGGCCCGGCGGTGGTGCTCACCAACGACTTCTACCCGCGCGCGGTCGACCCCGACGGCCGCCTCAAGCGCGGAGGCGACTGGGAGGCGGTCGGGGTCGTGGTGGCCGAGGGCGCCTCGCTGGGGGCCCGCTCGGTGTGCGTGGCCGGGGTGCGCGTCGGGCGCTGGGCGCTGGTCGCGGCCGGCGCGGTGGTGTCCCGGGACGTACCGGACTTCGCGCTCGTGGCGGGGGTGCCGGCCCGGCGGATCGGCTGGGTGGGCCGGGCCGGGGTCCGCCTGGTGGAACACGAGGACGAGCCGGGCGTGTGGGAGTGCCCGCGCACCGGCGCGCTGCACGACGAGAAGGACGGCACGCTCGTCGAGCGCATCTGACGGTATGTCGGCAATTTAGGGCTTCGGCATTTCGTCAAAACCACAAACAACGAACAACCGTGGGCATACCGTGTCCCTGCACACGGGATCTGAGCAGGCAACAGGCCTGGCTCAGTGGGGGGTTGTACACGACGAGGGCACCGCGGGCAGTGCGCCGGCGGCGCGGTTCCACCGCGCCTGCGGCGGCTGCCGTTGACGCGCGCGCCCCAGTCCGACGGCATCGCTGGGGGGTCCAGACGCAGCCGTCGGACGGCTCGTGCCATCGGTGGGGATTCACCGGCGGCACGTGCGCCGTCATGCGCGATTCCCCTCCGCGGAGTGACGACCGCCAGGTCCGTCCGAGGAGCGATCAGAGGGGGTAGGTGTGTTGGAGCCGGAGAGCTCGGACATACGGGGTGCACGCAGCACCCGGGGAGTCGGGGTGGGGACCCGATGACCGCCGCACGATTAGAGGCACTGGCCCGCGAGGACCTGCCGCTGCACGCCCTCGCCGAGCGGCTGCTCGCCCTGGCCGAGGCGGGGCTGCCCGCGATGTACCTGCCGGGCGCCGAGAACTTCGTGTTCACGCTGGTGGGGACCGTCGCACCCGACGGCACCCGCCGCCTGGAGCGGCGGGGGACCAGCACCCGGTACGCGGCCATCACCGCGCTGGGCGCGCGGTTCCTGCCGGAAGACCGGCAGCGCGCCCTGTTCGGCGGGCTCACCGCCGAGCAGTTCGCGGGGCTGCTGGTGGAACGGCTCCCCGGGGTGACGAACCTCGGTGACGCGGCGCTCATCGCCTGGGCCGCCGCCGAGACCGGCCACCCCAAGCTGTCCGACGCCCTCGAACGGGTCGCCGCACTCGACGTACCCGGGCGGCCGCAGTACACCGTCGAGGCCGCCTGGGTCCTCTCTGCCCTCGTCGCGGCCCGCGCCGCGGTGGACGTGGAGGACCGCGTCGCCGCCGCCCGCGACCGGCTGCTCGCGGCGAAGACCGCCGGCAGCCCGCTGTTCCCGCACGCCACAGGGCCCGGGCTGGTGCCCGGATACCGGTCCCACGTGGCCTGCTTCGCCGACCAGACCTATCCGCTCCAGGCGCTGGCCCGGCTGCACGCGAGCGGCGGCGACTCCGAGGCCCTCGCGGCCGCGGACGCGTGCGCCGCCCGCATCTGCGCCCTCCAAGGGGACGGCGGACAGTGGTGGTGGCACTACGACGCCCGCCACGGCGGCGTGGTCGAGGGCTACCCCGTCTACAGCGTCCACCAGCACGCCATGGCTCCGACGGCCCTGTTCGACCTGGCCGACGCGGGCGGCACCGACTTCGGAGCCGAGATCCGCCGCGGCCTGCGCTGGATGACCGAGGTGCCCGAGCTCGCAGGGCCCGACGGGACCCCGCGCGAGCCCATGATCCGCGACGACTTCGACGTCACGTGGCGCAAGGTCTACCGCGGCGATCCGATGAAGGCCGTCCGCGCCGCCCGCGGACTCACCACCCGCGTGGCGCCGCACGCCCGGCTCGCACCCCTGGACCGGGTCTTCCGCCCCGCCTCGGTGGACCGCGAGTGCCGCCCGTACGAGTTCGGCTGGATGCTGTTCGCCTGGCTCGGGGGGCTGCCGAGATGAACCGGACCCAAAGGCCGTCCCTCTTCGGGATCTCACTCGACGCCCTGACCATGGACGAGACCGTACAGCGCTGCCTGGACGCGGTACGGCGCGGCGAACAGATCGAGATCGGCATGGTCAACGCCGCGAAGTTGGTCAACATGCGGCGCGACCCCCGCCTCGCCCAGGCGGTCGCGGGCTGCGACCTGGTCCTGGCCGACGGCCAGGCCGTCGTCTGGGCCGGGCGCCTGCTCGGCGTCCGGCTGCCGGAACGCGTCGCGGGCATCGACCTGTTCATGCGCCTGCTCGCCGCCGCCCAGACCGCGGACATCCCCGTCTACCTGCTCGGCGCCGAACAACGCGTCCTGGAGCTGATGCTCCAGGAGATCTCCGCACGCTTCCCCGAACTGCGGGTGGCGGGCAGCCGGAACGGCTACTTCGACGACTCCGCCCAGGAGACGATCGCCGACGCCATCGCCGACAGCGGCGCCCGGTTGCTGTTCCTCGGCATGACCTCGCCCAAGAAGGAGATCTTCACCGCCGGCTACGGCAAGCGCACCGGCGCCCACGTCGTGCACGGTGTCGGCGGCTCCTTCGACATCCTCGCCGGCATCACCAAGCGGGCCCCCATGCTCTGGCAACGGATGGGCCTCGAATGGTTCTACCGCACCCTCCAGGAACCGCGCCGCCTCGGCAAGCGCTACCTCACCACCAATGTCGCCTTCCTCCTCATGACGGCCCGGGAACTCATCCGCCGCACACCGTCACCCGCCCTTTCCGCGAACAGGAGTCACTGATGCGCGTAGTCGTCGTGGGACAGGGATACGTCGGCCTGCCACTGGCCATCAGGGCCGCCGAGGTCGGACACCAGGTGATCGGGTACGACGTGGACGCGCGGCGGGTCAAGAGCCTCGCCGCCGGTGAGTCGTACGTGGAGGACGTCTCCTGCGAACGGCTGACCCGGGCACTGGAGAACGGCAGCTACCGGCCCAGTGAACTCGCCCGGGACTGCGGCGGCTTCGACGTCGCCGTCGTCACCGTCCCGACCCCGCTGCAGGACGGGGCGCCCGACCTGCGCTACATCGAGGAGTCGGCGCACACCCTGGCCCGCTTCCTGCGCCCGGGCGCGACCGTGGTCCTGGAGTCCACCACCTACCCGGGCACCACCGAGGAGCTGTTCGCGCCGATCCTGGAGGACGGATCCGGGCTCACCGCGGGCGAGGACTTCCACCTCGGCTACAGCCCCGAGCGCATCGACCCGGGCAACACCGTCTGGGGCTTCCAGCAGACCCCCAAGGTGGTCTCCGGCGTCGACGCGCGCTCCCTGAAGGCCGTCGAGGCCTTCTACGGGCAACTCGTCGACACCACCGTGCCGGTGCGCTCGCCCAAGGAGGCCGAGCTGGCCAAACTGCTGGAGAACACCTTCCGGCACGTGAACATCGCGCTCGTCAACGAGATCGCCATGTTCGCCCGCCACCTCGACATCGACGTCTGGCAGTCCATCGAGGCCGCGTCCAGCAAGCCCTTCGGCTTCATGAAGTTCACCCCGGGCCCGGGCGTCGGCGGTCACTGCCTGCCGATCGACCCCTCGTACCTGAACTGGCGGGTGCAGCGCGAACTCGGCCAGAACTTCCGCTTCGTCGAACTCGCCAACGACATCAACAACCACATGCCCGAGTACGTGACGCGCCGCGTGATCGACGCGCTCAACGCCAAACGCCGCTCGGTCAACGGCTCCAAGGTCCTGCTCCTCGGGCTGGCGTACAAGAAGAACACCGGCGACGCCCGGGAGTCGCCCGCCGTACGCGTCTCGCAGCTGCTCCTCGACATGGGGGCCAAGGTCCGCGCGGCCGACCCCCACGTGGTGGAGAGCATCAAGGTCGACGCCCGCCTCGTGCGGGTCGAGCCGACCCGCAAGGAACTGGCGGCGGCCGACGTGGTCGTCCTGCTCACCGACCACGACTCCTTCGACTACGGGATGATCACCGAGCACGCCTCCTTCGTCCTCGACTGCCGCAACCGGTTGTCCGGACCGACCGTGGAGGTGCTCTGAGCCATGACCGTGACGAAGATCGTGTGCGTCGCCGGAGCGCGGCCCAACTACATGAAGATCAAGCCGGTGATGGACGCACTGGAGCGCCGCGGCGCCGAGGTGGTCCTCGTCCACACCGGACAGCACTACGACGAGTCCATGAACGACGTGTTCTTCCGCGATCTGGGCATCCGCACCCCCGACCGATACCTGGGCGCCGGTTCCGGCACCCACGCCCAGCAGACGGGGAGGGTGATGGCCGCCTTCGAGCCGCTGCTCGACGAGGTGGCCCCGGACGCGGTGGTGGTGGTCGGCGACATCAACTCCACGCTCGCCTGCGCCCTGGTGACCGCGAAGGCCGGCCCGCTGCTGGCCCACGTGGAGGCGGGCCTGCGCAGCCGTGACTGGAGCATGCCGGAGGAGGTCAACCGCGTCGCCACCGACCGGGTCAGCGACTACCTGCTGGCGCCCTCGCCCGACGCCGCCGCGAACCTGCGGGCGGAGGGCTACCGGGACGACCAGATCCACGTCGTCGGCAACGTCATGATCGACACCCTCCTCGCCAACCTGGACCGGGCCAGGCAGTCCGACGTCCTGGACCGGTACGGGCTGACCCGGGGCGGATACGGCCTGGTCACCCTGCACCGCCCGGCCAACGTGGACGACCCCGCGGCCCTCGGCGGCCTGCTGAAGGCCCTGGGCGAGATCGCCGTCCGCTGCCCCCTGCTGTTGCCCGTGCACCCGCGGGCCGCCGAGCGACTGGCCGAACTCGGCGTGCCGGGCGGCATCCGGCTGGTTCCGGCTGCCGGATACCTCGACTTCATCGCCCTGCAGGACTCCGCCCGCCTGGTGCTCACCGACTCCGGCGGCATCCAGGAGGAGACCACCGCGCTGGGTGTGCCCTGCGTGACGCTGCGGGAGAACACCGAGCGGCCCGTGACCGTGTCGGAGGGCACGAACGTACTGGCGGGCACGGATCCGGAGCGCATCGTGGCCACGGTGAACCGGGTGCTCGACGACCCGCCGGCCGCCCGCTGCCCCGAGCTCTGGGACGGCCGCGCGAGCGAGCGCATCGCCGCGGTCCTGCTGGACGGCGGGACCGCGCGGACCCGGCCCAGGCCCACCGACCTCGTCCCGCGGACGCCGTAACCGCACCGCCCGCACCAACCGCACCAACCGTGTGACAAGAGGGGGAAGACCATGGACCTCGCCGAGATATGGCGGGTCATGCGCAGGCGCTGGTACGTGCTGCTGCCCGGACTGCTGATCACCGGGGCGCTCGTCGTCGGAGTCCACCTGGTGGTGCCGGTGACGTACCGGTCACAGAGCACCGTGACCCTGCTCAACTCGCAGAAGGCCACCGAGGCCTACGACGGCAACCCCTTCCTGAGCACGCAGACCTCCCTCACCGGCATGGCCGACGGGCTCGCCCGCAACCTCAACTCCGACGACTCGTTGGCCGACCTCAAGGAGCTGGGGGTCACCGGAACGCCCGAGGCGAAGATCGCCGACAATGCCCTGGGCCCGTTCATGTGGCTCATTGCCACCGGGAGCGACCCGGACCGCGTCCAGGAGTCGGACAAGAAGCTCACCGCCTACGCCGAAAAGCGGCTCACCGAGCTCCAGGCGAAGCAGAACGTCGCCCCGGACGCCATGATCCGCATGGCGACGGTCGTGCCGCCGCAGAAACCGGTGGCCGAGACCAAGACCAGGCTGCAGTACCTCGTCATGGCCGGGGGCCTGGGCCTGGTGCTCAGCCTGGTCGCCGCCTTTTACGTGGAGGCGCGCAGGAGGCCGCACAAGCCCGAGCCCGAGCCCGAGCCCGAGCCGGAGCCGGAGGCCCAGGGCTCCGAGCCGGAGCAGGAGACGACCGTCCCCGTCCCCTCGACCCGCGAACCGGTCGTGGAAAGCACGCTCGCCATCCGGCGGCCGCCCACCTGGGCGCGGTCCGCCGAGGACGGTCCGGCCGCCGCAGAGCCCACGGCGCCGCAGCCCGTCACGCCCGTGGGGTCCGCCGCCGAGCCGCTCGACTAGGAGTCGACTCATGGACACCGTCCGCGCACCGGACAGTGAGACCGGTGAGCCGAGCGACGCCCCCGCTCCAACCGCTCCCGCACTCCTCGCTTCTTCCTCCCTCGGCCGGAAGGTCCGTTCGGCGGCCCGGTGGAGCCTGATCAATACCGTCGTCATGCGCCTGGGCAACTTCGCGACCGGCATCGTACTGGCACGTTTCGCCCTGGGCCCCGCGGAATGGGGCGTGTACGGGATCGCCCAGACCGTGCTGCTGGTCCTGCTGTCCGCGAACGAGCTGGGCGTGGGCCTGGCCATCGTGCGCTGGGAGGGGGACGCGCGGCGGTTCGCGCCGACCGTACTGACCCTCAGCACCCTCTCCAGCGGACTGCTGTACGTGGCGCTGTTCGCGGCGGCACCGACGGTGGCCGGCCTGCTCGGCTCGCCGGACGCCGCGGGCGTACTGCGCGTGATGTGCCTGTGCGTGGTGATCGACGGGGTGGCACAGGTGCCCGGCGGCTTCCTCACCCGTGAGTTCGCCCAGGGCAAGCGGATGGTCATCGACGGGCTCAACTTCGTGCTCAGCACGTCGGTGACGCTGCTGCTGGCCTTCGAGGGCTGGGGCGCGATGAGCTTCGCCTGGGGAGCCGTGGCGGGGAACGTCGTGACGCTGATCGGCTGCTGGCTGGCTGCACCGGGCACTGTGAAATTCGGCTGGGACCCCGGGCAGGCCCGGGCGCTGCTGAGGTTCGGGCTTCCGCTGGCAGGGGCGAGCATGCTGGCCCTCGCAGTGGTCAACGTCGACACCATGGTGGTGGGCGCGACGCTGGGCAACGTGTCCCTGGGCTTCTACGTGCTCGCCTTCAACGTCTCCGGCTGGCCCGTGAGGGTCATCTCCGAGGCCGCCCGCCGGGTCTCCTTCGCCGGCTTCTCCCGCCTGGCCGACTCGCCGCAGGCGCTCGCCCAGGGCTTCAGCCGAGCCCTGGGCGTACTGATCACCGGCACCGTCCCGCTGTGCGTCCTTCTGGCCGGCCTCGCGGGGCCGGTCATCCAGCTGATCTACGGGAGCCAGTGGGTTCCCGCCGCCGCGGCACTGCCCTGGCTGATGGCCCTCGGCCTGATCCGCATCGGCGGCGAACTCGCCTACGACTGCCTGGTCGCGATCGGACAACGCCGCTCGCTCTTCCTGGTGCAGGGCCTGTGGCTGGCAGCCCTGGTCCCGGCACTCCTCGTCGCCGCCCGCCTGAACGGCATCGTCGGAGTCTCCCAGGCCCATGTCCTGGTCGCCGGCGGCATGGTGGTCCCGGTATTCCTGTTCGCCCTCAGCCGCGGAGGAATCGGTGTCGGCTCGATCGCCAGGGCCTGCGCGTGGCCCTTCCTCGGCGGGGCCGTGATGGCCGCGATCATCCTCGGCCTGGAGCACCGGTTCGGCGACGGCCGGCTCGCGCTCCTCGCCATCGCCGCGATCGCCCTGGCCGGCTACACGGTGTGCGTACTGCCCAGTCGCGCCTTCCTGCGCGGCGTACCCAACAGGACGTGAGGTGAGCCTGATGTCACGGCGCATCAGCCGGAACCCGCTCGCGGGACTGCTGCTCGCAGCCCTACTGGCGGTCCTGGGCGTGGCCTGCTCGGGATCGGGCAGGTCCGCGCTGCCGGGCTGCCCGGATGACGCACCGACCTGCCCTGCGAGCGGGTCCCCGGCGACGCCGAGCGCCGGTCCGTCGACCGCAGCCGGTCAGGCGACCGGCAGCCCCGCCGCCTCTGCGTCCCCGACGGGTAAGCCCACCGCGACGGCGGGCGCCGGCACTGCGTCCGGCACACCCGCGGCCAAGCCCGCTTGCGCCTCTCCCGGGGCCTGCGGCTTCCCCGACGCCGGCACCACCGGTCCGCGGATCCCCCTCACACCCCGCAAGACCGGGTACATGGCCGTCCGTACCGACGGGCTCGTCATCCGGGGGGAGGACATCACCGGCTCGCTCGACATCTATGCGAACGACGTCACCGTCATCGACACCAAGATCACCTCGGACAGCTGGTGGGGCATCAACCTGCGCCCCGGTTTCGGCGGCCTGCGGGTCCTGCACTCCACCATCACAGCCGTGCCCGGCAAGGGGCCGGACAACGGCGGCGTGGACTACGCGGTGTCGAACATGGGGGGCAGCTCCATCGAGGTCGGCTGGTGCGACATCTCGGTGTTCGGCGACGCCCTGTCCATGGGGCAGGGCAATCTGCACGACAACTACGTCCACGACATCGTCCCGTTCGTCAACCTGGGCGGCGAGTGGCAGCACACCAACGCGGTGATCAGCGGTGGGGACGGCACCGGCGAGATGATCATCCGGCACAACACCCTGCTGAACCCGACCAGCCTCACGCAGGGTGCCTCGGGGAGCATCGGCCTGTTCGCGGACACCGGGGTGGTACGCAACGTCACCGTGGACAACAACTGGGTGGCCGGCGGCGCGTACGCCCTCTACGGCGGCAGCACCGGCGCCACCGGGATCAAGGTCACCGACAACGTCTTCTCGACGCAGTACCACCCCGCCTCCGGCGGCTACGGCGTGGTCGCCCACTGGAACCACGGCGGCGACGGAAACGTGTGGCGGAACAACCGGATGTCCGACGGCCGCCCGATCGAGCCCGAGCCGGCCCCGTGAGCGGCCTCATGCGCCGCGTCGCGCGGGCGCCCTGGACGCTGCTCAAGGCGTTGTTCGGCTGGCTGGCGCTCTTCGAGGCCCGGAACAAGGTCCTGCTGGCCCCCACCGCGGTGCGGCTGCTGCGGATCGAGGACTCCGAGACCCGACGGCTGGCCGCGGTCCTGCCGTCGCCGCCCTCGGCGATGGTCGCCACGGTGATCGCCACCCACCGGCGCCCCGAGGAGCTGCGTGCCGCGGTGCGCTCGGCCCTGGACCAGACCGTGTCCGACCAGGTCGTGATCGTGGTCGACGACGGCGCGGGACTCCCGGAACTCCCCGACGACCCACGACTGTTCGCCGTGTCGCTGGCACTGAACACCGGTGTGGCGGGTGTCGTGCGCAACGTGGGCATCCGCCTCACCCGCTCGCGGTACGTGGCGTTCCTGGACGACGACAACCTCTGGGAACCCGACCATCTGGAACGGACGCTGGCGGTCCTGGAGTCTCCCGACGGGCCCGACGGCGTCTACACGGCGCTGCGCCGCGTCCTGCCCGACGGCAGCGAGATCGACGTCCTGTCGGTGCCCTACGACCGGCGCCGCGCCGCCCGGGAGGCCTTCCTGGACACCAACGCCTTCGTCGCACGCCGCAACCGCTCCCTGCACTTCAGCCGTCTGCGCCGGACACCGGAGGTGCTGCCCCGCGAGGACTGGGAGCTGATCCGCCGCTACGGCCGCCGGCACCGGGTGCTCCATGTACCGCACCCCACCGTCCGATACCTGATGAACCCGGCCAGCTTCTACACGCAGTGGCGACAGCCCAGTTGAGGCTTGCCCCCCTTCCGCTCCGACCACAGGTGGTTGATCCCATGCCCCGATCCCGGGCCCTCAGAAACAAGTTCGTCGACGCACCCGGCTCGCTGGGCGAACGACTGCGCATCGCCCGCTGGCAGCGTTTTCAACGCTGCTTCCCCGGCATCGAGAGCATGAGCGTCGTGGACCTGGGCGGGACGGCCGAGATGTGGCTGCGCGCACCGGTGCGCGCCAAGCACGTCCACCTGATCAATCTGGAGGAACATCCCGCCGAACTGCCCGACTGGATCACGGCGGAGGTAGCGGACGTCACCGACCCGGCGGTCGCCGCCGAACTGAGCAGCCACGGTGGCTATGACCTGGTCTTCTCCAACTCGACCATCGAGCACGTGGGCGGCCACAGCCAGCGCCGCCGGTTCGTCGCCGCCGTCGAGTCCCTGGCGCCGCTGCACTGGATCCAGACGCCGTACCGCTACTTCCCGGTCGAGCCGCACTTCGTGGCGCCCGGCTTCCAGTTCCTGCCACTGGCCGCCAGGACACGCCTGGTACGGCACTGGCCGCTCGTCCACAGCCGTCCCGACAGCCCGGAGTTGGCGATGAACGCCGTGATCAACATCGAGCTGCTGACACGCGCCGAAATGCGCTACCTGTTCCCCGGATCGGTGCTCCTCGGCGAGCGGGTGCTCGGTGTCACGAAGTCGCTGACGGCCGTACGAACGGAGCGCGCATGCTGAACAACCTGATCAACAGGCATGATGCGGACCGGCTGCTGCGCAAGGTGCGACGGCTGGAACTGGACCCGGTGCTGGCCAAGCTGCGGGTGCGCGGCGGCGCGCGGGTGGTCCAGCACTGGTCCCAGGTAGACCCGTCGCTGACCGAGTGGTGGGCCATACCGGGGGTCATCAAGCGGTGGAACCTGCTCATGACCGGCGACGCGGACACCTCCTATCCCCAGTACGTGGCCGCCAAGCACTTCGCGCCGCGCACCGATCTGCGCGGCCTCTCGCTGGGGTGCGGCACCGGCGGAAACGAACTGCTCTGGGCGAAGACCGGTGCGTTCGCTCTCCTGGAGGGCGTGGACGTGGCGCAGCAGCGGATCGACTTCGCCACCCGCGCCGCCGCCGAGCACGGCCTCGCCGAAGTCCTGCGCTTCCGGGTCACCGACGTCAACCGGATGACCAGCGACGGGGAACGCTTCGACGTGCTGCTGGGCCTGCAGTCGCTGCACCACTTCGACGACCTCGACCAGACCCTGCCACGCCTGTCCCGACTGATCGAGCCCGGCGGGACGTTCGTGATCGACGAGTTCGTCGGCCCCACCCGGTTCCAGTGGACCGACCGCCAACTGGACGCCGCGAACGCGCTGCTGGCCCGGCTTCCCGAGGAGCGGCGGCGCCTGGCCGACGGCCGGATCAAGCGCCGCGTCGTGCGGCCCAGCAGGCTGTCGATGGTCTTGGACGACCCCTCGGAGGCGGTCGACGCGGCGGCGCTGCTGCCGGGCCTGCGACGCCACTTCGAGGTGGTCGAGGAACGGCCCTACGGGGGCACGGTGCTGCACATCGCGTTCTCCGGGATCGCGCACAACTTCCGTGACCAGGACCCGGAGACGCTGGCGCTGCTGGAGCGGTGCTTCGCCGCCGAGGACGCGGCGCTCCCGGAGGTGGGGCACGACTTCGTCGCCATGGTCTGCCGCCCACGCAGCGAGGGTTAGGGGGACGGTCAGGGCCCCGGCGTCGTACGCAGGGCGCCCGGCCGGGCGAGTGCGGCCGCGGCCGCGCGGCTGGCCGGGCGGCCGAGCGCGGCTCGCGAGGTCTCCCGGAGCAGGACGGCGGCGCGGAAGGCGGCCGTGGCGAGGGCGCCGTGCCGGCGCCGGTACAGACGGACGCGGTTGAGGGTGAGCAGCGTCCAGAGCCGGGGCGAGATCCGGGAGTCACCGCCGAGGTGTACGGCTTCGGCTGCCGGCTCCAGCCGGGTGCGGTAGTCCCGGTCCCGCGCACGCAGGCAGTATTCGGTCTCCTCGGAATAGAGGAAGAAGGACTCGTCCCACGGGCCGCAGGCGGCCAGGCAGTCCGCGGAGAGGGCCATCAGGGCTCCGGTCGCCCAGTCCGCGTACGTGGGCCGCCCGTACGCGGCGGGGTCGGTGACCAGTTCGCCGAGGCGGGGGAAGCGCCCGGCCCGGCGGTTGCCGATGACGGCCTCGCCGAGGGCGCGGGACACGCTCGACTCCCGGCGGAGCGAGTGCACGAGGGTACGGCCGTCGTCCTCGTACAGCAGCGGGACGCTGATCCCGACCCTGCCGCCCTCGGCCGGCGGGGCGTCGAGCGCGTCCACGAGCACCTTGGCGCAGCCGCGCCGCATCCGGACGTCCGGATTGCACACCAGGGCCGCACGGAAGCCGCCTTCCCACGCGGCGGCGGCCCCGAGGGCGGCGTTCACCCCGGCCGCGTAGCCGGCGTTGCGGCCGGTCTGGACGACGGTCGCGTCCGGGGCCAGCGAGCGGACCAGGTCCACGGTGCCGTCGGCCGAGTCGTTGTCGGCGACGACCAGGCGCCAGTCCAGCCCGGCCATGCCCTCCGGCAGTGAGGCGAGGAACTCCGGGAGCACCCCGGCGCTGTTCCAGGTGACGACGAGAACGGCAACGGGGCCTAGGGGGCCGACGGGACCGACGGGACCGGCGGAGCTGACGGGACGGACGGGTCGGACGGGACCGGGCACGGGGACTCCACGGTTCGGGGCTTCGGCGCCTCGCGCCGGATGAAGCCGAGGTAGCTGCCTCCGGCGGCGATCGTCAGGAAGAACATCCCCGCGAACATCGGGAAGCTGAGGGCGTCGAAGGTGGCGCTGATGACCAGGGAGACCAGGGCGGAGGCGAAGAAGGCCTGCCCGAGCTCACGGTCGGATTCGGTACGGGCCAGCCTGCGGATGGCACCGCCCTGGTGGACGCCGGTGAAGATGAGGACCAGGAGCGCGATCAGCCCCAGGAAGCCCATCTCGGCCAGCGTCAGCATGTACTGGTTGTCCGTGAAGAAGAACAGCTCGGGCAGGAACGTGCCGAAGCCGCGCCCGAACAGGGGGCGTTCGTCGAGGTAGGGGACGATCGCGCTGTACTTGACGGTGCGCGCCTGGGTGCTGCTGTCGGAGTTCGCCAGGAAGGACCCGAACAGCGTGGTGATGGTGCCGATCAGTCCCGGGACGATCACCTTGAAGCAGGCCACCGAGCCCAGCAGCAGACCGATCGCGGCCCACCTGCGCTGCGGCTTCCAGCGCAGCACCATCACCAGGACCACGATGAGCGCCCCGATGATGGAGGTCCGCGACACCGTGAGCGGCAGGGCGCCTCCCATCAGCGCCACCGGCCCCCAGCGGCGCCAGCCGCTCAGGTGCCGCCGCACCGGGTCGAAGGCCTGGTGCACGGCGAAGGGCAGCAGGATGGCGAGCATCCCGCCGAACTCCAGGGGATGCGCCGTGGTGGAGCGGGGCCGGGTGAAGGAGCCGCGGTCCATGGCGGTGAGCTGGGCGGCGGCCGACTGGAGCCCCGGGATGCTGATCTTGTCGGCGATGTTGGTCGCGCTGAAGAAGTCGTAGTAGCCGATCGCGGCCACCACCGCCCCCATCACCACGACCCGGCGCAGCAGCACGTCCAGGCGCGCCCGGTCCTGGATCCCCGCCGAGACCAGCACCACCAGGGACACCCACACGAGCAGCCCGATCAGGCCGCGGTCCGCCGCGAGGACCTCCTTCTGCGAACTGCCGCGCGTCGCGTTCGCGAGGTACGAGGCCAGCACCGACACGGCCAGCAGGCACATCACGACCCGGGACAGCCGGGTGCCCGGGGCCGGCCGGATGCGGCCGGTGATCCAGGCCGCCAGGTACCAGAAGAGGCCCAGCAGCGCGAACACGTTGGCCGGGGTGCCCACCCCGCCCATCCCCGGCAGCGTCAGGTTCGAGGGGATGAAGAAGGCCAGCGCCAGATATCCGCTGAGCAGGGCGACCGCGTCCAGTTGCCGGCCCCGGGCCCGCCGGTGCGCACGCCAGGCGCGCACAGCGGACGACCCGTTCGCGCGCCTGCGGCGCAGGGCCACCACCGCGGTCTCGGTCACGAAGGACAGGGTGAAACCGGCCGTCGTGCACAGGATGATGACGCCCAGCACCTGCTGGTAGCGGCTCTTGAGCTGGGGCCGCGGGGTCTGCGGCAGCACCACCGGGGCGGTGTGGACGAAGTACTCGGGCTCGACCTTGGCCGCGGCCTGTAGCGCCCCCAGCTGCTCCCCGGCGAAACCGGTGAGGATATTGGTCTCGCGGAGCACCTTCTCCCGGTCGGTGCCCGTGACCGTCAGCGTGAGCATCGGGCCCGAGGCGTTCGCGGCGAAGGAGACCGCGTACGGGTCCGTGACGCCGAGGCCGTGCAGATCCCGCGCCGCATCCGTCCCCGACAGGGCTCTGATCAGCACGTCCGCGGTCACGACCAGCGAACCGCCGGCGTTCGCGATGGGATTGCCGAAGGTGGGCGCCAGTTCGGCCACCGCCTTGGAATCGGTCAGCGCCACCGAACTCTGCGACTGGTACGCCACCGGCACCGACCGGTACAGGTGCACGGCCGCCAGGAGGCCGATCAGCGTCAGCGGCGCCATCACGTACCAGCGGCGCCGCAGCACCGCGAATATCTCACCGATGGTCACTGACGCCCCCACGAGGTACGGGATTTGATGGCGTGCCGACGCGTGTCCTGCAAGGATCGATCGCGACGAAGGGAATCGTGTGTCGCCTGGTGAGTTGGTCCGCGCGCTGCGTCGGCGCTGGTACGTCCTGGTCGTTGCGATGGCGCTCGCGGCCGCCGGCGCCTACCAGGTGCTCCGCCCCTCCGTGACGTACCTCAGCTCGGCCATCGTGGTGCTCAAGCCACCGGTGACCGGCAGCCAGCCGAACCAGCTCGTGAACCTGCAGCCGCCGCTCGCCGCCGTCTCCTACGCGGCGGTGCAGCAGCTGGACTCGCCCGCCGCGGAGGCCGAGCTCAGGGTCGCGGGAGTCACCGGCACCTACCGGCTGATCCCGCGCAACAGCGGCACCAGCGTGACCCCGCGCTACCTGATCCCCTCCCTGCAGATCCAGGCCGAGCAGCCCGGCGCGGCCGCCGCCGACGCCACCGTACGGAAGATCATCGAGCTCTACACCAAGCACCTGACGGACCTGCAGACGGAGCAGGGCATCCCCGAAGCGGCGCGGATGAGCGTCACCCTCCTGGTGCCTCCGAACGCGGTGGCGCAGACCGGCACCAAGAGCCGGGGTCTGGCCGGATCGGTTCTGCTGGCCGGGGTCGTGGGAGTGCCGGCGGCCCTGTGGACCGACCAGGCCCTGCTGCGCCGGAACCGGCGCCGGCGCGAAAGCACCGACGCCGGCCCCGGGAGCCACGTCCGGGAGGCCGAGCCGATGGCCGCGGCCTCCCGCTGAAGACGACGGGTGGTCCATCAGATCCCTCGGCGCTTCCAGGACCGCCACCACAGCCACTCGCGCCCCCGGTCGGCGACGGCCGAGAGCACCAGCGGCTGGAGGTACGGCATGACGCGCGCCCCGATGCGACGGCGCCGCAGCAGCGCCCGGTACTCGGCGAGCGAGGTGTAGCCCGGCAGGCACTCGGCGGCGAACTCCACGAGCTCGTCGACCGGCACCACCGCGGTCCGTCCCCGGTCGTAGGCACGGTAGGCGCGGCGCAGCGCGTACCGGGCGAGCCGGGTGCGCGCCGCCACCGACAGCCGGTCGGCCTCCGGGAGCAGCCCGGCGCACTTCTCCAGCACGGAGTCGAAGGCGACGAGCCGCTGGCGCAGGTCGTCCAGCTGCCCGCCGAAGTCCGTGGTGGACATGTTGCCGCCGTGGACGCGGTAGAAGGCCTGATCGGCGCCGCGGACGTACCCCACGTCGGCGTGCGCAGCGAGCCGCATCCACATCTCGATGTCGCCGGCGTGCGGGAGCTGCGGATCGTAGCCCCCGACCTTGCGCTGGAGACTGGTACGGACGACCACCTCGGGTGAGGTGATGCACCCGGTGCCCTCCCGGAAGCGCCGCTCCAGCCACCACCGTCCGGGGTAGACGACCGACCCCTTGCCTTCCGTACGGGCCGCGGGCAGCGGCCCGCCGTGCTGGAAGCGCAGCGGCCGGCCGTAACAGAAGCCCGCCTCCGGATGCGCGTCGAGCACGGCGGCCGCCCGCACCAGGGCTCCGGGGACGAGCCGGTCGTCCGCCGAGAGCAGTGCGACGTAGTCGCCTTCGGCCCATTCCAGGAGGCCCTCGTTGTAGGTGGCGATGTGGCCCTGGTTCTGCTCGTGGACCCGTACCTCGATCCGCGGGTCGGCGGCCGCCAGGGCGCGCGCGACGGTCGCGGAGTCGTCGGGCGAGGCGTCGTCGATGATCAGGACGCGGACGTCGACGCCCTCCTGCTCGTCCAGGACGCTCTTGACGCAGTCGGCCAGGAAATGGCCGTACTTGTAGCAGGGGATCACCACACTGACCGTGCTCACTGGCCGGCCACCTCCGTGGAGCCGGCCGCCTGCGCGGCCGGGGGAGTCGTGGTGAAGACCGGGCCGACCCAGTAGTTCACCGAGCCGAAGGTGTTCGCGGGGAACACCGTGGCGGAGCCGTACTTGTAGAGACCGTTGCCGGCACCGGCGCCGCCGTCGGCCGGGGCGACCAGCGGATAGGAGCGGTGCGCGCCCGTGAAGTAGCCGCCGTCCACCGAGTACCTGCCGTTCGGCGCGTGGTAGGAGGCCACGTACGAGGTGCCCGCGGTGATGTGCACCGGCGTGGCGAAGTGGAGCTGCTGCCAGCCGGACAGGGTCTCGCTGCCGAAGGTGCCGGTGGCCAGGAGCGTGCCGCCCGCGGACCACAGGCTGCCGGTGTGCGTGCCGGTGTTGCCCGGACCCTTGTAGAAGGTGACGCCGGTGACGTAGCCGTCGACCGCGGACTGGAAGCGGGTGCCCAGTTCCACGGAGTTGGTGTCGTCGCCCACGTTGGCGGTACTCGGTGTCGCCCCGGCGGTCCACAGGGTGCACGGGCAGTTCACCGACGGCGGGCTCGCGCTGGTGGTGAAGTTCCACGTGACCGGCGCGGCCATGGTGTTGCCCCACAGGTCGGCGGCCTGGACGGACGCCGTGTAGGTGGTGTTCAGCGCCAGTTCGGACGACGGGGTGAAGGTGGCGCTGTTCACCGTGTCGAGGACCTTGGAGCCCGGGACGGCGGCGCCGCCCGGGTCCTTCAGGGTGAACACCAGCGTCTCCGCGTCGATGCCTTCGCTGAAGGTGGCCTTCAGCGCCGCCGTGATCGGGGTGGCGGTCGCGGCGGACTGCGGCGAGGTCGAGCTCACCGAGGGCGGGGTCGTGCTGGCGGTGGAGGTGTCCAGCACCGCGTCCACCCAGTAGTTGCTCCCGGAGGAGGCCGTGGACGGGAACCCGCCGGTGGCGCTGTAGCGGTAGACGCCGTTGCCGCCGTCGGTGCCGCTGCGCAACGCCGTGAGCGGGGCCAGCCCCGCGTCACCGGCGGCGAAGGTGGTGTCGAAGGAGTAGCCGCCGTGCGGGGCGAAGTAAGAGGCGATGTACGTGGTGTTCGGCTTGACCGGCACGGGGGAGGAGAAGTTCAGCTGCTGCCAGCCGGAGGCCGTCTCGTTGGTGAAGGTGCCCGTGGCCAGGCGCTGCCCGGAGCTGCTCCACAGGCTGCCCGTGTGGGTGCCGGTGTTGGCGGGCGACTTGTAGAAGCGGACGCCGGTGATCGACCCGGCCGCCGAGGAGCGGATCTTCACGCCGAGTTCGACGGCGCCGCCGTCACCGGCGTTGACGGTCCCGGGAACCGCCGCGGCGGGCCAGACGGTGCAGGGGCACTGCTGGGGTCCGATGGTGAGCGGCACGGTGGTGGTGGTGCCGATGTTGACGCTGTCGTCCACCGCGCGCACCTTGATCTGTACGGAGCCCGGGGCGGTCGGGGTCCACTTGTAGCTCCAGGACCCGATTCCCGTGGTCGCCTTCCAGGTGGTCCCGCCGTCGGTGGAGACCTCCACCCGGGCCACCACGCCGCCGCCGCTGTCGGCCGCCGTGCCGGTGATGGTCACGGGCCGCAGCGCCGGAACGGTGGCGTTCGCCGCCGGGCTCGTCACCGTGACGACCGGGCCCGCCGTGTCCGTGGAGGCGGTCGCCGCGACCAGGTTGCTCTGCAGGGACCTGGGCTGGACGCCCATGTCGGCGAAGACGTTCACCGTGGCCTGCTGCATGCGCTTGTCCTCGGTGACCACCGCGTCGTCCGGGTTGCCGGTCGGCATGTTGGTCAGGCCCCAGGACCACTGCACGGTGCCCGCACCGAACACGAGGGCGTGCGAGGCCGGGTCGCGGAAGGCGACCAGGCTGTGCGTCGCGGTGCCGTTCCCGTACGTGTTGCCGTAGTCGAGCCGGAGTTTCCCGTCGTCGATGTCCACCGTGGTGGACGACATCTGGATCTGCCCGGCCGGCCGGTGGCCGTCCTCCACGTCGCTGTCCCACTCGTAGCCGAGCGTGCCCGACGGGAAGGTGGCGGTCTGGGACGGGGTCAGGTTCGCGACCGTGGTGTTCCGCCACAGCCGCATCTTCGCGAAGGAGCCCGGCACCGTGATCGCGTCGCTGCGGTAGCCGTTCACGCTGAACAGCGAGCCGGTCAGCTGGTTCTGCGGCTGGTAGGTCCGCCCGTTGGTGCCGCTGGCCGGGTCCATGAACGTGCCCGTCCAGATCCCGCTCGGGTCGGGGACGCCGTTCGGCTGGGGGAAGGACAGTTTGGTCTCCTTGTAGCAGACCAGGGTCCGGTTGGCGGTGTTGGCGCCGTCGATGCTCGGTGCGAGGCGGGTCTTCCAGAAGACCTCGTTGCCGCTGAAGTACGTCTGGTGCACCCCGGCACGGCGCGCGTTCAGCGCGTTCGTGAACTGCTCCTGGGTCCAGTACTCGTCGTGCCCCGAGGACATGAAGACCTTGTGGTTCTGCAACTGCGTCGCGCCGCGGGTCGACATGTCGATGCCCGACATGTAGCTCACGTCGTAGCCGTTGCGTTCCAGCCACGAGATCATCTGGTACTCGGACCCGTAGATCCCGTTCTCGCCGCCGATGTCCAACGGGCGGTTGTAGCTGACCTCGTACGCCCGGCCGTCGGGGGCGGGGCCCCCGCCGTCGTACAGGTCCTGGCCGCCGTAGTTGTTGTACGCCTGCCAGGTCTGGTCGCTGGTCTGCACCACGATGTCGGAGTGGCTGGAGTCGTTGCGGACGACGAACGGGTAGGGCATCACCCCGTTCCCGTCCGCCTGGTCGAAGTTGGCCACGTACAGACCGGAGACGGCGTCGGCCGGCACGGTCCACGTCGCGGTGACGGGCCAGTTCCCGCAGTCGACCAGGCCGGTCGACGGCTTGGTGGTGCAGCTTCGAGGGTTGCCGCCGGGCGTGAAGTTCGCCGGGTACGTCTGGGCCGCCTGCGCCGCGGTCGACAGCAGGCGGGCCCCGTTGCCCCCGTAGTGGCCCAGCCGGTAGACCGAGACACGGTACGGGGTCGGCGACTGGATCTTGAACTGCACGGTCTCGCCCGCCTGGACGCTCATCTGGGCACTGAAGCCCTTGATGTCGCCGTACGCGCTGGGTGCGAACCAGTCGGACATCGGCGTGCCCGGCTTGGAGTTCTCGCACACGACCGCGTTCGTGCCGGGACCGCACGGGTCGGCCGCACCGGCGACCGTGGACGGGGGCAGGACCGTTGCCATCAGGGCCGCGATCACGGTGAAGAGACCGTAACGGAGCAACCTTGTCCGTTTGTTCATCTGGACCTCATTTTTTGCGTCAGCGCAGGGCGTCGGTGAGCGCGTCCACGACCCGCTGCTGCTGAGCAGCGGTGATCTGGGGGAAGAGCGGGAGGGAGAGCATCCGGTCCGCGGCGAGTTCGGCGTGCGGGAAGTCCCCGTGGCCGTGGCCGAGGTGCGCGAAGGCCGGGGTGAGGTGGACCGGGGCGGGATAGTGCACGCCCGCGCCGATGCCCTCCGCGTTGAGTTTGCCGACGACGGCGTCGCGGTCGGCTCCGGCGGTGAGCCGGACGACGTACAGGTGCCACACGTGGACGTTGCCCTGCGCCGTCACCGGCAGGATGACGCGTCCGGCGGCCGCCAGGTCGCCCAGCAGCCCGTCGTAGCGGGCGGCGGCGGTCCGCCGGGCGGCGTTCCCGTCGGCCAGCCGGGCCAGCTTCGCCCGCAGGACGACGGCCTGCAGACCGTCGAGCCGGCTGTTGAACCCGGCCACGTCGTGGCGGTACTTGGCGACGCCGCCGTGGTTGGCCAGCGCCCGTATCAGGGAAGCCGTCTCCTCGTCGTCGGTCACCACCGCGCCCGCGTCGCCGTAGGCGCCGAGGTTCTTGCCCGGATAGAAGCTGGTCGCGGCGATCCCGCCGCTACCGGGGGAGCGGCCGTCGCGGGTCGCGCCCTGGCTCTGCGCGGCGTCCTCGACGACCTTCACGTGGGCCGGCAGCTGCGCCACCAGCTCCGCGGCGGCGGCGCACTGCCCGTACAGGTGGACCGGGACCACCGCGCGCGTGGCCTTCCCGACGGCGTCCAGTGCGGCCCGCGGATCCATCAGGAGACTGTCGGGGAGGCAGTCGACCAGGACCGGCCGGGCCCCGATCCGGGCGGTGGCGCCCGCGGTGGCGATGAAGGTGTTGGCTGGCAGCACCACCTCGTCGCCGACACCGACCCCGACGGCGCGCAGCGCCAGTTCGAGCGCGTCGGTGCCGTTGGCGACGCCCACGCAGTGCCCGACCCCGGCGAATTCGGCGTACTCGCGCTCGAACGCGCGGACCTCCTCACCCCCGATGAAGGCCGTGTCGGCCAGCACGCGGTCGAATCCTGCCCGCAATTCGTCGGCGACCTCGGCGTGCGCCGCCTTCAGGTCGACGAGCGGTATCTGGTTCATCCGACGGTGCTCCCCATCCGTGTCTCCGGCCACCGGCCGGTCTCGTTGCCGTCCGCCCGCAGTTCGTCGAGCGCCGGGCCGTCCGCCGCGCGCAGCCGGCGGGCCGGGCTGCCGGCCCAGACCTCGCCGGGCGGCACATCGGCCAGGACCGTGCTTCCCATACCGGTCAGCGACCAGGCGCCGACCTCTCTGTACTCGCGGACCAGCGAGCCCGCGCCCACGTACGCCCCCCGCCCCAGCCGCACCCCGCCGCCGAGGCGGACCCCCGAGGCGAGCGTGGCGAAGTCCCCGACCCGGTCGTCGTGGGTGAGGACCACCTGCGGCATCACCGCCACGTGGGACCCGACCCGGACGGCGGCGGTCAGCACGCAGTGCGCGAGCAGCACCGAGCCCCCGCCGAGGACCGAGGTCCCCGAGACCACCGCCGTGGGGTGGACCACCGTCGCGTACCGGCTCGTGGGCAGCCCGAGCCGGCGTACCAGGCGGGCCCGTACGGCGTAGTCGCGCGGACTGCCCACGCAGACCACCACCCGGGCGGCCGTCAGCTCGTGCACGAGGTCGCAGCCGCCCAGTACCGGCACACCGTCGACCTCGCGGCCGTGCAGGGCCGGATCGTCGTCGAGGTGCCCGGCGAGCCGCCACCGCGGGGCGCGGCCGTGCGCCGCGTCCGCGGCGCACGCGTCCCGGACCGCCTGGGCGGTCTCCCGCGCGAACCCGCCCGCGCCGACGATCAGCAGGTCGTCGGCCTGGTCCCAGGGCCCGTTCATCCGCCGGCCCGTTCGCGGAGCACCGCCACCACCCGGTCCTGCTGGGCGTCCGTCATAGTGTGGAACAGCGGCAGGATCAGCGAGTCGCGGCTGATCCGCTCGGTCACCGGCAGTGGCGCCGCGCCGTGCCCCGCGTACGCCGGCTCCAGGTGCGAGGCCATGATCCCGCGCCGGGCCGAGATCCCGGCCGCGGAGAGCACGGCGAGCAGCTCGTCGCGGCCGACCGGGAAGTCCTCGGCCAGCAGCACCCAGTACGACTGGAAGTTGCCCTGACCGTGACCCGGGTCCGTGACCGGGGTGAGACCGGGTACCGCGCGCAGCAGCTCCGCGTACCGGGCGGCCAGCGCCCGCCGCCGGGCCACGATCGCGTCCAGCTTGCCCAGCTGCACCAGGCCGACCGCGGCCTGGATGTCGGTCATCCGGTAGTTGTAGCCGACCTCCAGGTAGCTCTCGACGATCGGCTTGGCGCTCGCGTGCCGCTGCGCGGCGGACACGTTCATGCCGTGTTCGCGCAGCCGCCGCAGCCGCTCCGCCCACTGCGCGTCGTCCGTGGTCAGCATGCCGCCCTCGCCAGTGGTGATCACCTTGCGGGGGTGGAACGACCAGGCGGCGAGCAGCGCGCCGTGGCCGACGGACTTGCCGCCCACCGTCGCGCCGATGCCGCAGGCGGCGTCCTCCACCAGGGCGACGTCCCACTGCGCGCACGCCGCGCGCAGCGCGTGCACGTCCGCGGGCACCCCGCCCTGGTGGACGGCGAGCACCGCCTTCGTCCGGGGCGTGCGGACCGCGTCCACGGTGGCCGGGGTCAGATTGCCGGTGGCCTCCTCGACGTCCGCGAACACCGGCCGCGCGCCCACGTAGCGCACCGCGTTGGCCGTGGCGATGAACGACAGGGAGGGGACGACCACCTCGTCGCCCGGCCCCAGGTCCAGCGCGATGAGGGCCAGGTGCAGGGCGGTGGTGCACGAACTCACCGCGATGCCGTGCTCGGCGCCCACCCGCTCCGCGAAGGCCCGCTCGAACTCGGCGACCCGCGGGCCCTGGGCGACCCAGCCGGAGAGCACCGCGTCGGCCGCGGCCTTAGCCTCCTCCTCGCCCAGCCACGGCACCATGACCGGGACACGGGCCGGGGCGGCGTCCGCGACGCTCATCGGCCGGCCTTCTCGGCGGCGGCGTCGGCGGCGCGCTCGGCCCGCCACCAGTCCACCAGGTCCCGCAGTCCCCGGCGCATGTCGATCTCCGCGGTGAAGCCGAGCCGGCGCGTGGCCAGCGAGATGTCCGCGAGACGGCGGGTCACCCCGTTCACGGCGCGGGCCGGCCCGTGCACCGGCGCCAGCCCCTGCGCGCCCATCGCCTCCAGCAGCCCGAGCGCGAGGTCGAGCAGGCTGGTCTCGGTCGCGCTGGCGATGTTGAACACCTCGTCGGTCAGATCCGACTCCGCGGCCAGCAGATTGGCCCTCGCGATGTCCCTGACGTCGACGAAGTCCATGGTCTGCGTGCCGTCACCGAGGATCAGCGGCGGCTCACCCGCGGCGATCCGCTCCATCCAGCGGATCAGCACCTCGGTGTACAGGCCGTGGATGTCCATCCGGGGCCCGTACACGTTGAAGTAGCGCAGCGCGACGTAGTCCAGCCCGTACATGGCGTGGAAGCTGCGCAGCACGCCCTCGTTGAAGGCCTTCGCGGCCCCGTAGAAGGTGTCGTTGTTGTACGGATGGTGGAGCTCGGTGGTCGGGAACGTATCGGCGAGCCCGTAGACCGAGGCCGAGGACGAGGCGATCACCTTGCCCACTCCCGCGGCCGCCGCCGACTCCAGCACGTTGAACGTGCCGTCCACCAGCACCTCGTTCGCCAGCCGGGGCTCCTCCGCGCACTGGGTGATGCGGATGGCGGCGAGGTGGAACACCAGGTCGGCGCCCTCCGTCGCCTTGCGCACCGTGGCCACGTCGCGGATGTCGCCCTCGACGACCTCCACCACGCCGCTCGGCAGGGCGCGGGCCAGGTTGGCGGCCCGCCCCCGCACGAAGTTGTCGAGCACCACGACCTCGCGTGCCCCGTTGTCCACCAGGAGGTCCACCACGTGCGAGCCGATGGTGCCCGCTCCGCCGGTGACCAGAATCTTCTTGCCTCGTACGCTGCTCAACGCCCTGCCCCCACTGAGTCGGTCATGGTCTTGCGTGCGATCGGCCTGCGATCGCCGTGCCGGCGGGCCGCGCCCGGCCCGTGGACGGTCAGCGCCCGGTGCGCAGTCCGACGACCGCCCCGCGGAACTCCAGGCTCCGGGAGGCTGCTTCGAGGATGTCCAGCACCTGCAGTCCGGCGCGGCCGTCGGTCAGCGCCGGCCGACCCGTCCTGATCGCGGCGGCGAACTCCTCGACCATGCTGCGCAGGGCCTCCTTCTCGCCGAGCGCGGGCGCCACCATGTCGCCGCTCCGGTAGGAGACGAGCATGTCGCGGCGCTCGTCGGCGCCGATCTCCTGCGGGGCGGTCAGGTCCACCCCGCGGTCGAACACCGCCACGCGCTGGACGGGGTTGAGGTCGTCCCACACCAGGGTGCGCTTGGACCCACCGACCATGGTGGTCCGTACCTTCGTCGGGGACAGCCAGTTGACGTGTACGTGCGCGATCGCGCCGGTGTTGAGCTGGAGCGTCAGGTAGGCCACGCAGGACTGCCCGGCCCCGATCGGGTCGGCTCCGTGCGCGGCCACCGCGACCGGCCGGACGTGGTCCGGGAGGATGAAGTCGAGGACCGAAAGGTCGTGCGGGGCCAGGTCCCACAGGACGTCGACGTCCTTCTGGACGAGCCCGAGGTTGATCCGGACCGAGTCGAAGAACTGGATGTCGCCGAGTTCGCCGGAGCGGACCATCTCCCGGATGCGGCCCACGGCCGGGGTGTAGCAGTACGTGTGGTCGCACATCAGCGTGAGACCGCGCTCCTCGGCCTCGGTCACCAGCCGCAGCCCGTCCTCGTACGTGGCGGCCAGCGGCTTCTCCACGAGGACGTGCTTTCCGGCGCGCAGGGCGGCCAGCGCCACGTCCAGGTGCGTACCGGCGGGGGTGGCCACGGCGACCGCGTCGACGTCCGGGTCGGCGAGGACCTCCGCGTAGTCGGAGGTCGCCCGGACCGTCGAGTACCCGCCGAGCACCTGCCGGGCCCGGTCCTCGTTCAGGTCGCAGAGCCAGCGGAGCCGGAACTCCGGTGCGGACTGGAAGTTGCGGACGAGATTGGGGCCCCAGTAGCCCGCGCCGACCACGGCGACGCCTAATGCCTCGGTGGCCCCCCGGCCGGCGGCGTCCTTCGCAGTGTCCTTCACAGCGTTCCCCTTCGCTCCGCGAAACACGCCGGCTGGCGTGTCGACAACTCATGGCCGGGGCGCGTGTGATGGAGGGGAAACACCGTCGACGGCGGACCGGACGCCCCCGCGTCCCGTGCGTGACCCGCTCAACGGTGATGGCCCCCCACAACCGATGCTCTGCGCTCTGCGTAATGCGTACTTCAGCCCCCCGGCCGGCTGCGTGTTCCCCCAAGCAGCCGAACCTGTATCGCCGGCCAATCTAGTCCACCGGGCGTACGGCCGGGGAGAGTTGACGGAATCACCCGGCGCGGGTGTTCGAGCGTGCATACTGCCCGGGTGACCAGCATCGTGATACCGGCCCACAACGAGGGCCGGGTCATCGGCCGCCTCCTCGACGCGCTCCTGGCCGACGCCTCCGCGTCCGGGCCCGACATCGTCGTCGTGTGCAACGGCTGTACGGACGACACCGCCGAGGTGGCGTCCGCGCGCGGCCCTCGGGTACGGGTGGTCGAGATCCCGACCCCTTCCAAGCACACGGCCCTCCGGGTCGGTGACGAGCACGCGCGGGGCTTCCCCCGCCTCTACGTGGACGCCGACGTCGTCGTCGGGGCCGCCGACGTACGGGCCCTGGCCGGCGCGCTCGCCGGGAGTCCTGACCTGCTCGCCGCCGCCCCCGGCCGGGACATCCCGCTGACCGGCTGCGCATGGCCGGTCCGGGCGTACTACCGGGTGTGGCAGCGGTTGCCGGCCGTCCGCGAAGGCCTGTTCGGCCGGGGGGTCATCGCCGTGTCCGAGCCGGGGCACGAGCGGCTCGCCGCTCTGCCCCCGCTGATGGCCGACGACCTGGCCGCGTCGCTCGCCTTCGGGCCGGGGGAGCGCCTGGTGGTCGAGGCCGCCCGGGTCGTCGTCCATCCGCCGCGCACCTGGTCCGACCTGATCAGGCGACGGATCCGCGCGGCGACCTCCTCCGCCGAGTACGAGCGCTTCCAGGCCTCACTACGGGCCGACGCCCCGGCTTCGTCGTCCGTGTCGTCCGCGCCGTCCGCCCGCACCGGCTCGGCCGATCTGCGCGCCCTGCTGCGGGCCCAACCGGGGCTGCTCCCGGGGGTGGTGGTCTTCGTCGCGGCGGCACTCGCCGCCCGCAGGGGTTCCCGCAAGGCCATTCGCGATCAGGACTTCTCCACCTGGCTGCGGGACGAGAGCAGCCGCCAGAACTGAGCCGGTGATCGGCCGGATCGCGGCGAACCCCCCACCGTTGGCCCGTACAACCACTATGTTTCCACTCGCACGTTCGAGTGTCCGAGACCCCCGCCACCGGGAGCGCCTGAGCATGTACCTCGCGGACCGCTCCGCCCCCGCCGGGTCGAAGACCGCGCCGGACCGCGGACCCGGACGGACCCCCGCGGTCGCCTCCGCCGTCCTCGCGCTGGGCACGGTCAGCCTGATCACCGACATCTCCTCGGAGATGGTCACCGCCGTGCTGCCCCTGTACCTGGTCGCGGGTCTGGGCCTGAGCCCCCTCGGCTTCGGCGCGCTCGACGGCGTGTACAACGGGGTCAGCGCCCTGGTGCAGCTGACCGGCGGGCACCTCGCCGACCGGGTCCGCAACCACAAGCTGATCGCCGGCATCGGCTACGGCCTGTCCGCCCTGTGCAAGCCGCTGCTGCTGCTCGCCCACAGCCTGGGCCCGGTGGGTCTGGTCCTCGTCCTGGAACGCACCGGCAAGGGCCTGCGCACCGCGCCGCGCGACGCGCTGATCTCCCTGTCCACCCCGGCCGAGTTACAGGGGCGCGCCTTCGGTGTGCACCGGGCCATGGACACCACCGGAGCCCTGCTCGGCCCGCTCGCCGCCTTCCTCATCCTGAGCGTGGCGATCGACGGCTACGACGCGGTCTTCGGCGTCAGCGCGTGCGTCGCCGTACTCGGCGTCGTGGTGCTCGTGCTCTTCGTACCGTCCGGTGGCGGCGATGCCCCCCGGCCCAGGCCCCGGCCCAGGCCGAAGGGCGGCGCCGGCCCGGAACCGGCCCCCGTCGGCCCGCGCGAGGCACTGGCCCTGCTGCGCCTGCCCCGGCTGCGCGCCCTGGCGGTCTGCGCCGCCCTGCTGGGCCTCACCACCGTCAGCGACGCCTTCGTCTACCTGCTGCTGCAGGAGCGCGCCGGCATCGGCGAGCGCTGGTTCCCGCTGCTGCCGCTGGGCACCGCCGCCGTGTTCCTGCTGCTGGCCGTCCCGGCGGGCGCCCTCGCCGACCGGATGGGGCGCCGCACGATGTTCCTCACCGGGCACGCCCTCCTGCTGGCCGGGTACGGGCTGCTGCTGTGGTCCCCCGACTCGCCGGCCCTGCCCTGCCTCGTCCTCGCGCTGCACGGCATGTTCTACGCCGCCACCGACGGGGTGTTGCCGGCGGCCGTCGCCGCCACCGTGCCCCGGCAGCTGCGGGCCACCGGCCTCGCCCTGGTCGGCACCGGCCAGGCGCTGGCCCGCTTCGGCTGCTCGCTGGCCTTCGGCGGCGCGTGGACGCTCTGGGGCGCCGGGCCGGCCCTGTCCCTCGCCGCGGCGGGCCTGCTCTGCTGCGCGGCCGTCGCCGGGTTCGTCCTGCGTCCGCCGGCCCCGGCCGGCACCGCCCCGGACCCGGCCGACCCGACGGACGCCCCGGCCGACACCGCCCCGGACCCGGCCGACCCGACGGACGCCCCGGCCGACACCGCCCCGGCCGGCACCGCCCCGGACCCGGCCGACCCGACGGACTCGGCCGACCCGACGGACGCCCCGGCCAGCACCGCCCCGGACCCGGCCGGTCTGACCGACCCGGCCGACCCGACGGACGCTCCGGAGGGCACCGCCCCGGACCCGGCCGACCCGACAGACTCGGCCGACCCGGCCGACCCGACGGACGCCCCGGCCGGCACCGCCCCGGCCGGCACCGCCCCGGACCCGGCCGGTCTGACCGACCCGGCCGACCCGACGGACGCCCCGGACGGCACCGCTCCGGAGGGCACCGCCCCGGCCGGCACCGTCCCGGACCCGGCCGGTCTGACCCACCCGACGGACGCCCCGGACGGCACCGCCCCGGACCCGGCCGACCCGACGGACCCGACCGACCCGACCGACCCGCTCCCACGCCCGCGAGGAACCCGATGACACTGTCGCGCCGCCTGCTCGTACTCGCCGCGGCCGTGCTGCTCCTCGGGGCTCTGGCCACCGCACTGGTACTGCGCGCCGCCGCGCGCGGCGAGGCGCCGCAGCCGGGCGGCCCGGCCGTCGCCGCGGGCAGCGTCACCCTCGGCCCGCAGGACCGGCTGACCTTCCTCAACGGCGCACCGGGCCCGCACCGCGGCGCCCTCGCCTCCGTCCCGGCCGGGACCCCGCAGGCCGCGCGCACCGTCTCCGACCTCACCTGCCAGCGCTTCCACGCCGCCGCTGGCACCGGCGTGTGCCTGCGTTCCACGCCGGGCGCGCTCGCCCAGGACAACCGGGCCCTGATCGTCGACGCCGACCTGCGCACGCTGCACAGCTTCCCCCTCGCGGGCACGCCCAGCCGGGCCCGCGTCTCTCCCAGCGGCCGGTTCGCCGCCTGGACCGTCTTCGTCGCCGGAGAGTCGTACGGCGCCGCGTTCTTCTCCACCCGTACGGCGATCGCGGACACCCGCAGCGGAGCCCTCGAACCCGACCTGGAGAAGTTCACCATCTCCATGGACGGCCGGGAGTACCGCTCCGGGGACGTGAACTTCTGGGGTATCACCTTCTCCAAGGACGACGACACCTTCTACGCCACCCTGGGCACCGCGGGCCAGACCCACCTGGTCAAGGGCTCGATATCCCGGCGTACGGTCACCATCCTCGCGCAGAACGTCGAGTGCCCGTCCCTGTCGCCGGACGAGACCCGGATCGCGTACAAGAAGCGCGTGCAGCGCGGCGCGTCGCTGTGGCGCGAACACGTCCTGGACCTGGCCACGCTCCGCGAGCACCCGCTCGCGGAGAAGCACAGCGTGGACGACCAGGCCGTCTGGCTGGACGACCGGACCCTCGCCTACGGCCTCCCGGCCGAGGGAGCCCCCGACACCACTGACCTGTGGACCGTTCCCGCCGACGGGAGCGGCACGCCCCGCCTGCTGGCGCCGGGCGCATCCTCCCCGGCCCGACTCGGCTGATCTTGGTCCGCTTCGTGACAAGAGTTACATCCGCCCCCGAATGACCCGTTTTCCATGAATCATTATTTCCCGGAATCGTCGTATACCGGCCGGGAGAGACATGGGACGCGCAGGCAGCTGGATGGGTGACTGGCGGATCGCTCTGCCGGTGGCAGGCGGAGCAGTCGTACTCGGACTGGGCGGCCTCTACGTCACCGGGCTCGTGACCGGCGGCGACATCGAGGCCGGCACCCGGGTCCACGGGGTGGACATCGGCGGGATGAGCCGTGCGCAGGCACGTCAGGCGCTCACCCGGGAGCTCGGCCCCACCGCCGCGGCGCCGGTCGCCATGCAGATCGGCGACCGGGTCGAGAAGGCCGATCCGGCCGCGCTCGGGCTGTCACTCGACACCGCCGCGACCGTCGACCGCGCCGCACGCAAGGGCTACGGCCCCGTCACCGTCATCGGCGGTCTCTTCGCCTCCGCCAGCAGGGACATCGAGCCCGTGGTCCGCGTGGACGAGGCGGCCGGCCGCGCCGCGGTCGACCGGATCGGCCGGGCCGCCGGGCAGCAGGTCCGCGACGGATCGATCGCGTTCGAGAAGGGCACGGCCAAGGCCGTCGCTCCGCTGACCGGCGTCTCCCTCGCCGGGGACCGCGCCGTCGACACCCTCCGTGCCGCATACCTGCGGGCGGGCGCCGGCCCCGTCGTGATGCCGGTCGAGCGCACCCAGCCGCGCGTGGGGGCCGAGGAGACCGGACGGGCCATGCGGCAGTTCGCGGAGCCGGCGATGTCGGGGCCCGTCACGCTCACCGTCGCCGACAGGCGCATATCCATAAGCCCCGCCGTCCTCGGCAAGCACCTGGCGATGAACTCTGACGACCAGGGCCGCCTCGTGCCGTCCCTCGACTCCAAGGGCCTGCTCGCCGAGCCCGCGGTGGCCCGCCCGGTCGAGGACGCCACCCAGGCCCCGCGCGACGCCGCGCTCGGCCTCGCCACGGACGGCCGCGTGGTCCTCGGGGACCACGGCCGTGCGGGACGCCAGGTCACGGAGGCGGCGCTCCGCCGGGCCGTGCTGCCGCTGCTGACCCGCTCGGGCGCGGCCCGCAGCGGCGAGGTCGCCACCGTGGCGGTCCAGCCGGACCTCACGAGCGCCGAGGCCCGCCGGCTCGGCATCAAGGAGAAGGTCTCCTCCTTCACCGTCGCCTTCCCGGCCGCTCCGTACCGCACCACCAACATCGGCCGCGCCGTGGAGCTCATCAACGGCTCCGTGGTCCTTCCGGGGCAGGAGTGGAGCTTCAACCGGACGGTCGGTGAGCGCACCCCGGAGAACGGCTTCGTCGACGGCATCATGATCAATAACGGCCAGTACGTGAAATCGCCCGGCGGAGGCGTCTCGGCCGTCGCCACCACCATGTACAACGCCATGTTCTTCGCCGGCCTCAAGCCCGTCGAGCACGGAGCCCATTCCTTCTACATCGAGCGCTACCCCGAAGGCCGCGAGGCCACCGTCGCATGGGGCACCCTCGACCTGCGCTGGATCAACGACTCCGGGCACCCCATCTACATCCAGGCCGAGTCCACCGACACGTCGCTGACCATCACCCTCCTCGGCACGAAGAAGTACGACGAGGTCAAGGCGACCAAGGGGCCGCGCACCAACATCACGCCACCCGGCAAGCGGACGGGCAGCGGACCGACGTGCGAGGTCCAGACCCCGCTCGAAGGCTTCGACGTGTCCGTCGGCCGTGTCTTCGTCCAGGGAGGCCGGGAGGTCAAGCGCGAGGAGTTCAAGACCCACTACACGCCGCGCGACGAGGTCACCTGCACCCCCGAGGGCGCGGAGACCCCGAAGGCCGGAGAGGCCCCGAAGACCGGGCAGACCCCGCAGGCCGCGAAGACCGCCGGGACCGCGCAGACCGGCCGGGCGGGCGTGAAGGTGTGAGCCGACGGGTGACCGTCCGGGTGCGAAGTGTGCCGATCGGGAGCTTTGGGCGCCCGGAAGTGCTACAAATGGGTTCGTGACCATTCCTCGCCACCCGTGCCGGGCACGTCGGTGCGGTCACTCCTAGGCAGCAAGTTCAGGAGCGTCGCCGGACAGGTCTTCGTCCTCCAGGTGGCGATCGTGGTGTTGCTCGCCGCCAGCGCCCTCCTGGCCTTGGTGCTCCAGTCGCGGCACGACATCGACCGGGAGGCACGCAACCGGTCGGTTTCCGTCGCGCAGACCTTCGCCCACCAGCTCGGTCTGCAGGACGCGCTGAAGACGCCCAATCCGTCCTCCGTCCTGCAGCCGCTCGCCGAGCAGACGCGCAAGGCCGCCGGCGTGGACTTCATCGTGGTGATGGACACCAACGGCATCCGGTACAGCCACCCCCAGCCGGAACGCATCGGACAGCGGTTCGTCGGCACCATCGAGCCCTCGCTCGCCGGACACACCTATACCGAGAGCGTGGACGGCCCGCTCGGCAAGGAGATCCAGGCCGTCGTGCCGGTCACCGCGCCCGACGGCAAGGTCGTCGGCCTGGTGTCAGCGGGCTTGACGGTGAAGAACGTGACCGGCGTCGTCGACCGCCAGCTCCCCGTCATCCTCCTGGCCATCGCGACCGGCATGGCCCTGGCCACCGCCGGCACGGCGCTGATCAGCCGACGGCTGCGCCGCCAGACCCACGGGCTGGGCACGCAGGAGATGACCCGCATGTACGAGCACCACGACGCGGTGCTCCACGCCGTCCGCGAAGGGGTGCTGATCACCGACGGTGAAGGGCGGCTGCTGCTGGCGAACGACGAGGCCAAACGGCTGCTCGACCTGCCGGAGGACGCCGAGGGACGCCGCATCGGGGACGTACCGGGCCTGGACCGCCCCATGGCCGACCTGCTGCTGTCCGGCAGGGAAGCCACCGACGAGGTGCTGGAGAGCGGAGACAGGCTCCTCGTGGTCAACCAGCGGTCCACCCACCCCGGCGGCCGGCCGGAGGGCTGCGCGGTCACCATCCGCGACTCCACCGAGATGCAGGTCCTCACCAGCCGGGCCGAGACGGCCCGCCGGCGCCTCAAACTCCTGTACGACGCGGGCGGCGACATCGGCACCTCCCTCGACGTGGTGCAGACGGCCGAGGAACTCGCCTCCGTCGCCGTCCCCCGCTTCGCGGACTTCTGCACCGTCGACCTGGCCGACCCGGTGCTCGGCGGCGACGAACCCGGTGAGGTCACCGACATGCGGCGCACGGCGGTCTGCGGCATCCGCTCCGACCACCCGCTCTACCCCCTCGGCCGGCTGATCGACTTCCTGCCGTCCACCCCGCAGGCACGCGGTTACGGCACCGGAGAGGCGGAACTGGTCCCCGACCTGTCCGACGCGCCGGGCTGGGTCGCCCAGGACCCGCCGCGCGCCCGGGCCATCCTCGACTACGGGATCCACTCGCTCATCGCGGCCCCGCTCAGGGCCCGGGGCGTCGTGCTCGGCGTGGTCAACTTCTGGCGGTCGGAGAAACCGGAGCCCTTCGACGAGGACGAGCTGTCGCTGGCCGAGGAACTCGTCGCCCGCGCGGCGGTCAGCATGGACAACGCCCGCCGCTACACCCGCGAACACGCCCTCGCGGAAACGCTCCAGCGCAGCCTGCTGCCGCGCGCCCTGCCCGAACAGAGCGCCGTGGACGTGGCGCACTTCTACCTGCCCGCGCAGTCCGGGGTGGGCGGCGACTGGTTCGACGTGATCCCGCTGCCCGGCAGCCGGGTCGCGCTGGTCGTCGGAGACGTCGTCGGGCACGGCCTGCACGCCGCGGCCACCATGGGACGGCTCCGTACCGCGGTGCACAACTTCTCCTCGCTCGACCTGCCGCCCGATGAGATCCTCGCCCGCCTCGACGACCTCGTACAGCGCATCGACCACGACGCGGTCAGCGACGGCGTGACCGGCGGCGTACTGGGCGCGACCTGCCTGTACGCCATCTACGACCCGGTGTCCCAGCGCTGCACCGTGGCACGGGCGGGCCATCTGCCGCCCCTGCTGGTCGCTCCCGACGGCACGACGGAGATCATGGAGCTGCCGGCCGGACCCCCGCTGGGGCTGGGCGGCATGCCGTTCGAAACCGCGGAGCTCCACCTGGCCGAAGGGAGCCAGCTCGTCCTCTACACCGACGGGCTGGTCGAGGAGCGGACCCGGGACATCGGAGAGGGCCTGGAGCTGCTGCGCGGGGCGCTGAGCCATCCCGACCGGGACCCTCAGGAAAGCTGCCAGGCCGTGCTCGACCTGATGCTGCCGGCCCGGCCGGCCGACGACGTGGCGCTGCTCATCGCGAGGACACGGACCCTCGGCGAGGACCGCGTCGCGCAGTGGGACGTGCCGTACGAGCCGAGCGCGGTCGGCGTGGTACGGAAGGCGGCGGCGGAGAAGCTCGAAGAGTGGGGCCTGACGGAACTCGTCTTCGCCACCGAACTGATCCTCAGCGAGCTGGTCACCAACGCCGTGCGGCACGGCAGCGCGCCGGTGCGGGTGCGGATGCTGCACGACCACGCCCTGACCTGCGAGGTCTGGGACGGCACGAGCACCGCCCCGCACCTGCGGTACGCCGCCACCACGGACGAGGGAGGGCGCGGACTGTTCCTCGTGGCGCAGCTCAGCGAGCACTGGGGCGTCAGATACACCCCCGACGGCAAGGTCATCTGGGCGGAACAGGCACTGCCCGGGTCCTCCGACGGCGCGGAACCCGACCTCTCGGCCTTCCTGGACGTGGATCCCCTCTGAGGGCGACGGCGACGGCGGGGCGAGCGGGCTCGTCGGCCTGCCCGTACGGGAGCGCCCGCGGGCGCGCTGATCGCCGAATGGGCCCGGACCGTGATCGACGCGGCGCACGGACTGGACGCGGCCCTCGGCGCCCTGCACGAACGCGACCAGCGTCGCCCTCGAATCGGGCAACTCCGCCGACGTCGCCCGGGCCGTCCTGGAAGGCCGCGCCGACATCGGCCTGATCGAGAGCCCCCGCGCCGAAGGGACTGGAGAGCCGCCCGTGGCCAGGGGCTACCTGGCCGTCGTGGTACCCCCCGGCCCACCCCTGGGCGCGACGCACCGCCGTCACCGTCGAAGACCTCGCCGCCCGTACCGCCTTCGAGCGCGCGGTCAGGGCGCACCTTCCCGACTGGTAGCCCTCCGCAGGGCGGCGGCGGTCCCGCCGTCCTCACCGCCGGCACCCTGCGGTGAGCGTCGGTGACCGGCCGCGATCTCGGCCGCTCGCTGCGCGCCGTGTGGCCCGACGGCGGGCGTCCGACCGGCCCGGATGCACGTCTCCGCCCTGGTCGGCGGCACCGTCTCCGGCGCCCAGGTGCTGATGCACATCGTGCCCCGGACCCCGGACCCCGGACACGCCGGCCGCCTGGGCCGCGATCGCCTTCTTCCCGGCCGCCCCCGCCGCTGGCGTCAACCTGGTCCTGGCCGACGGGGACCAGCCCCTGGACGCCCGACCGATCGGCATTCCCGCGGCTCGCTGCCACCCGTACGAAACCCAGTTCGTCAGCGCCGGGCGGTCCGCGACCCACGTCCGGGTGGTTGTTCCCCGGCCCACCGGTTTTTGATCGTCCGGGCCCGGGCGGGCGGCAAGAGTTGACCCATGATCACTGATCCGCTTGCCACCCCTGAGCCCTCGGACGAGCCCGCACCGGAGCCTGTCCGCAGGCCTTCCCGCCGTACCGTCATCGCCGGCGCGGCCGCGGTCGCGGGAGCCGGCGCCCTGACGGTCGCCGCCGCTTCCGCCGAGACGCCGAAAGCCGCGCCCGGCGCAGCACGCCCCGACTGGGACACCTGCCTCACCATCGCCCGTGCCATCCTCGTGCGGGACGAGAAGGACCAGCCCCTGGTGCCGCGTTACGCGGACATCCTCCTGAAGAACGGTCTGCCCCGCTCCCGCGCCCGCAAGAACGTGCTGATCGTCGGCGCCGGGCCCGCCGGGCTCACCGCCGCCCACCTGCTGCGCGAGGCCGGGCACCAGGTCACCGTCATCGAGGCCAACGCGAACCGGGTCGGCGGCCGGATCAAGACCTTCCGTGCGGGCGGCCACGAGAAGTCCGCCGCGCCCTTCGCCGACCCGAAGCAGTACGCCGAGGCCGGGGCCATGCGCATCCCCGACAGCCACCCGCTGGTCACCGGGCTGATGGACGGCCTCGGCCTGAAGCGTCGGCGCTTCCACCTGGTCGACGTCGACGGGGCCGGTCGCCCCGCGTACCGGACATGGATCTACGTCAACGGCATCCGTACACGCCGGGCCGACTACGCGCGCAGCCCGCAGGCGGTCAACCGCTCCTTCGGAGTGCCGCAGGCCTACGAGTCCGTGCCCGCCGCCCAGATCGTCCGGGACGCCTTCGCTCCCGTACGCAAGGAGATCGAGGGCAAGAAGGACAGGGAACTCGTCGAGGGCTGGGCCCGCGTCATCCAGAACTACGGCCACATGTCGATGTACCGGTACCTGACGGAGGTGGCGGAGCTCGACGAGCGGACCATCGACCTGATCGGAACGGTCGAGAACCTCACCTCCCGTCTGCACCTCGCCTTCGTGCACAGCTTCATCGGGGCTTCGCTGATCAGCCCCGACACCGCCTTCTTCGAACTGCCCGGCGGCACGGCCACGTTGGCGGACGCGCTCTACGCCCGGGTCAAGGACCTGGTACGGCTCGACCGGCGTGCCACCCGGATCACCCATGGCGAGGGCCAGGTCACCGTCGACACCGTGTCCGAGGGCCGTGGCGGCAGCCCGGTACAGCGCGAGACCTTCACCGCCGACACCGCGATCATCACCGTCCCCTTCTCCGGGCTGCGCCACATCCCGGTCACCCCCGCGCTCTCCTACGGCAAGCGGCGCGCGGTCACCGAACTGCACTACGACGCCGCCACCAAGGTGCTGCTCGAATTCAGCCGCCGCTGGTGGGAGTTCGACGAAGCCGACTGGAAGCGGGAGCTGGAGGCCGTGAAGCCCGGCCTGTACCGGAGGTACCAGCTCGCGCAGACCCCGGAGGCAGGGGGTCTGCTGGGCGCCCACCCCTCCGTGCCCAAGGGCCACATCTCCGATGCCCAGCGCGCCCACTACGCCGCCTGCCGCGCGGTCACCCGCGACCAGCCCGAAGCGGCCGGCGTCATCGGCGGCGGCTCGGCGACCGACAATCCCAACCGCTTCATGTTCCAGCCGTCCTACCCTGTCGAAGGCAGCGCCGGCGGGGTGGTCCTCGCTTCCTACAGCTGGTCGGACGACGCCCTGAAATGGGATTCCCTGGACGACGACGAGCGGTACCCGCGCGCCCTGGCAGGCGTCCAGGAGGTGTTCGGGCAGCGGATCGAGGTGTTCTACACCGGAGTCGGCCGCACCCAGTCCTGGATGCGTGATCCGTACGCCTACGGTGAGGCGTCCGTGCTGCTGCCCGGCCAGCACACCGAGCTCTTCCCCCATGTCCGCAAGGCCGAGGGCAACCTGCACTTCGCCGGGTGCCACACCTCCATCAAGCCTGCGTGGATCGAAGGGGCCCTGGAATCCGCGGTACGGGCCGCGCTGGAAGTCCACTCGGCGCCGTGAGCGGCTGAGGGCCGCGCCGGCCGCCGCCCGAACCCAGGGCGTCGGCCGGCGCGGCCGCGGCGGTACCGTCAGCTCTCGGCGAGCACGATCAGCCAGTCGCCCTCGGCGAACCGGATCCGCCGCCGCTTGTCGGGGTTGATGCTCACCCCGTAGGCCGGGCCCGTGGACATCTGCCCGCGCAGCCGGTAGCCGACCGCGCACTCGCGGCGGCGGCGTGCGGATTCGACGACCGTGGCGAAGGAGACCTCACGACCGGCCCGGACGTAGTCCGTGGCCGGTCTGAGGTAGAACTCGTGCCCCTCCGCGTCGAACAACTCCTCGAAGACGTCGGCGAGGTAGCGGCTCTCCGAGATCTGGGTCATCAGGAGACTGATGAGCCTGCCGCTCACGATGAAGTCGGCTCCCTCGCGGGCGGGCGCGAGGAGCCGGTTGCCGTCGTCGGACATCTCGGTGGTGAGGGCGAGTTCCCGGCGTGCGGCCTCCCCGATGGCCCGCAGGTGCAGCAGCGTGACCAGCGTCCGGTCGTCGGCCAGCGCCTCCGGGTCCGTCGCCGTCGCCGTCGTCGGCCCCGTCGTCTCGTGAGCTGTCAGGGAAGGCGCTCCCGCGGCCACCGGGTCCGTTTCACCGATCACGATCACGCTGTCGTACGACGGCACGTCCAGCTTGGCCAGGACGAGCGGGTCGGTGATGTCCCCGCTGCGGAAAGTCACTTCGAGATGGTTCAGGGCCGCCGCGACGTCACCGGCGCCGTCCGCCGCCGCCCACTCGCCGAGCGCCACGACATCCAGGGTCGTTCCGGGGCTCACATACTGGTCGAGCTGATCCACGATGAGCGGAGCCCGGCGGTTCCAGCCGAGCAGGAGCAGGCGTTCGGCCACGGGGGCCCTGGTCCCGGCCGTGACGATCGCCTCCTCCTCGACGCAGGAGGCCACGTCCAGCTGTACGGCCGTGTCGTCGTCCTGTGAGATGACGATGATCCGGTCGCCCGCGCCGATCGCCGTAGCGGGGTCCGGATTGAGGGCGACGCCGCCGTCGGCCCGCAGCAGGCCGACCACGGCGGACGTGGCGAACGACAGCAGGGCCTCGCCGAAGGTGCGTCCCGCGAGCCCCTCGGCGGGGGCGGTGTAGAACTCGTCGCCCTCGAAGTCCAGCAGTTCCTGGTAGACGAGCGAGAGGCCGGGCTGGCGCGCGGTCTGCACGAGGAGCCGGGCGACGATGTCGTCGACGCACAGGACGTGCCCCGTCGGCCCTGCGGCCAGCTTGGCGGTCACGTGGTTGCGGGTGTCGCGGACCGCGGCGACCACCACCACGTCACCCGCCCCGGGGACGGCCGCGTCGAGGGCGAGCAGGGTCTTCACGACATGGGCGTCACCGCCGTCCCCCGCGGGAGGCAGGACGAGAACCGCCTTCGCGGTCTGCGGGCTCACCCGGCACAGCTCGGTGGGGTCGGTGGTGCTGCCGCTGCGACAGATGATCCGCGTCCTGCCACGGCCGGTGACGCGGGCGCAGATGTCGTCCTCCATTTCCACCTTGTCCTTGGGGGCGAGCACGGCAATGGCCGACCGGCGCTGATTCGCGTGGGCGGCGACCAACTCCCCGATCACGGGGAAGACCTGGTCGGACCATCCCAGCAGGACGGTGTGCCGTGCCTCCAGCACGGTGGAGTGACCGCGGCGCAGCGACATGATGCGCCGGTTGATGCCCGTGGTGATCAGACTGACCAGGGTCGACACGAACAGCAGGGCGACCAGGGCGAGGGACACGGAAGCCAGGACGTAGAGCGGGGAGCCGACCGCACCCCCGATCTTCAGCGTCTGGCCGACGCTGACCCACACCGCCGTGAGCCGGCCGGAGAGGGTGCTCGGGGCCGCTCGGTCGGACCAGACCAGGACCGTGCTCGCCGGGATGACGACCGCGAGGCAGGCGAGGGCGAGCCAGCCGATGAGCGCGGTGGTCCCGCCCGCGACCAGATGGTCGAACCGGTACCGCAGCCGCAGTCGGAGGGACGTCGTGTGATCGTGCGTCACGAAAGCTCCCGAGCAAGAGACGACGCGCCAGTCGGGCGGCTGCCCGCCACCTCGGGACTCACAGTAGGGAACTTCGTGGGACTGGCCCCCTCGAAGGCAGTCGGCCTCACTCAGAGGTATGAACGATCTACGGGGCGGGGCGCGAGGAGCAGGCGGGCGAGGAGCGGGGGCGCGAGGACCGGGCGCGCGAGGACCGGCTCGTGGCGGGACTCCGGAGTACACCCGGTGTGACGGGCCGGTCACCCCACACGCCTTCCGAAAACCTGCACATCGTGTGTGTGGCCGCTCCCGCCCGTTTTCACAGTTCACCCGCAGGCAGGACACCCGCCCGGCGTTTGACGGGTGTTCGTCCCGTTTGATCCCGGGCGGATGGTGGACCTCGCATATCTGTTACTCGATCTCGCGGAGAAGTTGTCACCATTCGGTGAATGAAGCTGCACGCCGATAGTCGGAGGTGGCCATCGGCCCCATGAGGAGGCGTCAACAGGATTGGCCTGCTCACCCGTTCGCGTGCTTTCATCTTGCGCACCGCGGCAGTCGAGGAATGGCGGCCGCGCATTTCCCCCCAATGAAAGGTGCGCATAATGCGTAACGACCTTGAGACCCGTGAGATGGCCGACTCCGAGCTGGACGCCGTCTCCGGTGGCATCGTCAGCATCCACGGTGGCCTGGCCGGCGCCGTGACCAGCGACGTCAGCAGCGTCGTCGGCGTCGTGGGCTCCCTCGACACCGTCCAGGCCGCGACCGGTCTCGTCTCCCACGTCCCCGGCCTGGTCTCGGGCATCACCGGCGTTTCGGTGAACACCGGTCGCGCCGGTCTCTGAGCGGATATCGCATGAACCCCGGAGCGTCCCCCACGGCTCCGGGGTTCATGCCTGCCCGCGCGCCCGACCTATACGAATGCAGTTGAAGGAATAGTCCGTGCAGTTTCGTCAAAAGGCTCTTTCCAAGCTGCAATCGCCCGAAGAACTCGATCTGCCCGTGCGCTTCGCACGTCCGCAAGGGCGGCTCGTACTGGCCGTCACGGTCGTCGTCATGGCCGCCGCGACCTTCTGGGCCCTCACCGGCACCGTCTCCGCCAAGCTGAGCGCACCCGGCGTCCTCACCCACGCCGAGGGCGCCTACGTACTGCAGAGTCCGGTCGCCGGACAGGTGACGGCGGTCCTCGCCGAGGAGGGCGGGCTCCTGCCCCCCGGCGCGCCCCTTCTCAACGTCCGTACGGAGCAGGGCGACCGGCCGGTGCGCGCGGTGACGGGCGGCCGGCTCACGACACTGTCCGCCACCGTGGGTTCGGTGGTCGCGACCGGCGCGGACGTGGCGATCGTCGAACACGTGAAGAACGCGGACGACCCCCTGATGGCCGTCGTGTACGTGCCGGGCGTCAGCGGCTCGACGATCGCCGTGGGCGCCCCGGTCGACCTCGACGTCCAGTCGGCCCCCCGCGGCCGCTTCGGCGTGCTGCGCGGCCGGGTCAAGACGGTCGGCCGTGCGCCTCAGACGGTGGCGCAGATCAGCGGCTTCCTCGGCGACAGAGGGCTCGCCGAGCAGTTCGCCAGGCAGGGCAACCCGGTCGCGGTGCTCGTACAACTGGAGCGCTCCACCACCACCAGGTCCGGCTACAAGTGGTCCTCCGTGGACGGACCCCCGTACGCCCTCGACTCCACGACCCCGGTCACCGCTACGGTCCACCTCGCCGCGCAGCGCCCCGTGGACTGGCTGCTGCCATGACCGCGTCGCAGACCGGGACACCTCCCCGGGCACCCCAGCTCCCTCCCGCCGGCCACCGGCGCCGCGGCTCCGAGCCCAAGGGCGGCACCCGCCGCAAGTCCGTGCCCGTC
The DNA here is from genome assembly GCF_042870715.1 of Streptomyces sp. NPDC006463. Classification (NCBI taxonomy): domain Bacteria; kingdom Bacillati; phylum Actinomycetota; class Actinomycetes; order Kitasatosporales; family Streptomycetaceae; genus Streptomyces; species Streptomyces sp. NPDC006463. The sequence goes on along the minus strand of NZ_JBIAHP010000006.1, from coordinate 154,818 downwards.
CCCAGGGGCAGGACTCCCCGCCCCGTCCGCACGCCCACCGTGCTGCAGATGGAAGCCGTGGAGTGCGGGGCCGCCGCCCTGGCCATGGTGCTGGGCCACTACGGCCGCTTCGTCCCCCTGGAGGAGCTGCGCATCGGATGCGGTGTCTCCCGCGACGGCTCCCGCGCCAGCAACCTCCTCAAGGCGGCGCGCGGTTACGGGCTGAAGGCCAAGGGCATGCAGATGGACCTGGCCGCCCTCGCCGAGGTGAGCGCCCCGGCCATCCTCTTCTGGGAGTTCAACCACTACGTCGTCTACGACGGCACGGGCCGCCGCCTCGGCCGCAGGGGCGTGTACATCAACGACCCCGGCAAGGGCCGCCGGTTCGTCCCCATGGAGGAGTTCGACACCAGCTTCACCGGTGTCGTGCTCACCTTCGAACCCGGCGAGGGCTTCAGCCGTGGCGGCCGCAGGCCGAGCGTCCTGGGCGCCATGCCGGCCCGTCTGCGCGGTACTTCGGGCACCATGGCCGCCGCCGTCGTCTCCAGCCTGCTGCTGGTGGCCGTGGGCGCGTCGGGGCCCGCCCTGAGCCGGACGTACATCGACATGTTCCTCATCGGGGAGCAGACGTCCCTGCTGGGCGTGCTGTTCGCGTCGATGGCCGTCACCCTGGTGCTCACCGGGACGCTCACGGCGCTTCAGCAGGCCAATCTGCTGCGCGGGCGCATCATCTCCTCCACCCTGGGCAGCGCCCGCTTCCTGCGGCACCTGCTCAGGCTCCCGGTCGCGTTCTACTCCCAGCGCAACCCGGCCGACCTGGTCCAGCGCCTGCAGTCCAACGACGCCGTCGCCGAGACCCTCGCGCGGGACCTGGCCGCCGCGGCCGTGGACACCGTCGTGGTCGTGCTCTACGCCGTGCTGCTGTGGACGTACGATCCGCAGCTCACCGTCGTCGGCGTGATGATCGCGCTGCTCAACGTGGTGGCCATCCGGACCGTGATGCACCTCAGGGCCACCGGTACCCAGAAACTGCGCGCCGAGAGCGCTCGGCTGACGAACACGTCCTACAGCGGTCTCCAGCTCATCGAGACGATGAAGGCCACCGGAGGCGAGAACAGCTTCTTCCGCCGCTGGGCGGGGCAGCACGCGGTCACCCTCGACGTGCAGCAGCGGCTCGGCGTGCCCAGCGCGTGGCTCGCGATCGTCGCACCCACGCTGGCGGCGCTCAACAGCGCGCTGATCCTGATGATCGGCGGCCTGCGGGCGGTGGAAGGGCATCTCACCGTCGGTCTGCTCGTCGCCTTCCAGGCTCTGGTGACCAGCTTCACCGCGCCGATCTCCCGGCTGGGCGGCGTCGCCGGACGCATCCAGGACTTCGCGGCCGACGTTGCCCGCCTCAAGGACGTGGAGAACTTCCCCGTCGATCCGGTCTTCTCGCGCCGCGAGCCCGCCGCCCACACCCGCCGCCTCACCGGCCACGTGGAGCTGGACAACGTCACCTTCGGCTACAGCCCGCTGGACGCCCCGCTGCTCAAGGACTTCTCGCTGTCGGTCGGCCCGGGGCAGCAGGTCGCGCTCGTCGGCGGCTCCGGCAGCGGCAAGTCCACCGTCTCACGGCTGATGTCGGGCCTCCACACGCCGTGGCAGGGGGCGATCCGCATCGACGGGATGCGCCTGGAGGACATCCCCCGCAGCGCGCTGGCCGCCTCCGTGTCCTTCGTCGACCAGGACGTCTTCCTCTTCGAGGGCACCGTCCGCGACAACGTCACGCTCTGGGACCCCTCGATTCCGGACGAGGACGTCGTCGCCGCGCTCCAGGACGCCGCCGTCCACGACGTGGTCGCCCGCCGTCCCGGCGGCATCCACAGCCGGGTCGAGCAGGACGGCCGGAACTTCTCCGGCGGCCAGCGCCAGCGGCTGGAGATCGCCCGGGCGCTGGTCAGGCGCCCCAGCGTCATGGTCCTCGACGAAGTGACCAGCGCCCTGGACGCGGTGACCGAGCAGACCGTCATCGACAACCTGCGGCGCCGCGGCTGCGCCTGCGTGGTCATCGCCCACCGGCTGAGCACGGTGCGCGACAGCGACGAGATCGTCGTGCTCGACCGGGGCACGGTCGTGGAACGCGGGCGGCACGAGTACCTGGTCGCCGCGCAGGGCCCGTACGCCGAACTGGTCAAGGAGCACTGAGGTGACGTACCCGCACCAGACCCCGTACGGCTGGGCCCCGGGCCAGGACGCCGACCCGGTCGTCGCCGCCCTGGGCGCCCTCGGCTCGCCGGTCGACTGCACGGGCCTGCGCAGCCTGTCGCTGGAGGGCCCGCACGTGCTGTGGCTCGTCGTACAGGGCGAGCTGGACCTCTTCGCCGTCGACGCCGCGCAGGCCGGGCACTGGCACTTCCTGGGCCGGCTGGGGGCGGGCACCCTGCTGCTGGGCCCGGCCGACGGCCCCGAGCACACCCTGGTCGGCCGGCCCGCGCAGGGCTGCCTGCTGCGCCGTATCGAGCTGCGGGAACTGCCCGGCCCCGAGTACGGCGCCCCCTTCCAGCAGCAGTGGGCCGATCACACGGGGTACGGAGCCCCCGCGGACCGGCCGAGCCCGCTGGAGGACGCGTTCACGCGCGGGCTCGGACGAGGGCTGCGGGTCCTGTACCAGGCACCGCTGGACGGCCGCCAGACCACCGAGCGGGGCCGGGCCGACGACGACATCCTGTGGATGGCGATCACCCCAGGCAGCGTGCAGTACGGCGCCGTGTACGAGGAGGGCGCGACCGGCACCCTCCTCGTCGACACGGCGCTGTGGCAGGGCATGGTCGATCAGCAGTACCGGCTGCTGTACGCCCTGGACCGCTCGATCGAGCAGCTCGGACGCGCCCACGAGGACCGCATGGCGGCCGGCATCGAGGCCGGGCAGGCAGCCCGCACCCAGGCGGACCGGACGCTGCTGGCCTCCATCGACCGCTCCGGCGGCCGTTCGCGCCACTGGGGCGCGAGCGTCGACACCACCTTCGCCGTGTGCTGCCTCGTGGCCGACGAGGCCCGCATCACCCTGTCCGAACCGGGCGAGGCCGATGCCGCCTCCGGGCGGACCGACCCCGTCGAACGCATCGCGCTCGCCTCGCGGATACGCACCCGCGCGGTCGCCCTCGACGGGCAGTGGTGGCGGGAGAACGGCGGTCCGCTGGTGGGCCGGCGCGAGAAGGACGGAGCCCCCGTCGCCCTGCTGTGGCGGCGTGGCGGATACGAGGCGGTCGACCCCGCCACCGGCACGCGCCGGCGCATCGGCAAGGCTGACGAGGCCGCCTTCGAACCGCGCGCCGTCATGTTCTACCGGCCGCTGCCCGACGGGCGGGTGGGCCTGCCGGCGCTGCTGCGCTTCAGTCTTCGCGGCACCCTGCCGGAGCTGCGCAGCCTGGTCCTGGGCGGGCTCGTCGCGGTCGTCCTGGGCGCCCTGGTGCCCATCGCCACCGGACAGGTGCTCGGCCGGTACGTGCCCAACGCCGAGAACGGCCTCATCGTGCAGACCGCGCTGGCCCTCATCGCCACCGGCGTCGTCTCGGCCGCCTTCATGCTGCTGCAGAACATCTCCATCCTGCGCATGGAGGGCCGCATCGAGGCCACGTTGCAACCGGCCGTGTGGGACCGGCTGCTGAGGCTGCCGGCGAAGTTCTTCGCAGGCCGCTCCACGGGCGAACTGGCCGGCGCGGCCATGGGCATCAGCGCGATCCGCAGCGCGCTGTCCGGTGTCGGGCCGGTCTGCGTACAGGCGAGCACGGTCGGCGCGATGAACCTCGCGCTGCTGCTCGTCCACAGCGTGCCGCTGGCGCTGGCGGCGATCGGCATGCTGGTCGTCATCGCGGCGGTCTTCCTGGGCCTGGGCCTGTGGCAGCTGCGCTACCAGCGCCGGCTGATCACGCTCAACAACAAGCTCAACAACCAGGCCTTCCAGACCCTGCGCGGGCTGCCCAAACTACGCGTCGCCGCGGCCGAGAGCTTCGCCTACGCAGCCTGGGCACGGGAGTTCGCCCGTACCCGCGAGCTGCAGCAGCGCATCGGCCGGATCCAGAACGTCATCACCGTGCTCGGCGCGGTGTACCTGCCGCTGTGCACGCTGGTGATGTTCGTCCTGCTGGCCGGGCCGGCCCGCGGCGTCATGTCCGCCAGCGAGTTCCTCACCTTCAGCACCGCCCTGACGATGCTGATGTCCTCGGTCACCCAGGTGACCGGCGCGCTCATCTCGGCGGCCGCGGTGCTGCCGATGTTCGAGCAGGTGCGGCCGGTCCTGAGGGAACTGCCCGAGGCGGGCCGCGCCAGTGCCCGGCCGGGCGAGCTGACCGGCGCCGTCGAGGCCAAGGCGCTGTCCTTCCGCTACACGGACGACGGCCCTCTGATACTCGATGACATCAACGTCGCGATCGGGCCGGGGGAGTTCGTCGCGATCGTCGGCGCCAGCGGATGCGGCAAATCCACTCTGCTCCGGCTGCTCATCGGCTTCGACAAGCCGGCCTCCGGCAGCGTCCTGTACGACGGCCAGGACCTGGCGGCGCTGGACCAGGCGGCCGTGCGCCGCCAGTGCGGTGTCGTCCTGCAGAACGCCCAGCCCTTCACCGGCCCGATCCTCGACTGCATCCGCGGCGCCGGGACGTTCTCGCTGGAGGAGGCCTGGGAAGCCGCCGCGATGGCGGGCCTGGCCGAGGACATCAAGGCCATGCCGATGGGCATGCACACCATGCTGTCCGACGGCGGCGGCACCGTCTCGGGTGGCCAGCGCCAGCGCCTGATGATCGCCCAGGCCCTCATCCGCAAGCCGCGCGTCCTCTTCTTCGACGAGGCCACCAGCGCGCTGGACAACGAGGCCCAGCGCGTGGTCATCGAATCGACCCGCACCCTGAAGGCCACCCGCATCGTGATCGCCCACCGGCTCTCCACGATCATGGACGCGGACCGGGTGATCGCCATGTCGGACGGCCGCGTCGTCCAGCAGGGCCCTCCCGCCGAACTCCTCGCCGACACCACCGGCCTGTTCCACGAACTGGTCCGCCGCCAGCTGAGCGGGTGATCGCACCAGCCGGTGAACCTCGGCACCACCAGACCCGTGGGCGCCGCCCCGTGTGCCGCTGAAGGCCATGGTGGCGATGTCCCGCCGCCGCGGGCTACCCCCGCCGTGGTGAGTCCGGCGCGTTCGGCGAGGGCGCCGCCCTGGAAGCGGCTCTCGGCGCCCAACTCCTCCAGCAGGTCGGCGATGTGGCGGCGGCAGGTGCGCAGGGACATGCCCATCCGCCGGGCGATCACCTCGTCCTTGGCGCCCTCGGCCAGCAGCCCGACCAGCGCCCGGCGCAGGCTCGGGCCGACCTCCTTGTAGGCGGCCTCGCTGCTGCCGCGGAACGGGGTCGCTCCGGACCAGTGCTGGTCGAACACCCGGCACAGGTACGCCACCACGTCCGGGTCCCGGACCAGTACGGCCCCTTCGCCCGGGCCGCCGTCGACACGTCGGGGCAGGATGTCGCTCCTGCTGCGCCTGCGGTACGGCGGCCCGCGAGCGTGGCTGCCCGAGGGCGGATCCGCCCACCCCTGAGTGTCCGGTGGCCGTGGGCCACCGGCTGCCGGGCCCGTCCGGGTCCGGTATTCCACCCGCAGTTCCATCCGCACAGAAGGAGACCGCCATGGCGGAGTTCGACATCGATGCCCTCCAGGTCCTGCCCGAGGACGTCCGTACCGAGGACGCCCGCGGCGAGGAGCACGCCGCCGCGCTGATCACGGCCTGCCGCTGGCACACCAGCGGCTGCTGATCGCCCGCTGAACGGGCGGCGACCCCCAACGGCCGCCCCTGGGAGGGGACCGGAGCCCTGCCCCGGCCCCTCCCTCAAGCACGCCTCGCCGGCCTCGCCGTTCGCCGCCAGGCGGCCTCGACGGGACCGTGACGCAGATCCACCTGCTGCCGCCCACACGCTGGTACAGGACCGCTGTTCAACCCCGCAGGCACCACTCGGCGAACCGCGTGACGCTGCCGTCCACGCCGGCCTCCTCACCCGCCACGGCGGCCGTCCGGAAGAAGCGGACTTCCCGGAAGTCCAGTTCCATGGCCTTCACGAGGCTGTGCAGGCCGAGCACGTCACAGAGCCAGGTCCGGGCGCTGTCGCTGTCTTCGAGGCGGGCCGGTACCAGGCCGTGCTCGGTGAGCAGGTCGGTCTTGCTGATGGCGACCGCCAGGCGCGAACGCTTCAGCGGGGCGCCCATCGCGGCCACCGCCTGGACCGAGCGGGCGAAGACCTCCTCCGGATCGACCGTGGAGCCGAGGGTGCGGTCCAGCAGGGGGCCCGGCGAGGGTTCCAGAGTGGTCCAGAACGCCTTGACCGCCATCGGATCCAGGACGAAGACGAAGGTGCGCGCGGCCCGCGCGTAGCGCAGCGCGTCGGTGTCGTCGCGGTCGACGAACCGCTCGCCGGCCGTGTCGAAGAGGTGGACCAGCCGCTGGGAGCGGCCGCTGCCGAGGACGAAGGAGTGGGCCCGGGGCAGGGTCTTCTGGGTGGCGCGGGTGTGTCCCCGGATCCGCAGGACCTCACGGAGCACCTGGTAGCTCGCGTCCGACTCCTCGTCGGCGTGGGTGATCGCCGGACCGCCGTTCGCCGCCGCGTGCTCCAGGGACAGCAGGATGGCCGCCATCAGCTGGGTCTTGCCCGCCGCCTGCCCGCCGATCAGCGGTATCACCACCTCGGGCATGTGGCCGGCGTCCGTGTTCATCGGCTTCCCGCAGTGCGGGTGGACACAGTACGCCTGGAGCCGGGCGTCCCGGCTCATCAGCATCAGCAGCGTCGGCATGCGCTGTCCGCACTCGCAGCGACGCCGGAAGATGCCGTACGTCCCCGGGCGGATGTCCGAGTGCCGGCGCCGGCAGGTGGGGCTGGGGCAGTCGTACGCAGGGTAGGGCACGCGTTCGAAGCAGTGCGGGCAGAGCATTCCGGTGCGCAGCCGTTTCATCCACAGCACCGCCCGGTCGACGGCCCGCAGGGTTCCGGCGAGGAGCCGGGCACCGCCCGTCAGCAGGGCCAGGACGAGCGCGTGCAGTGCCATCAGCAGACCGAGCAGCGGCAGGGCCACCGCCGTGCCCGCGCACAGCCCCAGGTACAGCGTCAGGCCGTACGGCACGGTCAGGGCCCGATGCTGCGCCGGAGCGACGAACTGCCGCGAGGTCACGGTACGGAAGGAGTCGCCGACGGTGGCGGCGTACGACCGCTGCTCCAGCGTGAGGAGCTGGCGCAGGTCACGGTAGGCCGGTCCGAAGAAGTAGTTGCGGTACGCCTTCACCTCCTCGTCCTGAGGACGGTACGGCGGCAGCGTCTGGAACTCGGGGGTGCGCCGGTGCACGACGCCGAACAGCGTGCGTCCGTACCCGGCGAGCACCTGCATCACCAGGGCGAGGCCCCGCAGGGCGGCGATGACCGGAACGAAGGGCAGGAACACCCCGAGCCCGAAGAGGAAGAGGGCGGGCACGAGGACGAAGGCGACGATTTCTGCCACGGTCTGTCACCGTCCTTTTGGCTTACGGGAGTTGTCGGAAGCCGCGCCGTCGGGAGGGTCCGCGGAGGGGGGCGTCGTGCGGCGGCCGAGCAGCGAGAACTTGCGGGGCAGGCCGAGCGGGCCGCGCCGTCGGGCCTCGGCCCCCGCGGCGTAGCGGTCGGCGAGTTCGGCGTCGTGGGGCCGTACCGCGTCCTCCAGCCGTTTCAGGTCCGCTACACACCAGTGCCCGTCGGGACGGGCGCGGATCGCCGAGACAGTCTCTTCGTGAGCCTGGGAGAGCCGGGCTCCCGCAGGCAGGGTGACGACGGCGGCGACATGGCTGAGCATGACGTTGTCGATCCGCTCGCCGCGCCTCACCCCCGCGTGCACGGCCGACAGGTACCGGTCCAGGTCGCGGTTGTTCAATTCCGCCAGCCGGCCACGGAGCCGGCCGATGTCGGCGGGCAGGCGCAGCATGGCGGGCACCAGATGGAGGCGCTTGAGCGCCCGCGGCGCCGACCACGGGCCGGTCTCCGGGATCGCGAAGGCGTGGAGGAGCTCCGTGGCCTCGTGGGCGTCACGGAGGGCGCCAGCCAGGCCGAGCGTGATCCGTACGCGCTCCCCGGCGCTCGGCGGCAGCCAGGCGAAGCGGCCCGGGGCGGCGAGCAGCCGGCACAGGTGAAGACAGGCATCGAGGGTGTCCTCGTCCTCGATGCCCTGGCTCACAGTTCGGTCGAACCACTCGCCGACCGCCGCGTCCACCGGGCCCGAGACGGGTAGTTCCGTGGCGATACGGGCCGCTTCCCGGTGGGTCCAGGTGCGCGAGGGCTGCCGCCACAGGTCGCGCAGCAGCTCCTCGTCGGGTGAGGTGCGCCCGCGGATCTTCAGGATCTTGAACATGAGCGGGACCGTGTTCGAGGGCTCGCGCTCGGCCCTCGCCCGCAGGTGGTGTTCCAGGAGCAAGGGGCGGCCCGTCAGGTCGTCTTCGTGGAGCAGCTCGGCAGGGAACTGCGAGAACAGCTGTTCCTGTCCCGCGCGTCGTTTCAGCACCTCCTCCACCGCCGTGGCCAGGGACGCCCTCATCACCGGCAGGACGCGCAGGAGTCCGGCCACCTCCTGGCGGAACCGCGGGGCGGGTTCGGCGGAGCCGAGCAGCGCGTGGGCCAGGGCGAGCGTCTCGCGCGCCATGACCTCCTGCGGTACCGGGAGGTGGGCGCCGAGGGCCCAGAGCAGCAGGCGCGTCCGCTCGCGGGCGGTCCGCACCTCGGTCTCCAGCAGCCGCTGCCACAGGGCCGTGGCCCGCTCGCGTGCCGCCGGATCGGCGATGGGCATGGGCTCGACGGCGTCCTCGGCGGCGGCGGTGTAGGCCCGCATGCGCGACCCGTGCAGTTTTCCCTCGATCTCCTGGTGCACCGCCGTGTCACCGCCGGCCTTCGCTGCCGCGCTCAGCACGGTCAGCCGGCCGTCGTCCAGGTCCCGGTGCTTGCGGTGGATGTCCGCGGCGACCGCTGCCCGGCGCGCCCCCAGATGGTCGGCCCCGCCCAGCCAGTCGATCACCGCGTGGGCATCGGCCGCGGTGAGCGTGATGCCGCCTGCGGCCGCCGCCGCGGCGACGGGGGCGTGCCAGTCGTCCGGTGTCTCCTCCCCGCCCCGGGCGTAGTCCGCCGTCCAGGACCAGACGGGCCGGACGGAGCCGACACCGATCCGGGTGAGCAGGCGGACCAGGGCGCCTACGGGGACCTCGGGGAAGACGCCCCGCGAGAAGTCGAACACGGTGTAGGCCGCTTCGTCGTCCGGTCCGAAGGCGAGCTGCGCGTCGGGCACCGTGCCGATCAGGTGCAGCCGGCTGCGGGCCGGACGGAAGACGTACGTGGCGAAGGAGAGGCCGCGGGCGAGCGGCGGCGGCAGCAGGTAGGAGACCGCGGCGAACCAGTGCGCGATCCGCTCGGTCGAATCGTCGACCACCACCACCGAGCCGTGTTCGGTGAGCGCGGCGAACACGGCGGCCAGCAGCTCCGGCAGGCGGGCCGCGTGGGGATGTCCGCGCAGGAACCCGCTCACGGCCCGGACACCGAGCGGGCCGGGCGCGGGCGCCGGGAGCACCGGGATCTCCGTGCTCGGGGACACCGTGCGGGTCCACGCCGGCGAGTTCCACAACTCGATCGCGAGCATCCCGCCTCCGGCCGCGGCGAAGTCCTCGCTGTGCAGGGCATGGGCGAAGTAGTTGCCGAAGCGGTTGGCGGAGTCGCGGCCCACGTACCGCACGCACAACGCGGTGGCGCGGCGCCCTTCCCGGTCGTAGGGCCGGTAGCAGAGGTTGACCGGGCAGCGCTCCAGCAGCTCCGGGGTGTCCGACTCCACCAGGGAGCGGGGCGGCTCGTACCCGGCCAGTGCCTCCACGGATTGCCGGGTCTCGGCGGTGACGCCCGCGCTGACGGCATTGAACTGGAATCCGGAGAACCCGCTGAGCCCGTGCTCGCAGGAGGTGTAGTAAAGCTGCTGGAAGTGCGTCATCCACGGCCTGCCTTCGGCACCGAACCGAAGTCGCTCAGCAGCCAGAGCAGTGGGTCGGCCACCCGGTACGGCTGGATGCCGGTGGGGGCGACCCGGGCGTCGGAAGTGGGGTTGCGACCGAGGGCGGAGACCCCGAAGTACCGGTAGCGGGTGTAGTGGGTGTCCAGCAGGTGGTCGATCGCCACGCCGTCCCAGTCCTTGAGGAGCCGGCGCACCTCCTCGTGGACGCTGAGGCTGTCGCTCACGTCGAAGCGCCCGCGCGGGGGCGCGTAGTCACGCAGCGGACTGCCGGGATCGAGAAGGTGCCAGAAGGCGTCCATCTTCGAGAAGACGACGGCAACCGGGGTGTCGATCTTCTGCGCGGACCGCCCGGAGCGGGGGGCGAGCAGCAGGCTGGTCACCCGGGACAGGACGTTGATGGGGGAGTCCAGACCCTCGGTTCCCGGCAGCGGTGTACCGGGCAGCGCGTTGTCGCGGGCGCCCGGCATCTGCAGCGGATCGAGTAGCAGAACGATGCCGTCGGCGCCGGCCAGATAGCGGGTGTTGAGCTCCACGCTCTCCCGGGAGCTGAAGTCCTCACCGGCTGTGTCGAAGAACGACAGGACGGTGTGCTGCGGGCGCTCGCGGAGCAGGGTGCGCCGACGCAGGCCGAAGCGGAAGACGAGCGGGTCCACCCGGTTGAGGGTGGTGGAGGCGGTCTGCGTGCCGGGGAACATCTGGTTGTCGCGGTAGAGACGGCCCTCGTAGTCGGAGCTGTAGCGCCGCATCGTCTCGTCGTCCGCGCCCATCAGGGCGGCTCCGTACGCCTCGCCGACCCGGTTTCGCACCTCGTGGAGCAGCACCGTCATGTAAACGGTCTTGCCGGACGCCTTCGGGCCGACCATGGCGATCAGGCGGTTGTCCACCATGCCGAACTGCACGGGCAGTTCGGAGTGACACACCGGGCAGATCCGGTAGGTGGTCTCGCCGTCGCAGTCCGGACAGACCGCCGTGGGCTTGCGGCCGTCCGCGGCGAAGTCCGGGCCGAGGTCGTGGCTGCGACGCGGACCCTTCCGTTGGTCCAGCACTTGGTCCCGGCGGCGCTGGCACTGTTTCCCCGTCCGGCTCAGGCGGCTGTTGCAGCGGAAGCGGATCTCGCGCCGGGCGAAGCTCTCGTAGCAGTAGGGGCAGGTGAGGCGTTTGGCCATCAGGTGACTCGCAGTCTGTGCAGCGCCGTCGGGCGGATGTCGATTCCGGAGTCGGCGCCCGCGTCCGCGTCGGCCGGGAAGCAGACCAGCCAGGACGGGCCGCGGGTGGCGGGCAGCGGGAACTCCACGGTCAAGGGGGTGCCGGCAGACAGGCGCTGCGCGGGCACCTCGTGCAGGACGGTGCCCTCGGCCGTGCTGGTGGGGCGGAAGCGGCCGAGGCTGTGGACGATGCGGAGACCGGGCAGGTCGCAGCCGGTCTCAGAGGTGAAGATGACCGACGCCACCCGGCCCCTGAGGCGGCGGCGCACGCTCGGCTCGTACGCGACGACCGTCGGCGCGGCCGGGACGAGCAGCGACGACGCGCCTTCGCAGTCCCCGCGAACCTCCGCGACCAGGGCCTCCACGGTGAGGGTGACGGCCTCACGGCCGACGGCCACGTCGAAGCCGCCGTCGTGCTCGTACACCCTGCGCCGGCACACGACGTCCCCGTCGCCGGGTCCTGCCCCGGCGGTGCTTCCCTCCCTGCGCCAGCGGACCCGCGCGCTCAGAGCTCCGTCGGGCCACGCCCACAGCACGAGGAGGTGGTCCCCGCGCCGGATGGTCTGGAGCTGGTCGACCGGAACCGCGAACAGGGTCCGCGGATCGGCGGGAGACCCCGTGGGGGCTGTGGCCGTGGTGTCGTACGGGTCGCTGCCGGCAGCGGCCGCTGGCCCGGGCGCGGTGTCGGCCCCGGGAGCGTGCGGCGGAGGCGCAGTCCGTGGCGGCTCCGGTGCCTCCGGGGAGCCGGGGTCGGCGGTGTACGCGGGCCCGGTTTCCGGCGGAGTGACGTGCGGCGGCTCGGCGTACGCGGGCTCGGCGTACGGGGGCTCGGCGTACGGCGCGTGCTGAGCCCCGGCGTGCGGCGGCTCGGAATACGGCCGCTCGGCCGCTTCGGGCTCCGGGAGCCGGAAGTCACCTTGATGCCCGGCCTGCCCTGCCTGCCCGGCGTTCGGGACGCCCGACGCGCCGCCCTGCCGTGAGCCGGGCTCGGGGTCCTCCGGCAGATGACGCCCGGTGCGGGGCTCCGGGTCCGTCGCGTCGATGGCGGGTTCGGGGTCCGGCAGGACGTCACCGGCGTCCGGGCCGAGGTGCCGGGTCTCAGCCCCGAGGTGCCCGCCCTCCGTGCGCGGATGACCGGCGCCCAGGGCGGCGTACCCGGTCTTCGCCCGCACCGGCCTCGCGGCGGGGCCGGTGACGACGCGCAGGACGCCGAAGTCGTGCAGCGCCAGCAGCCCGAGCACGACGGCGAGTTCGGGGCGGTCGCAGCGCACCGTCAGGCCGCGGGCGGCCGGGAGGGCCTCGATCTCGGACCGCAGGCCGGGCGCGGCGCACATGCCGCCGGCGAGCAGCACCGTGTCCACGGGCGGTTCGGCGGTGGTGAGTTGCTCGGCGACGGCGGCGAGCATGCGCTCCCGCGGGGCTGCCACCGCCCGCTCGAAGGCGGCCTTGTCGAGGGCCAGCGGGTGCCGGCCGCCCGTCGCGTCCTCCACCGTCTCGGTGACGCCGTCCGAGCCGCCGAGCGCCCGGCGCAGGACCTCCGCCGCCCCGAGCGGGTCAACGCCGTCCGGCAGGCGTCCGGTGAGTGCGGCTGCGACCGCCGCGTCCCAGTCGTCGCCCCCGAGCCGGAGGCTGAGACCGCGGACCACGTGCACGGTGAGGTCGGGGGCGATGGCCAGGACGCTCAGGTCCAGTGTCGTCGCCCCTTGGTCGCAGACCAGGACCGTGTGGTCCACGCCCTCCGCGATCGCCCCGTAGTGCAGGGCCACGGCCACGGGGTCCGGGACGACGCGTACGACGTCGAGTCCGGCGCGCTCCACCGCGTACCGCAGCTCGTCCTCCCGCCCGCCCGAAACGGGAAGTCCGAGGACGGCCGTGCGGTCCGGTTCCGCCGCGGGGGCGCCCTCTCCCGTCGGCGCGGATCCGATCAGCATGGGCAGCGCCCGGACCGGGTCGAGGACGCCGTCCACCCCGGCGAGCCCGGTCGTGGTCACCTCCGGCCGGCCGTCGGGGCCGACCCGCGCGACGCGCCCGAAACGGTGCCCGAGGTCGATGGCGATCACGCCCGTCCGCTCCCTTCGCCAGCGGACGGCGCCGCACCGTCGGTGGTGACCCGCGCCGTGCCGTCGGCTCCGACGCCGACCCGGATCCGGCTGCCCGGCTCCGGACGGTGCGCCAGCAGATGGCCGACGACGGCCGACCGCACCAGCTCCAGCTCGTTGCGGATCTGCCGCCCTCCGTACGCCTGGTGCTCGGGGTCCGTCATCCGCTCGGTGATCCACGGGTGCAGGGTGTCCGTGTCGGGGACGAGCTCCACGCGGTGGCGTTCGCGGACCGACTCGGCGAGCTGTCGCAGCAGCCGGTCGGCGATCCTGACGACGTGCTCGTGGCGCAGCATGTCGAAGACGACCACCCCCGGCTTGAGCCGGCCGTAGATCTCCGGCCTGCCGATCTGCCGGAACTTCTCCTCCACCGCCCGGGTGAAGTGCGCCTCCAGCTGCGGGTACGAGAGCTCGTCCCGCTCCTCCAGCAGGCTGCGGACCTGTTCCGCCCCCGTGTTGGAGGTGAAGATGATCAGGCACTGGGAGAAGTACGCCGTCTGGCCCCGCCCGTCGGTGAGCCGGCCGTCCTCCAGGATCTGCAGGAACTTGTCCAGCACCTTGGGGTGGGCCTTCTCGATCTCGTCGAAGAGCAGCACGCTGAACGGCCGTTCCTGCACCCGGCGGGTCAGCTCGCCGCCCTGCTCGTGGCCGATGAATCCGGGCGGCGCACCGGCCAGCCGCTCGGCGGCGTGCTCCTGCTGGTATTCGCTCATGTCGAAGCGGGCGTAGGCGCTCTGGTCACCGAACATCAACTCGGCGACGGCCTTGGCGAGTTCGGTCTTGCCGACGCCGGTGGGTCCCACGAAGAAGAATGCGCCCCGGGGGCGAGCGGTCCCCGAACTGCCGAAGTCGACCCCGACGAAGGCGGATTGGAGGGCGGACGCGACGGCGTCCACTGCCGTGGACTGGCCGACCACCCGTGTGCCGAGGACCTCGGCCGCGCCGGCGACGGTTTCCCGGTCGAGCTGGGTCCACGGGTCGACGCTGACGTTGAGCCGGTGCAGCTCCAGCAGCTTGTCCGGCTTCCGCAAGGACGCGTTGCGCAGCCACGAGGTCCTGGCCAGGCCCTCGATGTCCCATGCCGCCATCCCGTCGGTGGCTCCCACGAGGGCTTCGACGTCGGCGCGGGAGGAGTCCTGCGCCCCGTTGAAGTGCCGCCGCAGCCAGGTGAGCCACAGTCGCCGCTCGCTCGGGTCGGGCGGACCGATGTGCAGTGCGGCGATCCTCGGGTCCTCCAGATGGAACCAGCCGGGCAGCCGCCCGACGTCACCCACCGCGCACAGGACCGCGTTGCGCGCGTGCGGGGCCGAGCCGACGGCCGAGCGCGGCGTCACGGCGTCCGTCATCGCGGCGCGCAGCCTCAGATAGCCCAGGTGTGACTCGGGCTGGCCGGGCGGGAGGTGGTGATCGACGTCCTCGAAGACGAAGGCGGTGGCCGCGTCGGGCGAGGCCGCCATGCGGTGCACCGTGGCGACGACGTCCTCGAAGGAGCGCGGTCGGCCCGACTGCCGTGGCGCCAGCAGGCGCTCCCTGCCGCGGTCGCGCTCACCGCCCCGCCGGGTGCGGGCCGTCCCGTCCGGCGCGCCGTCGAGCGGCCCTTCCGCGTCCCCGTGGCCCTGCGGCGGCCGGGCCCCCGCACCCCCCGGCGGCGCTCCGGCAACCCCGCCCCGCGTCCCCGCCGCCTCGGCCGGGCGTCCCTCGCGCAGCTGGTCGAAGCGGTCCGCATGACCCGGCAGGGGAAAGGTGAGCCCGCCCACCGGATCCCACCAGCCGACGACCTCCGCGCCGCGCGTCTCCAGCAGGCCGGCGACCACCTCACGGAAGGACGCCGGCCGGTCCGCGAACCACCAGCGGTCCCTGATCTGCCCGTTCAGGATCACCTGGCGCCCGCGCCGCAGCTCCCAGCCCAGGGACACCGCCCACAGCGGCATCATGCCGTCCGCGGTGACCGGCTCCCCGTCCCCGGCGGGCCCGCTGCGGCGGTCCGCGCGCGCGGGGCGCTCCGCGCCGCCGACGCCGTTCTCCCGCTTCGCCCAGTCGATCGTGCTCACCGGCTCCACTTCCAGTCCTCAGTGACGGGCCGCTCGGTCCCCTGCGCCGCCGTGTTGGGGTTGGACGCGCGTCCACCCCTCGGCGGCTTGCCCTGCCAGGTGAGTTCACCCGGGACGAAGCCGTCCCGTTCGACGATCGCCTCGTGCACCCGCTCCAGCAGGTCCTCGGTGCGGTCGCACACCGCGCCGTCCGGCTCCGGACGGAGGGTGACATCGGGCTCGCCGTCGACCCGGTAGACGAGGACGGGGGTGCCTCCCTCGTCTGCGGTGATCGTGGTCTCGTACGTCGCCCCGCTCGGCCGTTCGAAGCTGAGCAGCAGACGGCCGTCCTGCTCGGCTCCGCCGGTGAACTCGAAGCCCTCGCCGAGCATGGCGTCCTGCAGCGCCTGCGCGAGATCCATCCGGCGCGTGTAGGCCAACTGCAGTTCGTCCAAACGGGCTTCGGTGCCCAGGAGCAACTCCTCCAGCGCCGTGACCGCCCTCAACGCCTCCGGCGCCGCGCCCGCCGCGAGCGAACCCGTGACGGCGGCCAGCGCGGCCACGATCCGCTCGGCGAGTTCGGGGTCGGCGAGCTCCCGGGCCTCTTCCGCCGCCTCCTCCACCGACTGCCGTACGACGCCGAGCCGGTCCGCCGCTTCGGCGAGCGCCGCCGCGAGGCGCTCCCGCTCGGCCTCCAGCGCCGCCTGCCGTGCCGCTTCCTGCCGAGCGGCGCGTTCCTCCGCCTGCCGCTCGGCCTCCCGCGTCTCCTCGGCCCGGCGGCGCTCCTCGGCGGCCCGTTCCCCGGCGGTCGCGGCATGCCGGGCGAGGGCGTGCTCCACGGTGCCGAGCAACGCCTGGAACCGTGTCTGCGCCCCGGGTCCGGCCGCCGCGCGCAGTTCGCCGAGCAGGTCCACGCAGTTCCGGTACCCCTGCGGGTCCTGCTCCCGGGCCTGCGAGCCGATCCGGGCCAGCCGCTCCTCCAGCCCGGCCAGGACGACCCCGTGGTCGGCGTCCCGGCCGGGCGCCTCCCCCTCCCGGCCGAGCAGGACGACCCGGCCGCGCAGCTCCTCGATCGCCCCGCCGAGGTCCTCGGCGCGATCGATGCCGCCTTGGAGCACGTCCAGCCGCTGCCGCAGGACCCGCACCTCGGAGTCGTCCGTGCGGACCCGGCCCAGCAGCTCCCGCACCTCGGCCAGCCGGCGCGCGTCGGCGCCGGCCTGCTCCTGGCGCACCCGGGTCGCGTGGGCCTGCTGTCGTTCGGCCCGGCGGTCGGCCGACTCGATCTCCCGTCGCTCGGCCTCGGCCCTGGCCCGGTCCCGGCGTGCCGCCGCTTCCTGGGCCCGCCGTGCGGCGCGTTCGGCCCGTTCCTTGGCGCGCTGTGCCTGCAGCCGCCGGCGTTCCGCCTCACGTGCCCTGCGCCGCTGCGCCTCAAGCCGCGCGTAGGCCGGTGCGACGGTGACGGTGCTGTACTTCGGTGATCCGCTCATGCTTCCCTCCGTGCCTCGGCGCGCAGGACGAACCCCCGAGCCGCGAGTCGTTCCTCAAGCCCTTCCCGGAAGCCGGGAGTCGGGGGCACCCCCGCCCAGGACAGCGATCCGTCGGCCTCCACCGACAGTTCGACGCCCGCGCTGGTGTCGGGCTCGGTTCCCACGTGCGCGTAGCGGTCGGTGAGCGCGATGACGCGCTGGTTGGACGAGCCGCGCCAGCGCAGGCCGTGCTGCCGGGAGGCCACGTACGGGCCGTCGACGAGCAGGTCGAGGCGCCGCAGCAGGGCGAGCCGGTCCGGGCCGCCCCGACGCAGGGCCTCGTACCGGAAGCCGGAGTAGGCCATCGCGCTGAACTCGGGGCGCCGCGACCGCACTTCGTCGAGCAGCGCGGCCAGCCCGGCCGCCTGGCTGAAGGGCTCGCCACCGGACAGGGTGACGCCCTCGATGTCAGGTAACCCACAGAGCCAGTCGGCGAGTTCGGCGACGCTGTAGGCGGTGCCGCCGTCGAAGGGCAGCGTCTCCGCCGCCACACAGCCACGGCAGCGCAGCGGGCAGCCCTGCACCCAGATCACGGCCCGGGCCCCCGGCCCCAGGACGGTGCAGCGGTCGAGCCTGCGCGCCACCGAGAGCCGGGTCACCTCTGCCATGCGGTGTTCCCCTTCATGCCGGTCACGTCCTTCGTGTCCTTCGCGCCCGGCGTCGCCCCGCCGCTGCTCCGTGGCCTCGGGTCCGGAGCCGGATAGCCGTCCGCCCCGCGTTCGGCCAGGTCACACCAGGGGCACCAGGGCCGTTCGGCGGTGTGCACGTGCAGCGGGTTGCGTCGGCAGGTCCTCAGCCGGGCCGGGTCCGCCTCCGCGGCCAGCGCCTCGACCCAGGTCGACGCGGCGGGCCGCACCCCGCCGAACGCCGCCCGGAAGAGGGTGGCGAGCCGACGGGGGAGCAGGTCGAGGGGCGGGGCCGAACGGGGCAGGACCACCGCGGCCCGGTCGAGGAGTCGACAGCGGCCGTGCAGGACGTTGTCGTCGTACGACAGGTAGTCGCCGGAGGCGGGATGCCCGGCGAACGGGTGGAGCCCGCACATCAGCAACTCGTGGACCAGGACGGCGAGGACGAACTCGTCGGAAGCCCGGTCCGGCGCGGTGCCGGCCGGCGCGCCGATCCGTTCGGGCGCCGTGTGGCCCGGGCTGCCCATGCGCCCGGGGAACACCTCGTTGCCGTCGGTGAACTGCCAGGAATCCACGTCCGCGATGCCGACCCTGCCGTGTGCGTCGACCCAGAGGTTGTCCGGCTTCAGATCGCCCACCACATAGCCCTCGGCGTGCAGGTCGGCCAGCAGCTGGGCGAGCGAGAGTGCGGCGGCGAGCGCGGTGGCCCAGGTCGCGTGGGGGAGGAGCGCCTGGCGGGACTGGGGGGTCAGGAGGTGCGTGAAGGGCTGGTGGGCGTGGCGCATGTCGGTCATCACGTAGCCGTCCACGCCGCCGCCACCGGGGCCGCCGGCCCGGACCCCGGCCAGCGGCCAGGCGACCCGCGTGGGAGTACCGGACAGCAGCCGGACGGCACGCGGTTCGCGGCGCTGCCGCACCAGCCGGGCGATACGGCGCCGGTAGGCGGCCGGGTCGAGCGGGTCCGGGACCAGCTTGGCCACCAGGGGGCGCGCGTCGTCCACGGCGTAGACGACCCCTTCCGAGCCGCTGCCGATCCGCTCGGTGAGCTGCCATGTGTGTCCGCTGCCGGACACCACCGTGAGGGCCATCGTCACCTGCCGTCCGTCAGGGCGCAGAGCACGGTCAGGTCGTCGCCGGTCCGTGCCGCCTCGGGGCCGGAGAGCAGGGCGCGTAAGGGGGCGGCGTCACCGCCGTTGCCGCGGAGCGTCGCGGCGAGCCCGCAGAAGAACCGCTCGGCGGGCAATGGCCCCGCCTCGGGCGGGAGTTCTCGGACCGAGGGGTGGTCGAGGGTGAGGGACGCGCAGCCGTCGGTGGCGAGGACGACCCCGCTCAACCGCGGCTCCCACAGCACGAACGACCGTAATCGCAGGGCGGCCCCGGGCGAGGAGAGGAAGACCGTCTCCGGCGCGCCGGGAGGGGGCGGCGGAAGGACCAGATGGCACCGCTCGGCAGTCTGTCCGGCCGGTCCGGTCCCATCGGTCCCATCGGTCCCATGGGTCAGAACCGTCCCGAAGCAGTCGCCGACCGAGAGGAACGCCACCCAGGGCGGCCGTACCACCGCCGCGGCAAGCGTGGCGGCCAGCGCGCCCGCGTCCACCGGCTCCGACGGGTCGGCCGCCGCCAGCACGCCCTCCACGGCCCGCCGATAGTCCCCGACCACCCTGGCGCCGGCCGCCGCGATCCACCCCGTCCACGTCTCCGGGGCGTCCTCCACCTCCGGGATGTCCGCGGCCAGGACCCGGCAGGCGGCGTCCACCGCGATGTGCGCGCCGAGCGCGCTGCGCTCCCGGCCGCCTGCGCCGTCCGCGACGGCGAGCACGGCGGTCGAACCCAGGTCGACCGCCTTGAAGGCATCCTGGCATCCCTGTCCGCGGGCCAGGTGCGCGGTCCCCTGGACGGCGGCCCCCGCCACGATCACCGAACCCTCTCCTCGAGCAGTCGCATGCGCCGCTCGTGCTCCGCGCGGTCGGCCACCTGCCTGTGGATCTCGTCGGCGGCCTGCCCCGCCCCGACCCGGTCCGAGCTCTGGAACAGCACATCGAGGATCTGCCCGAAGTCCAGGCCCTCCAGCATCAGCGCGCCCTTGGGCGTCAGGACCCGCAGCAGCTCCAGGTCCGCGCCGCGTACGCCGATCGCCTGGAGGACGCATTCGCCCCGCTCCTCGCCGCGGCGCACCTTCTCCGCCGTACCGGCCAGGGCGGCGGGGTCCATCGCCTCCCCGTTCGCGTCGCTCGGCGCGCCGTCCGTCAGCACCCACAGGAACGGCCGGCGCACCTGGACCTGTTGGTCCTGCAAGGCCCGGTGGCGCGACCGGGCCAGGTCGAGCGCCGTCTCGACGGCCTCCGTCATCCGGGTGAGTCCGGACGCCTCCAGCCGGGGCGGGCGCATCCGGTCCACCGGTACGAAGAGCCGGTCCGGGCCGGCCTCCTCGACCGGTACCAGCCGTTCCCGGTCCGGGTCGAAGACCCGCACCCGTGAATCGAAGGTGATCAGGCACACCTCCACCCGCGCGCGCAGCCTCGGTTCCGCCCGTACCCCG
Organism: Streptomyces sp. NPDC006463; assembly: GCF_042870715.1. NCBI lineage: Bacteria > Bacillati > Actinomycetota > Actinomycetes > Kitasatosporales > Streptomycetaceae > Streptomyces > Streptomyces sp. NPDC006463. The sequence goes on along the minus strand of NZ_JBIAHP010000006.1, from coordinate 134,785 downwards.
TCGAACCAGCGGACCAGCGCGTCGCTGAGCTCGTCGATCCGGGGGCTCCCGGCCGGGCGGCCCATGGAGGCCGAGGTGTCGAGGAGCAGGACGACGGGCTGCCGCTCGTCATAGCCCTGCGCCAGTCCGAAGTCGTACTCACTCATCCCCGGCCGCCCCGCTCTCGTCCGCCTCGTCCGCCCGACCCGCTTCGCGCGCGAGGAGCCGGTGTCGCGAGGCGTCGTAGCGCACGACGACCTCCGTGCCCGGCGCCATCCCCGGGGAGTCCGGGAGCATGCGCAGGAGCACACCTTCGACCAGGACGTACGCGTCGGGCGCAGGCCAGGTGATGATCCGGCCCGGTGCCCCATGACCCCACTTCTCCATCCCACCGCTCATGCGTCCACGCTAGGTGACTCGGCATCAACTAGGAGCGCGTCAGCAGAGATTACCCACACGAAGATCCCCCCGTACCCCGATGCGTCGCCCCGGTGCCCCCTCGTACGCACCGGGGCGCCCTTCCATTCCACCGGGTCAGCCGGTCGGCCTCCGGGCGTGCGCCGGGCGAATTCCGGCCGGGATGCGCTCCACCAGCGCCGCCGCCTCGGGCGTGCGCACCACGAAGTGGACGTCCCAGCGCGCCCCGCGCGCCAAGTCGGCTTCCACAGCCGCCCATACGGCACCCAGGCTGACCTCGTACTCCAGTCCGCCGCGGCCCGAGCCGAGCAGCGGGAAGCACACCGAACGCAGCGGCGGCACGTGGAGGTCCCGCTCCTCGGCGAGTACCGCCAGCGTCCGGGACACCGCCCGGGTGACGTCGGCCGGCAGCACGTCGTAGTCGTTGGTCCCGGCCCGGGGCACCGCGATCGCCGCGTGGTAGATCCGCCGGATGCCCTGTGCGGCCAGGGCCCCCGCCCCGGTGGCCGCCACCGTGCCGGGCCGCACCGCCCGCCCCGAAGTGCCGTGCCGCTCGGCCCACTCGTGCAACTCGGCCGGCAGCGGGTCCGCGAGCACCTCACCGGTGACCCCGTGCACGGAAGCCGCCCGTCGCAGCGACGCGGCGATGGAGGACTTGTACGCCTCGGGCAGCGCGAAGTAGACGTTGGACGGGGAGACGACCACGTCCACGTCACGCAGCAGGTCCACGGGGTGCACGTGCACGGTGAGCCGGACGTCCCGGCCGGCCGCCCGGACCTCCACGGACCGATGGGTCCCCACGCCGCCCCCGTCCACCACGGCCGCGCCCGGGTCCGGCCCGGCCGCGTCCGCCGTCAGCCGCACGATGTGCTCGGCGACCTGGCCGAGGACCATCACCTCCTGGTCCTTGCGGAACCGCTCGACACTCACCCCGTAGACCGACGCCGCCCTGGCCCTACGGGAGGACGCCGGCCAGTCCCGGGTCCCCTGGGCCAGCCCCAGGGTGTACTCGGCGGCGGTGCGCAGCGTCCCCGCGTCCAGGCGCGCCACCGCGCTCCGCAGCAACACCTCCATGGGCGCACCCGGTGTCCGGACGCCGGCCGGGGCGACCGCCTCCGCCGCCGCCTCCAACGCGGGCAGTGCACGCCCCCTCAGACGGATCAGTCCCGCGCGCCTGACCTCCTTCAACTCGGCCAGGAGTAAGGCGTAATCAGAAGGTGATGCCATGCGCCCACGATGGCATCACCCTTCACAGGCGGACAAGCCGGAACCGAACGTCCGTGTGCGTCACCACGTGATGGGCTTCGACACCTCCGCCCGCAGTGGGTCGAGGAGCCGGTCCAGCTCGTCGACGCCCTCGCGGGAACCGAGGTCCGCGATCCCCTGTTCCGGCAGCACCTCCAGGGCTCCGCAGTGGCAGTCCTCGAAACGATCGTGGAAGAGCACCATGGAGTGCTTGGGCCGGTTCCGGCGGGACTGCCAGACCAGCCCCATGGCCTCGGGTGCTTGCGCCCGGATCTCGCTCGTCCAGCGCCGTGCCATCGGATAGCTCCTCTCGTCGTCCAGCAGGTCGGCGGTCTGATGGACGGCGGCCAGGTCCTTCTCCTCGATCAGTGAGACCAAGGTCAGCTCGCGCGTGGTGCGCAGCACGCTCAGGGTCCTGCCGTGGACGAAGGCGTACGGGATCTTCCTCTTCCCGGTCGGCAGGAACGGCACCGAACGCAACAGGCTTTCCGCGACGGCCGTCAGGGCGGAATCGGCCACGTACAGGCTGCGGTACGGGTCCAGCACCGTGCCCTCGAAACGGCCGCCCTTGAGGTGGATGTCCGCGAGTCTCGGGTTGAACTGGACCGGCCTGTACTTGGACTGGTGCACCCGCCACAGCTCCGTGCCGGCCGGGATCACCTCAAGATTGGGTTTCAGTTCGTCCTCGATCATGGGGAAGAACCTGATCACGGGCGGGACGTTGCTCATCACTCCCCCTCCACGAGTGCGGTGACCGCACAGACGAGTTCGTGGTCGGGCAGCCGTCCCAGGAGCGATGCGGGAGTCGCGCCCAGCCAACTGTTGCCGCCTAGCCACCAGGACGCGGCGCCCAGGGGGTCGATGTCCGCCAGGAGCAGCCGGTTGACCTGAAGGACGACCGCGTGCGGTGTGCCGCCGCCGGACGGGAACTGGAACTCCGGGTAGCGGTCGCCGTTCGGCGGGTCCGGCAGTCTGATCAGTTCGGGTGGCGGCGCGCCACCGCAGCGCGCCGTCACCTCGGCCGCCGAGAGAGCCGGCTCCCGGAGCAGCGGGTCGGGTTCCGTCACGGGCTCCCGGGCGGGCGTCGCGTCGGGTTCCGTGTCGGGTTCCTGGGCCCCGGCCGCCATCAGGTTGACCAGCGCCAGCGCGTCCGTCACGGTCGCCGGGCCGGGGGGCGCGGCGACCAGCCGTACCCCGGCCAGGGCGGCGCGTACCGGATGGTCGAACGGCAGCGGCCGCAAGGCCAGCTTGACGCCCTGGAGCGCCCTGCGGACCGCCATGACGCTGTCCGGCGGCGCCGCGGCGAGCGCGCTCAGCCGGGTGAGCAGCAGTGCGTGCTGTTCGTCGTCGAGCGCCGCACGGATGGACTCCCGGTGTTCGCCGATCAGGGCGAGCAGCGGCTCCGCGGATGGTCCGCGGCCCTCCTCGTTCATGCTGTCCCTTCTTCCGTGTTCGTCGGGCTCGGGCTCGGGCCCGGGCCCGGGCCCGGGCCCGGATGTCCCTGATGGCCGAAGGCGGCCCAGAGCGCGGTCCGTTCCCGTCCCTGTCGTTCCATCTCCCTGAGCAGGTCGCCCTGGAGGGAGCCCGGGTTCTTGCGGTGCGGGTCGAGCATCCACAACTGCGCGGCCCGCAAGGCGTCCACGGGGCTGAGCCCGTCGACGACGAGGTGGTGGTGGAACACCGCCATCAGCAGCGCCGACGCGCTGTCCTCGGCCAGCCACCGCGAACCCACGACGTCCCGCGCTCCGGCGGCGACGAACGCCGTGGCCAGGGTCAGTGCCTCGTCGTGGTCACGTTTGCTCAGATCTGTCTGGCAGGCGCTCAGGACGACCAACGGCCCGTCGGAGGCGTCCTGTTGCTCCTCCCGGTCGAGCAGCCTGGTCACCGTCAACGGGGCCGGTGTGCCCTCCCCGTCGGCTGCGAGGTCCAGGGCGGAGACCGTGGGGCGGGTGCCCGCCGCTCCGTGCGAGACCACGTGCAGCAGGGAGGTGCCGTCCGTGAGGAACCCGAGGACGGCCTCGGGCGTGCCGGGCGGCAGCTCTCCCGGTTCCACGTCGTAGAGCGCGCCGCACACCCGGGCATCCGGATAGAAGGCGTCCCGCAGGGCGGTGACCTCCATGTCGGCGTATTCCAGGCTCATCAGCGGGTCGGCCACCAGCACGGGGGCTGCCGCCGGGTCCCGCGGCGCCCGCTTCACCGTCCGCAGGAACTGGCTGCCGGACGCCGCGTAGCTGATGACCACCGCCTGGCAGAGGCGCTCATGCTCCGCCCCGGCCGGGAAGCGCGCGGCGTGCCAGGGGACGATGCCCAGGCGCCCGCAGGGCACCAGGACGACGCGGAGCGGCCGGTCCTCCCGCCCTTCGTCGGCCTCCGCCAGCCGGTCCTCGATACCGCCGAGGACCGGGCCGAGCGCCTGGAAGGCCCAGTCGCACAACTCCTCCAGGGCCTCCTCCCATTCATGGGCGAGGGAGGCGTTGTCCGGATCGGCGTCCCGTGCCGCCGCCGCGTCCACGTACCGCGCCAGGGGGCCGTCCTCGACGTCGGTCAGGACGGGCAGGGCGCCCGCGCCGGCGCCGAGCTCCGGCCCCACCGCGATCACCAGGCCCGGTCCCTGCACGTCGCCGGCCACCAGGTAGAGGAGTACGTCCGCGCCCGCGTCGGCGAGCCCGTCCGCGAGGTCGCTGAGCGTGGGCGTGCCCAGCAGGCCGCCCTCCCGGCGGTAGCCGAGGGCGTCGAGGGCCTCGCGGCGCACCGTGCTCGGCAGCAGGCCCGGAACCTCTCCGGCGTCGCCCGCACCGTCTCGGGTACCTGCCGCCGCCCGCCAGGCCTCGGCGAGCTCGTGGCGCCCGGCGGCCTCCAGGAGTTCGGGTACGGCCGACGAGGTGGAGGCCCCCTGCAGGACCAGGGCCCGGCCCATCTCCAGGGCGGCCACGGCCTCGTGCAGCTTGCCGTACGAGGCCGCCATCCGGGCCGCCCGGACGCCTCGGCTCGCCCCGGTACGGGCGGCCAGCAGCCCGTGTTCGGCGCCCGTCTGGAGGAGGACGTCGGCGGCGAGCGCCATCAGCGCCTCCTCGGCGGCTTCGAGGACGCGGGTGTCCGCCGGGTCGGGCTCGTCCTCCGTGAGGAGGTTGCGCAGGTGGTACGACTCGGCCAGCTGCCACAGCGCGTCGGCGGCGATCCGCGGCGCCTTGCCCTCCCGTACGCCGACCCGGAGCCGTTCGAGTTCGTCGATCCAGGTGTCGAGCACGGCCGGGTCACGGTCGCGGTCGAAGCGCACGCCCAGGGACAGCGTGGAGGTGTAGAGGTCCTCCATCGAGGCGTCCGGGGGAGGGGGGACGTGAGCGGGTACGGGGGTCGTCTGTCCGGTGAGGGCGTCGTGGATCATGCGGAAGTCCTGCGTACGCGGCGCGGGCACCTCGTCGGCGAAGGGCAGGCCGCTCTCCTTGGCGCGGGTCATCGCCTCCTCGATGTGGGGCGTGGCTCGCAGCAGTGCCTCCTTGTCCCGGGTCACGATGCCGAGCGAGCCGTGCACCGCGCCGAGGGCCGCGTCGACCGCGAACCGGAGCGGATCACCCTCGGGGACGTCCGCCGCCAGGGCTTCGGCCTCTTCCAGGAGCTTCCGGAGCGCGGGGACGTCCTCCGTCTCCCTGGCTGCCATCGCCCGCGAGGTGATGTCCATCGCGCGCCCCACCACGGCGGGGTCGCCCACGCCCGGGGGCAGCAATCCGCGGATCCCCTCCAGGTGTCCGACGATCGAGTCCATGTGGGCGCGTCCGGCCGCCAGGTCCTGATAGGTGCCGCCCACCGCCGGACTGATGCCGAGCAGGAGCGCCCTCAGCCCCTCCAGGGCCGACGCCGACTTCAGACTGGCCGGCAGCGGCAGGCCCTGCGCCGAGCGCAGCCTGTCGAGGAGGTCGTTGAGTGCCCGGGGGTCCCCGCTCCGCAGGACGGAGTCGAGCCCTTGGGTGGTCGCGTTGACGGCGTCCAGGGCGCTGATCATGTTCCGGAGGGCGTCGGGGGTGAGCGTGGGCTCCGGCTCCGGCTCCGGCTCGGGCTCCGGCTCCGGCTCCGGGTCCGGCTCGGGCTCCGGGTCGGGCTCGGGGGCCGGCTCGGGCGCCGGGTCAGTCTGCGGCTGTGGGCCCGGAGTCGGCTCCGACTCGGGTTCCTGGTCCCGCTCCCACACCGGCTCCGAGGACGCGGAGGGGTTCGGGCCCGGAGCCGCCATCGCCCCGAACGTCCGGTCCATCATCTGGCGTAACTGATCCGCGTACGGTGAACCGGGCGGCACCATGCCCGCCAGCAGATCGGAGAACCCCTGTGGGGAGGGCGCCGCGAAGAGCCCTTGCGCCTGGCGCAGCGGACCGAGCACCTCCGGCGGCAGCGGCAGTTCCGCCACGTCGTTCATCAGCGTGCCGAGCTCCGTCGCCCTGGACATCGTCCCGGCGGGTCCCGCCCGCTGGAGCCAGTCGAGATAGCCGGAGAGATCGGGCACCATCCCGAGCACCCCCTGCTGTGGCTGGACCGGCGAGAGGTGTCCCATCAGGAACAGCGCCGCCCACCGCCGGTCCTCCTCGGTCACGGCGGCCCCGAGCGGAGTCGTACGGTCCCGGGCGTCCCGCAGCAGCCGTTCGGCCCGGTCCCGGTCCGCGGGCGTGCCGGCCCCGGCCGCGTCCCGCAGGGTCAGGGCACCCGCCAGCCACACGTTCACCGAGCCACGCAGGTCCTCGTCGTGGTCCAGCAGCCGGGCGAGCTGGTCGAGTTCGGCGACCGACGCCGTGTGGGCCTGCGGCGACACCGGGCCGCCGCCCATGCCGGGGAGCTGCCGTTTCACCCGCTCGACGGCGTCCGACACCCAGGCACGAAGTCCCTGAACGCCACCGCTCTCCTCCCGACTCACCGGCATCCCGCCTCTCCGGGCCCCCACACAGCCCTCAACAGCCTCAGCGCAGCCCAACAGCCTCAGCAGCCCTCAACAGCTCTTGGATCACTCCCACTATGCCGATCCGTCGCGGGCGCCGCCCCGACTTCGCCCGCTTCTCCCCGTCGACGACCGGAGTCCGCCCGGGAGACACCCAGATCGGCCCGCATCTCGCGCCGCATCTCCCGCAGTCGGGCCCACAACGCCTCGATGCCCTCGTGTGCCGCGGCCGGCGAGTCCCCCGGCCGCGGCACGCCGTCGTCCAGCCGCCGGACCATGCCGTAGACCGCCCCCAAGCCGTGGCTGACGGCGCTCGCGTGGTCGAGCACCAGCTCCGGGAGCCGCATCTGCGCCTCCGCGTACACCTCCCGGTGGTGGTCGCGCGCACCGGTGAGCCGCTGTCGTACGTGCGGCGCCTGCGCGGCGTCGCCGAGTGCGTGCAACTGGTCGGTGAGCGCGGCCAGATAGTGCCGCCCGGAAGTGTTGAGCGCCACGTAGCACGACCACAGCTCCTGCGCCTCGCTGCGCCGTTCCCACACTTCCTCGGCCCGCTGCCGCTCCCGCTGCCGGCTACGGTCGGCCGCCCGCTGGGTCAGCAGCGCGGACAGCAGTGTGCCGACGACGCCCACGACAGCCACCAGTGGAGCGGTCACCACACCGATGTCCACGCGGCCTCCTCCCCCGTTCCCCCGCACGAACAGCGAAGCAGCGGTTGGCGTGCCGGGTGAAGGCCGCGCCCGGACCTCGCCCGCTGTTCGCCCGATTGCCGCCCAGCGGGGCCGGGAACGGCGGCGCCGGTGGCCGGTGACCGGGTGGCTCCCGGTCGAATTGCGGTCGGATGAAGGGAGGTTGACGGCCATCAGGTACTACGGGAGTCACCGTGCGGCCATCATGGGCCACGAGAACGACCGGATGGAATCACCGTGGCGGACGGGGGCGTAGGGGACATGGTGGGCGACGAGGAGAGCGGTGGGGTCCAGGCACTTCGGGCCTGGGCCGAGGAAGCGGCCGAACGTGCCGCCCGGCTGGTCGGGCGGGGCGGCGAGGACTACCCGGTGTCCGCGGAGGAGTTCGATGGTTCGGTCGCCGAACTCTCGACGCTGCGGAACCTCCTGGATCACGACCGGGAGCTGCTCGGCAGGGTCACCCTGGTACTGGGCGGCCTGCTCGCCACACGCCACGCCTCCGGGCGCGGCACACCGGACGACCCGGAACGGGCCCGGCGCCTGCTGGACGAGGTGCGGGATCCGACGACGGCCGCCGGGGAGCGGATGACGCAGGAGGGCAGGCAGTGGGCGGCGATGTTCCTGCTGATGGTGTCGGGTCACGCGGAGCCGGGCCGCTCGGCCGGGGCGCCCCCGGACATCTGGCCCGTCCTCGACCGCTCCATGGCGGCGAAACCCGGTGAGGCCGCCGCCGAGGCGGAACGGATGGCGGCTCTGGCCGCCGAGGTCGGGCGGTTGCCGGTGCCACCGGAACTCCGGGATCGGCTGGGGCAGATGCAGGACATGCTGTCGTACGCGTCACGGAGCGACTTCTCCGACCCCGAGACGTTCCTGGCCATGCTGCCGCCCGGCTTTCCGTTCGGCGATCAGCTGCGGACGCTGCTGGGCGTGATGTCGTCGCTGCCCGACGCACCAGACGCACCCGACGCACCCGGCGCCGACGCACCCGACGCACCCGGCGCCGACGTGCCCGACTCGCCCGACGCGCCGGCGCCGGCCTCCGAGGCCGACAGCACTTTCACCGGAGCGCCGCTGGCCGCCCTGCTCGGCCTGTCGGAGGCGTTGAACACCGGCGATCCCGAATCCCTCAGCCGGCTTCTCCAGCGGCTGGGCGGGCACCTCGACGGCCTGCCGCCCGGGGACGAGCGGTCCTCCGAGATAGAGAACCTGATACGCATGGTGCTGCAGACGGCCGGGCCGCTCGGGGGCAGCCGGACGGACAGCGGCGAGGCCCTCCGGCAGATGGGACCGGTCGTCGAGCACTTCGCGCGGCAGGCGGTCGACGACCCCCGGGCGGCCGACATCACCGTCGCGATCCACGCGTTCGATCTGTTCACCAGGATGCGGGCGGCGGAGGAGGCGGAGAGCGAGGCCGAGTACCTGCGGCTGATGGGCGAACTGGACGCGCTCGAAAGTTCCACGCCCGCCGAGCACCCGTTCCGTTGGCTGATCATGCTCGTCCACGGCAACGCACTCACCTCGCTCGGCGAGCGCACCGGCGACAACGAGACGATCGTGCGCGGCCTGCTCCAACAGGAAGCCGCCCTCGAAGGCAGCTCCGATGCGGACATCGTGATTCCCGAGGCGCAGCTCGCGGCGTTCCGCGAAGGGCTCCGGGCGGCGCGGGCCGTGCTCGGGCAGACCCCGGACCTCATGCCCGCCCCCGCCCCGCCGGCCCCGGACGCCTCGACGGGCACCCGATACCTCGCCGCCATGACGGCGGGCCTCCGGTACTCCACCACCGACGATCCTGCCGACCTGGACGCGGCCATCGGCGGACTGGAGTACGTCCGCGCCGAAGTCCGGCAGGGCCGGTCGTCGCACATGGCCTTCCCCGCCCTGTGGCAGCTCGCGGAGAACTACCGCCTCCGCCTGGGCCGCACGCAGGACCCGGCCGACCGGGACGCCGCCACGGACGCGGCGATGGAATCGCTCCGGGCCCTCGCCGGTGACGTCGTCCTGCAGTCCGGCTCGGACCACGGCCTGCTGGCCGCGCGGTCCGGGGCCGAGCGCGGGGTGCAGGCCGCCATCTGGGCCGCCTCCCAGGGCCGGGTCGAGGAGGCGGTGGCCGCCCTGGAACTGGGCCGGGCCCTCGTGCTGCAAGCGGCGTCCGCCTCACGGGCCGTGCCCGACCTCCTGGAGGCCCGCGGCCACCACGACCTCGCGGGGGAGTGGCGAGCAGCGCAGCGCGGCCGGGACGGATCCGGCCCCGGACCCGAACCCGTACCCGGAGCCGCAAGCGCCGTGGCACCCGACGCGCTCCCCCGGGAACTGCCCAGTTCCCTGAGGCGCCGCGCCCTGGAGGCCCTGGGCCACCGTGAGCGGGACGGCGCCCTCTTCCGCACCCCCACGGTCGACGAGCTCAAGGCCGGGGTGGCCGAGGGCGACGCGGACGCGCTGGTCTACCTGCTCGCCGGCGAGGGCACCATGCCGGGGATGGCGGTCGTACTGGGCCCGGACATCGGCACCGGCGTCCGGGCCCTGCCCCTCCTGTCCGGAGACAAGCGCGGCCCCCTGGAGCGGTACCTCGACACCGCGGCCGCGTACCAGGCCCGGCCCGGCGCATCCGCGGCCGCGCAGGCCTGGGAGGACGCCTTGTCCGATCTCCTCGACTGGGCGACGGAGGCCGTGATCCACCCGGTGATGAGCGGCGTCGCGGAACGGCTCGCCGAGAACGAGAACCGGCGCAAGGACCGCCCCGGCCCGCCCAGGATCGTGCTGGTCCCCTGTGGCAGCCTCGGCGTCGTGCCCTGGCACGCGGCCCGCCTGCCGGCCGCCGCGCCCCGCGACTACGTGTGCCAGATCATGGTCATCAGCTATGCGGCGTCCGGCCGCCAGTTCCTGAACACGGTCCGGCGTGCCCGGCGTGCCCCGGCCGACGCTCCCGTCCTGGTGGCGGACCCCACCATGAGCCTGCCGTACGCGGAGCTGGAGGTGGCGGGGCTCCAGCAGACCCTCTACCCGCGGGCGCGCCTGTACGGGGAGTTCTACGAGCCTCCCGTCGAACCCGCGGCGGCCGGCACCCCGAACGACCTCCTGGACGCCCTCGCCGGGAACCCGTCCCTGCTCCACGTGGCGTGTCACGGCTCGGCCGGCACCAACCCGACCACATCGGCCCTGCGCCTGGCCCCCGACGAACACGGACCGGCGGACCACCGGATCACCGACCTGCTGACCGTCTCACGACTCCTCGACCGCGCCACAGACGAACAGCTCGCCCCCGACGGGCCATTGGTCGTGCTCAGTGCCTGCGAGACGGACCTGAGCAAGCGCGACCACGACGAGGCACTCACCCTGACGACCGCCTTCGTGGCGAGCGGCGCGCGGGACGTGGTGGGCTCCCGTTGGGCGACCCAGGACTCGGCCGCGGCCCTGATGATGGCCGTGTTCCACCACTACCTGACCGTCGACGGCCTGAGCCCCGTGGACGCGCTCCACGTCGCCCAGATGTGGATGCTCGACCCGGAGCGCGAGAACCCGGGGTCGCTCAGCGGCAGCCTGCTCGACGAACTGGCCGGCAGGCCTGAGCTGCACCGCCCGGCGGCTTGGGCCGCCTTCATCCACCAGGGCCATCCGGGGCCGTCCACCACGGCACGAAGGTGACGGCGTGCCGTCGGGCGCCAGGTCCGACCCCTCCCCGGCTGCATGCACTTCGCCCCGCCCAAGAGCTTCGCCGCCGGCTGAGGATCGGCCTTCAACTGCATGAGCGGAACGCGAGATGCCCCGGAGCGCGGGCGCTCCCGCCGAATTCATCGCCGCGGACCCAGAGTTCCGGCAGCTGGTCCTCGGAGACCAGCAGGCCCAGGGGGCAGCCTTCGGCGCCCTCCTGACCGAGGCCGTGGGCACGGGCGAATTCCGGCTCGCCACCGACACCGCCGTACTCACGGCGACCCTCCAGGCGACGCTCACCGGTGCCGCCCGGCGGTGGGCCGTGGACCGCGAGGGTCTGCTCGTCGACCGCCGGCGCTCCGTGTCCGCCGCCCTGGCCCGGGACGGACGGAAAGATTTCCCGTGAGCGACCGCACCTTCCGGTGCTCACATTCGGCCCGGAGCATCCGAGCCCATACGGCCGCGACCGCCCACGGGGGCGCCGATCACCACCACATCCGTGGGCCGCGTCATGCCGCGGACGACTCCCCGGTGTCCTTGGACTTCATGAAGATCAGCGCGACCAGCGCCAGCCCCACGACCGCACCGATCAGCTGCATCCCGATGAATCCGGCCACCGACGACGGCGCGATGCCCGCGAAGGTGTCGGTGAAGGCACGGCCGATGGTCACGGCGGGGTTGGCGAAGGACGTGGAGGAGGTGAACCAGTACGCGGCGCCGATGTACGAGGCCATGGCGACTGGCGCGAAGCGCAGCCTGTCGGTCTTGGCCAGGCCGAAGATCAGCAGGATCAGCCCGGCCGTCGCGACGACCTCACCGAGCAGCAGGCCGCCGTCCGAGCGGTCGTGCGTGGACCACTTCACCAGCGGCTCGCCGAACATCGCGTCCGCGAGGATCGCACCGCCAATGGCGCCGGTGATCTGGGAGGGCACGTACACGGCGAGCTCGCGCGCGGTGACTCCCGCGCCCCCGCGCCGGGCGGTCCACCACTCCGCCAAGGTCACCGCCGGGTTGAAGTGGGCGCCCGAGACGGGACCGAGGAGGGCGATCAGAACGCCGAGGCCGAAGACGGTGGCGGTGGAGTTGGCCAGCAGCTGCAGGGCCACGTCCTGGGTCAGCGTGGTGGCCTGGATGCCGGAGCCGACGACGATCGCGACCAGGGCTGCGGTGCCGACCAGCTCGGCGGCGGCGCGGGCGACCAGCGCGGTGCGGGGCGGGGTCGCGCCGGGCGCGGGCTGGTGAGCGTCGGCCGGTATCGGGGCGGCCGTGGGCTCGGTGGCCGTGGGCTCGGTGGCGACCGGCCGCCTGAGCGCCGACGCCCCGGCCCCGGAGAACCACAGGGGTGGGCAGCGCGGTGATGGGGACCGCGCAGTGGTCCGCGCTGACCGTAGGGGCAGCGACGCCCGGCACACTCTTGCAGCAGAGCCCCGGTACGGCAGCAGGGCCCGGGCCGCGCGTCGCGGTCCGGGCCCTGCCCCGTGCGGTGCCGCCCTGCGGCGGAGGTGCGTCAGCTCTGTGCGGTGTCGTCGCTCGCCGGCCCGGCGGCCTCAGCTGCGGCTGCCTTCTCCCGCATCTTGCGCACCAGCTCCGCCTTCTTGTCGGCGGCGCCCTGGCGGTCGAGGTTGCGGTGAGGACCGTTGTTCTGCCGTTCGGCGCGGGACAGCTTCTTGCGGTGGCCGCCGCCCTGCCCCACGGGGTTGTTGATGTTCTTGCTGTCGGTCACGGGTTCTCCCGGTGATGATGTGAAGTGGTCTACGGATTTACGGGCGGGGGACGGGCCCGCGACGTCGAAGGACGTCAGCAGGGGCCCGTCACGCTCTCACTCGTAAATCGGCGTCTGGAAGAACATGACAAAGACGGTACCCGGTTCCGTCGGCCCCGCACGCCAAGCCTCCGCCGCCCCGGCGTCGGCCGGGCCTTCGGTGAGCGCCCGGGGTCAGCCGATTCCCTCCGGGAATCCCAGCGCCGCCCGCACCTGCTGGTGGTCGCCGCCCGCCCGGGGCAGGTCGTCCGCAGGCGGATTCTCCCCAGCCGCGGCTGTCGCAGGAGCAGTCCCCATCGGCTGCGCCGCAGGCGACCGACCGTTACGTGTCCCACCCTTCCTTCGGGCCGAGGTCGGCAAGCGCGGACCCCAGTCGACGCGCACCCTCGGTGAGCTCGGCGTGATCAGCGGTCGCGGCGAACCCGATGCGCAGGTGAGCCGCCGGCGGCTCGGTGGCGAAGTAGCGGCTGCCGGCGCTCACGGCTACGCCGCGTTGCCGGGCAGCGCTGGTGAGGACGGTGTCGTCCACGCCGGACGGCAGGCGAACCCACAGGTGCAGTCCGCCCGTAGGCAGCCCGGCCACGGTCGCGCCGGGGATCTCCTGGGCGACCGCGGCGGCCAGTACGGCGCACCGCTCCCGCAGCGCCGCACCCAGAGAGCGGACGTGCCGGTCCCAGGACGGGGAGCTGAGCACCTCCAGCGCCGCCTCCTGGAGCGGGCGCGTGACGAAGAAGTCGTCGACCAGGCGCACCGCCCGCATCCGCTCCATGACCGGTCCGCGGGCCACCAGCGCCCCGATCCGCAGGCTCGGTGCGGCGGGCTTGGTGAGTGAGGTGACGTGGACGACCGTACCGTCGCGGTCGTCGGCGACCAGCGGCCGCGGCACTGCCCCGCCGTGTCCCAGGTGCCGTGCGAAGTCGTCCTCGATGACGAACGCGCCCGAGGCGCGTGCCACATCGAGGATCTGGCGGCGCCGTTCGGGCGCGAGTACGGTGCCGGTCGGGTTCTGGTAGGTCGGCTGGCAGTAGAGCAGTCGCGCGCCGGTCATCGCGAACGCGTCGGCCAGCATGTCGGGCCGCAAGCCGTCGGCGTCGAGCGGTACCGGAACGGGCCGCAGCCCCGCGGCGCGCGCGGCGGCCAGGGCCCGGGGATAGGTGGGGGACTCGACCAGGACCGGGCTGCCGGGCCCGGCGATGGCCCGGAACGCGATCGACAGGGCGCTCTGCCCGCCGGCGGTGACCAGCACGTCCTCCGGCGCCACGGTGCCGCCGACGATCCGGGCGAACACGGTGCGCAGCGCCGGCAGGCCACCGGCCGGGGCACGGTCCCAGGCGTCCGGACGGCGTGCCGCCCGGGCCAGCGCCGCGCTCAGGGCCCGAGTGGGCTGGAGCGAGGGGTGCACGTAGCCGCCGTCCATCGTGATCGTCCCGGCCGGCGGCGGGCCGAGCGGGTCGGCGATCAGGTGGGTGTCGACGGCGCGGTCGGTGAGGGCGACCGTCTGCCAGTCGGTATCCGTGTCGCCGGCGCCGGCCGCGTCGCGGTGCCGGCCCGGCTTCGCCGCGAAGGTCCCGCTGCCCGGACGGGTCACCACCGCGCCCTCGGCGGCCAGTACGGCGATGGCCCGCGCCACTGTCGCCGGGCCGACCCGGTATTCCTTGATCAGTTCCCGGCTGCTCGGCAGCCGGTCGCCGGGCGACAACCGCGAGACCAGTGCACGGAGGCTGTCGGCCAACTCGCCAGTAGTGCTACTGTCGTTCATGAGAGATAAGAGTAGCGCTTCTGGTCCTGGTCGGGAAGCACTTCAGCTGGACGTCGCCGCTCTGCGGGCCGACACTCCGGGGTGCCGCCACGTCATCCACTTCAACAACGCGGGCTGCGGGCTGCTGGCGGCGCCCGTGAGGGACGCGATGGTCAGCCATCTCAACCTCGAAGCCCGGATGGGCGGTTACGAGGCATCGGCCGCCCGAGCCGCCGAAGTCCGCGAGTTCTACTCGGAGATCGCCGCGCTCATCAACGCGACGCCCGACAACATCGCCTTCGCAGGCAGCGCCACCCACGCCTACGCCAACGCCCTGTCCTCGATCCCGTTCGAGACCGACGACGTCATCCTCACCACCCGCGACGACTTCATCTCCAACCAGATCGCCTTCCTCTCCCTGCGCAAGCGATTCGGCGTACGCATCGTCCACGCGCCCAACACCAGGGAGGGCGGGGTCGATGTGGAGGCGATGGCCGCGCTGATGCGGACGCACCGCCCCCGCCTGGTGTCCGCCACCCATGTCCCCACCAACTCGGGCCTCGTCTCGCCCGTCGCGGAAATCGGCCGCCACTGCCGGGAGCTGGACCTGCTCTACCTGGTCGACGCCTGTCAGTCGGTAGGTCAGTTCGTCATCGACGTGGAGGAGATCGGCTGCGACCTCCTCACCGCCACCTGCCGCAAGTTCCTCCGGGGCCCGCGCGGTTCCGGATTCCTGTACGTATCCGATCGCGTCCTGAGCGCGGGCTACGAACCGCTGTTCATCGACATGCACGGCGCCCGCTGGACCGGGCCGGGAGGCTACGAGCCCGTAGCGACGGCGGCCCGGTTCGAGGAGTGGGAGTTCCCGTACGCCACGGTGCTCGGCAGCGCCGCCGCGACGCGCTATGCCCGCGAGGTCGGCATCGAGGCCATCGAGCAGCGCACCCCGGCGCTCGCGGCCCGGCTCCGCGACCGGCTCGCACCGGTCCCGGGGGTGCGCGTGCTCGACCGCGGGCCGCGTCTTGCCGCGCTCGTCACGTTCGGCGTGGCGGGCTGGCAGCCGCAGCCGTTCAAGGCGGCCATGGACGCCCGCGGCATCAACTCGGCCCTCAGCTTCCGTGAGTTCGCACAGTTCGACTTCGGGGAGAAGGACGTCGACTGGTGCCTGCGTCTGTCACCGCACTACTACAACACCGAGGAGGAAGTGGACCACGTCGCGGACGCGGTGGCGGACCTCGCCCGCCGAGGACGGCGATGACCGCCACGCAGACTCCCACCGAGGAACAGTCCACGGAAAGCCTCTGGCGCAACGGCGACTTCCTCAGGTTCTGGCTCGGCGAGACCCTCTCGCTCCTCGGCACCCAGGTCACGAACCTCGCCCTGCCGCTCACCGCCATCACCGCCTTCAACGCCACCGACGAGCAGGTCGGCATCCTGCGGTTCCTGCAACTCGTCCCGTATCTCGGGCTCGCCCTGGTCTTCGGGGTGTGGGTGGACCGGGCCCGGCGGCGGCGGATCATGCTGGGCGCCAACCTCGTCCGGATGATCCTGCTGGCCCTCGTACCCGTCCTGTACGGGATGGACGTGCTCAGCATGGGATCGCTGCTGCTGATCGCCTGCGCGGTCGGCGTCGCCTCGGTGTTGTTCGACGTGAGCTGGATGTCGTACGTACCCACGCTCGTACGCGACCCCAAGCACTACGTAGAAGCCGGCGCGAAGATGGGGATGAGCTCATCGGCGGCCGATGTGGCAGGGCCCGGGCTCGCGGGGGTCCTGGTCGGTGCCCTGACCGCGCCCGTGGCGCTGATCGTCGACGCCTTCTCCTATCTGGTGTCCCTGATCTCGCTGCTGCTCATCTGCACGCCCGAGCCGCGCCCCGAACCGCCCGCGGCAAGAAGGCACCTGCCCACCGAACTCCAGGACGGCCTGCGCTTGGTGCTGAAGAACCCGGTCCTGCGGTCGCTGGCCCTGATCGGGTTCTGCTGCAATTTCTCCATGATCACTGTATGGACGATGTTCCTGCTGTACGGAACACGCGACCTGCACCTGGACTCGACGATCCTCGGCGGCATCTTCGCCACGGCCTCCGTGGGCGGTCTGATCGGCGCGGCGATCTCCCGCAAGGTCATCCGGCGCTTCAGGCTCGGCCTTGTCTACTTCATCGCGCAGTCGGCCCTCCTCATCGGCCCGACGCTGATCGTCCTGGCCTCCGGCCCCCGGCCGGTGATGGTGGGGATGTTCGTCCTCTCCTTCTTCACCACGTACCTCGGACTCGGCGTCGCCGGCGTCATCATCGTCAGCCTGCGCCAGGCCAGTACCCCGCAGTCGATGATGGGCCGGATGACGGCGGTCTTCCGCACCCTGCTGTTCGGAGGCGGCGCACTCGGCGGCCTGTCCGCGGGCCTGCTGTCCGGCTGGATCGGGGCTCGCGGGGCATTGACCGTGGCGGCGATCGGCTCCGCCGCCGTGCTTGTCGCGCTCGTTCTGTCCCCGGTGAGCCGACTGCGTGGCCTGCCGTCGGCACCGGAAGAACCGGTCACGACGGCAGCGGACGGGCAGGTCGTCGGCTGACACGGAGAACGTCGAAGGGCCCCACCGCAAACGGTGGGGCCCTTCGACATCGTGCCTGATGAGGCACGCCACTTCGCGTTCCAGGGTTCGGTGGGCCCGGAGTCGTGGTGGTCCTGGGCCTCACGGCGGTACTGCTCGACCCTGCCGTCCCGGAGATGGCCGAAGCCGACGGCCCGCGCGCTCAAGTTCCCTGGCAAGAACACCCTTTGACGGTACATCAGTTTCTTCTGATGCTTGCAACCCCCTTTTACTGCCATGTGAACTGTGAAATTGTACGGTCACACTTTCCGCGGCCATGCCAGCTCCGGGAGTGCTCAACTTCCGTTGCCATCACGGTCCGCACCCCCACCGCCGTGCCCCACGCACGGCTGCCGACCGGCCTGGAGGCCATCGCCATGCGCAAACCCCCCACCCTCCGGAAACTCACCCAACTGCTGATACCCACCGTGGCCGTCGCCGGCCTGGGGCTCGCCGTGCTCGCCCCCAATGTCGCGGCGACCCCGGCCGGCGCTGGGGCACTCAAGTCCGCACCGAGGTCGGCCCCCGCCCCACAGCCCGCCTCCGCCACCGTGCTTGCCGCCGATCTCGCACCCGGACACGCCGCCGACCCTGCGCGATCGGCCTCGAAGGCCTCGAACCCCGCGCAACGCCCTCCGCTCCCCGCGGCCCAGAACGCCGCAGAGCGCAAGCAGGCCCGATCTGCGGCGAAGGCCCCGGCGGACTGCAACGTCAGCGACTTCACCTCGAAGACCGGCGCTGCCCTGGTCGAGCAGATCAAGAAGTCGGAAACCACCTGCATCAACACGCTGTTCGGCGTGACCGGTGAAGACTCCAAGGCCCTCTTCCGCGAGGAACAGATGGTCACGGTGGCGAACGCACTCAAGGACGTCGCGACCAACTACCCGGGGGACAACAGCACTTTCGCAACCCAGGTGGTGCTGTACCTGCGCGCCGGCTACTACATCCAGTACAACCAGCCGGAGAGCGTCGGTGAATACGGCCCGACGCTGAAGAGCGCCATTCAGGGCGCCCTGGATGCCTTCTTCGGCTCGTCCCACGCTTTCGACGTCACCGAGGCCAATGGAGAAACCCTGGGCGAGACGGTCACCCTGATCGACAGCTCAGGAGAGAACGCCCGCCACCTCGACGTGGTCAAGCGTCTGCAGAAGGACTACGACTCGTCGTACGACCAGTTCTACGGGATGCTCGCGGCGGTCAACAACACCTACACCGTGCTCTTCCGCGGCCACCAGCTGCCTGAGTTCGTGGAAGCCGTGAAGGCGGACCCGAGCGTCCTCACCGGGCTGCGTGACTTCGCCGTCGCCCACGACGATCTCCTCGGCACCGACAAGTCCTACCTGGCCAGCAATGCCGGACGCGAACTCGGCCGCTTCCTGCGGCACGCCGACCTCAAGGACACCGTCAAGCCGATGGTCAAGGAGCTGCTCGGCCGCAGCGAGATCACTGGACGCACCGCCCCGCTCTGGGTCGGCCTTGCCGAGATGACGAACGAGTACGAAAAGGAGAACTGCGCCGAGTACGACACCTGTGACCTGCAGAACCGCGTGCGCGACGCCGTGCTGACGGTCAAGCACACATGCGGTCCGAGCGCGAAGATCCTCGCACAGGAGCTGACCGCGTCCGAACTGTCGGCCACGTGCGACAGCATCCTCAAGCAGGACCCGGTCTTCCACAACATCGTCAAGGACAACGGTCCGGTCAAGGACGACAACAACACCAGCATCGAGATTGTCGCCTTCAACTCCAGTACCGACTACAAGACCTACGCCGGTGTCGTCTTCGGCATCGACACCAACAACGGCGGCATGTACCTGGAGGGCGACCCGGCCGCTGAGGGCAACCAGCCGCGCTTCATCGCCTACGAGCAGCCGGCCCAGGACGGCGCCTTCCAGATCTGGAACCTCAACCACGAGTACACCCACTACCTCGACGGCCGCTACGACATGCACGGCGACTTCGCAGCCGGGCAGACCACTCCGACCGTGATGTGGATCGAGGGATTCGCCGAGTACGTCTCCTACTCGTACCGCGGCATCACCTACGACAGGGCGATCGAGGAGGCGGGCAAGAACACCTACAAGCTCAGCCAGCTCTTCGGGACCACCTACGACAACGCCGACACCACCCGTATCTATCAGTGGGGCTATCTGGGTGTCCGTTACATGCTCCAGTCGCACCCCGCGGACGTGGCAACCCTGCTCGGCCACTACCGCGCAGGCGAGTACGACGCGGCCCACAGCCTGCTCCGTGACACCATCGGCACCAAGTACGACGCCGACTTCGCCGACTGGCTGAGCAAGTGCGCCGGCGGCGACTGCGGCCAACTGCCGGCCCGGAGCGGCCGGTGACCGGGGCCTCGGTCGCCGACAAGAACTGAGCCAGGAGAGCCTGGTGTCCCGCGCGGCGTTCGTGCGCGCGGGACACCAGGCCTGCCTTCGCGGGTCCGGGAGCCCCAGCCGAGCGGCTGCAGTCCAGCATTGCCAACTGAAGGTAGCGGAAGAGGAGTGTCATATCGATCTTCTGCCATTGCAGGGGCGATGTCCGCCGACTGGGAGGTGGCCGGCGGCAGGGTGGATCGCTTGATCTACAGTCCGGCCGCCGCACCCCCCCACGCTCCGGCCTCTACCCTTGAGGCCGCCGGTTGGTGGATGACGAACAGTGATGGAATCGATGGAACGGAGCGTGCGGTGAAGGCGGGGGAAGGGAATGACGGAGAACTGATAGGCAAGGGGAACCAGCTATTTCGCCGTGCTGCCCAGCTATGGGACCGATCCTGCACCCGTAGTCCGCACTTGGAGAACTGGGGTAAGGCCCGTGAATCAGATTGACGCCACATCGTGGAGCCGTTCCCTGCGGGCCCTTTTCGGGGAGGACATGTTCGCGGCCGTGGGGGCGCGGCGGCGCGATGACTGGCGCCTGGACGCCCTCGACGTCATGCAGCTGCGGACGGACGATCCGCGTGGCTGGTCGAAAGTTGCCGCGGCACCGGGAGGGGGCGACTACGGCACCGGCCCGGACAGCCCGTTCGGTGCTGTCACGCCAGGAGACTTCAGCACGGCCTTCCCTGTGTCCAGGAGGGGCACCGAACAAATCCTGGTCACTCTCCAGGGTGAGTGGTTCCAAACAGAGGACATTCCGGATTTCGATGCGCGAGAGGCCGAGCTGACCTCGCACGCGAGAACGATCCTGGAAAGATTCGGAGAAGACGCGCTGTTTTTTACCAATGCGGCGACGGCGCGAGAGAATCCCCACGCCGATATGTTCCGTCGCGAGGGTGCCTATGAGGGCTTCACCAGCCACGTAATGGATTGTGGTGTAATCGCTGTCTCCGCCACGGAAGTCGGCATCTTCTGGTGCTTCACCATCGACTGAGGATCTCCCGTGCGTACCCGTTCTGCCACCTATCCCGACCGCGCGACCGCACAGTGGTGTACCCAGCAGGTCGTCACGTGCAATGAGCAGGCCGTACGTCGCTGGCTGGCCCAGGGCACGCGGCCGAGGCTCACCATCGAGGCCGCTTGGCCGTCCCGTGAGGAGCCCGTCGGGCGCGTGCTGCTGCAGGCGATGATGCTCGCCGGTCGCGAGCCCTCCGATGTGCGGGCCGCGCGGGTGACGCTGAGGCGTGAAGCGTCGAGTCCGCACGGCTTCGTTGTGCACGCCACTTACCCGATCTACCTCTGAAGGTGCCGCGGTTCCCATGAAGCCGCTTGAGTTCGACCGCCGGTACGGCGAACTCGACGTCGTCGTCGCAGCCTTCGTCGGACAGGAACCCGACAGTCCGGAAGCAGGCACAGCGCCTCCGGCTCTTCAGGCGTACCTCCGGCACACCTGGCACACCCGGCCCTGGGCGCTCTCCGTCGCCGAACAACAACTTCGGGAGTACGCGCGGAATCCGCCGGGCCGCTTGCGGCTGCGCCTCGGCGAGTTCTATTCGGTACCCGACATCGGGCTGTCCGAGTCCCGGACTCAAAGCTGGCTGTCCGAGATGGCCGACCACATCAAGTGCAGCATCGAGTCCGGAGATGTGCCTCCGCCGGCCGCGCCTCAGACCCACTGGGAGTGGCACGCCCGCTTCGGGGAGCTGGGGCAGTTCCTCGGCGGTTGGTTCTCGCAGGACATGCCCGACGAGTTCGGCGACCACGATGCGGCGGTCCGCGACTACAGGGCAACGGTTGATCCCCAGCTGACCGCCCGGCTGGTCGGCGAGATCCACGAACTGCTGGCTCTGGGGCTGGAGGAGCACGACTACGCCGTCGGCGTCGCTGAGCTCGGCATGGAGGTCGAGCCGCCGGCCCCGTTCTCGGTCGAAGCCTGGCTCCGGACGGTGGCGGAGCATCTCGGGACGGCCAGGCCCGACTACGGGAACTGAACAGTCACGTCCGGAGGGCTTTCCGGGCTGGCGGGGCTATGTTGGAGCCCGTTGCCATGGGGTACTGACCTGCGGGTTTGGAGTGTACTTCCGGTTGGTGAAGGGGGAGCGTGGTGAACTTGGGAGCTGTGGTCGTGCTTGCGGGGATCGCCGTGCTCGGTGGCGTGGTCGCCGCCCTCGCGGGCGTTCAGGGCTTGCGCCTGGGCGCCGCGTGAGCGGAGCGGGCGTGCGGGTGCCGGCCCTGGTCGAGCGGCGGCCCGGTCCCCCGGGGAGGAACTGACCCCGTTGCTGCAGTTCGTGAGGAAGGCGACAGGGTGATGGAGATTGCCTGTCCCGTCCCCCAACCCGGCGCCAACCACTCCACGACGGCGACAACGTCCTGGTCACCTATGATCCGGCCGACCCCCGCAACGTCGTCGTCCGGGGCCGCGAACGCTTCGGCCTCGAGCGTGCCTTCGTCGTCGGGGGCCCTCGTGGCGCTGCTCGCCCTGGCTCTCCTCCTCCTCGTGATCGTGGTTCGGTATCACCTCCGAGAGCGTTCCTCGGCGTGAGGTCATTTCGCCGTCGCGGCATCCCGCTGCCCGCCTGACGGATCTTCTCGAAGCTCCGCTGCGCGAGCCGGTCGTAGCCCGCCTCGGTGCTGATCACGCGGATCACGCCGTCCGTGTCGCGGTGGACACCGCTGGGGTGCCAGTGGTCGGTGATCTGGCACAGACTGGAGCCGAGCCAGTCGATGCACGTCATCGCCGTGAACGTGTCGTTCACGGCGGGGGACAGGGCGCGAAAGGGCGGGCCGGTGTCGGCAAGACGACGGTGGGGTGGGAGGTTTCGGCGTTGCTGCGCGCCGGCGGGCGATGCGGTTAGTTGCTTCGTCTAGAGCCAGTCCCGACGTTTGAAGATGACGTACAAACTGATGCAAACTGCCGCCATCAGGGCAACTGCGAATGGGTATCCGAGCGCCCAGTGCAGCTCTGGCATGGCTTCGAAGTTCATACCGTAGACAGTTCCAACGAGTGTGGGTGCAAAGAGAATTGCTGCCCAACTTGAGATCTTCTTGATCTCCTCGTTCTGTTCGAAGCCGGCTTCGGCCAGGGCGCGCATTTCGGCGTTCTGTTGTTGGGAGACCAGGGTGGCGTTCACCGTCAGGATTTCGGTGAGGGCCTGGCGGAAGCCGTCGACGCGTTCGCTGGTGTGGGTGACGTGGTCGGCCACGTCGCGGAGGTAGCGCTGGAGTTCCTCGTCCGTGCCGTACTTGGCGAAGCCCGCCATCAGGCCGTGGATCATCCCGACCAGGGGGCGGGTGGCGCGCTGGAACTCGACCATTTCGCGGGACAGTTCGTAGATGCGGCGGGAAACCGCCGGGTCGCCGCGGAAGACCTCTGTCTCGATCTCGTCGATGTCGGTCTGGACGCCCTCGACGACCGGGGCGTAGCCGTCGACCACCGCGTCGAGGATGGCGTACAGGGCGGCCTCGGGGCCGAGGGAGAGGAGCTCCGGGGTCTCCTCCATGCGGCGGCGGACCGACGAGAGGTCCGGGGCTCCGCCGTGGCGGACCGTGATCAGGAAGTCCGGGCCGACGAAGATGTGGAGCTCGCCGAACTCCACCTCCTCCTGCGCGTCCAGGTAGCGGGCGGCGCGCAGTACGACGAACAGGGTGTCGCCGTAGCGTTCCAGCTTGGGGCGCTGATGGGCCTCCAGGGCGTCCTCGACGGCGAGTTCGTGGAGGTTGAACTCGGTGGCCAGGGAGTGCAGTTCGGGCTCGGTGGGGCGGTGTAGGCCGATCCAGGCCATGCCTTCCGGCTCCTCGCGCAGCAGCCGGAAGGTGTCCGCCAGGGTGGTGGGGGAGGCGATGCGGCGGCCGTCGCGGTAGACGGCCGAGTCGATCACGCTGCGGTGGTTCGGGGCAGCGGTGGCCGACGGGGCGGGCTGCGGACCGGCCGGGGGTCCCGCCGGGGGCGTGTCGGACGGAGAGGCGGGCCGACGCCGGCCCGTGCGCTTGCCGGCGGACGGCGAGGGGCGGCGGTCTGGGCGCTCCGACATCGCAGGTCTGCTCCCGGTCGAACGGTCGAGCGTCTGTTTACGGGCAAGAGGCAGGATATACGGGAGAAAAGGGCGCCGGACCTTGTGTCCGGGACTTCTGCGGGCCCCGGTGGGGCGGGCCGCCGTCTTGCGGACAGAAAGTGGCCGCGAGGGGAGTTGCCGAGCGCCCCACCGCGATAACCCTCAGCAGCGGGACCGGAGTACTTGTGCATGCCACGGACATGCCGCGCGGTCATCCTGGGAAGACCCAAACGGGCTAACCCCGAGAGGAGCAAGCCATGCGCGTTCGACGACTGCTCGGCCTGGCCCTCGCAACCCTGGCCTTCGCAGGAATGAGCGTCACCGGGTCCTTCGCGGCCGAGGCGGCCGCACCTCAGGTGTCCTTGGCGGACTGCAAGTACGGCGGCGGTTACCAGGTGAAACACAGCAACGGCTACTGGTACTGCGAGGGCGGCAAGTACGACGGCCAGCGGATCTACGAAAGCAGCGGCTACTGACCACGCGACCCAGGGTCGTCGGCTCACTGCCGACGACCCGAGGCGCTCGTGGCGTCGGCCTGCTCCCCGGTCGTGAGCTGACCCAGCCGGACGGCGGAGCGCAGACTCGTGTCCGTGCCGAGGACGCCGATGTCGCGCAGCACGCACGCCTGAAGCCGTAGCCGGGCTGCACCAGGCGACACAGCAGGAGGCCGGCCGGCACGCTGGTGACGCCGTTCCGTGCGAGAACGCCGTCCGGGCCGGGCTGATGGACGGGTAGGGACGGGTAGGGACTGGTAGCGCGAGCGCCTGGCCCCAGCTGCCGCCTCATCCACCGGCCCCGCGGCCGTCTCCTGCCTCGGCGGCCCGATCGTGGTGCAGCGGTGTTCCGGGACGAGCTCAACACCCGGAAAACCTCGGTAGGTTGCTGTCATGGCCTCCAGGACGACGCATCCCGTGCTCGACACCCGCGCACTGAACCGTGCCACGCTCGCCCGCCAGCTGTTGCTGAGCCGCGCCGAGATGTCCGCGCGGGACGCGATCGCGCACCTCCTCGGACTCCAGGCGCAGAACGTGAAGCCTCCCTACTTCCAGCTCCACGCCCGCCTCGCCGACTTCAGGCCCGACGAGCTGGCCGGCCTGATGGAGTCCCGGGAGGCCGTCCGGATGGTCACCATGCGGTCCACCATCCACACCCACACCGCCCACGACGCCCTGACCCTCAGGCCCCTCGTCCAGCCCGCCCGGGACCGGGAGGTGAACTACTTCCGCAAGGGGCTCGCCGGGGTGGACCTCGAACGGCTCGCCGAGCTCGCCCGCGCCTTCGTCGAGAGCGAGCCGCGCACCATGGGAGAGATCCGCGAGGAACTGCTGGGGGAGTGGCCCGAGGCCGACCCGCAGTCCCTGTCCGTCGCCGCCCGGTGCCGGCTCCCGCTGGTCCAGGTCACGCCCCGCGGCGTGTGGGGGCGCAGCGGCGGGGTCCGGCTCACCACCGTGGAGAACTGGCTCGGGCGGCCCGCCGGGGAGGCGCAGCCCGTGGACGACGTCGTACTGCGCTACCTGGCCGCCTTCGGACCCGCCTCCGTCAAGGACATGCAGACCTGGGCCGGGCTCACCCGGCTGCGGGATGCCTTCGAGCGGTTGCGCCCCGGCCTTGCCGTCTTCCGCGACGGGAACGGCGTCGAGCTCTTCGACCTGCCCGACGCACCCCGGCCGGACGCCGACACCCCGGCGCCGCCCCGCTTCCTCCCCGAATTCGACAACCTCCTCCTCTCCCACGCCGACCGCTCCCGCGTGGTCGCCCCCGAGATCAAGGGACGTACCTGGACGGGGAACCAGGCCCACTGCACCCTGCTCGTCGACGGCTTCCTCGCCGGCCTCTGGAAGCAGGAGGGGAACGAGGTCACGGTAGAGCTGTTCGGGAAGGCATCCCCGGCGCGGAAGGATGAGATCGCCGCCGAGGCAGAGCTGATGGTTACAGCCATGAGCGCAGGACCCGAGGCCCCCGCGAAGGTCTCCGTACGCTTCGCGTCAATCCACGGCTGACGCCGCTCTGGTGGTCCGGACGGCGCACGCGGCACGATGCCTGGCATGACGACCGAAAGTGCGCAGGCCGAGAGCGTGCAGGGCGAGGGTGCGCAGCCCGAAAGTGCGCAGCCCGGCAGCCCGGCAGCCCGGCAGCGCGCCGAACGGCAGTGCGCCCAACGGCGCCACCGCCCTTTTCCCGGCCGCGCGGGACACCGACGGGTACCTCACCTCGTCGGGCGCTCCGACGACGTCTTCGAACTACCGAGATCAGGTGCCATTCGTTCTCCTTCTGCAGCTGACCGCCTGACCCCGATACCAGGAGAGAGCAATGCGGATTCCGATGACCGTCGCGGACTTCCTCGACCGGGCCGAGCTGGGGTTCTCCTCCAGCGCCGGCGTGGTCGACGAGCCAGATCAGCCAGGGCTGCCGGTGCCCGTGTCGACGTACGGGCGGCTGGGCGAGCGGGTTCGGGCCTGGCAGGCGGGGTTCGACCGGCTCGGCGTCGGCGAGGGCGAGCGGGTGGCGGTGGTCAGCCACAACTCGGCACGGATGCTTGAGCTGTTGTTCGCGGTGCCGATGAGCGGCCGCATCTGTGTGCCGGTCAATTTCCGTCTCAAGCCCGAAGAAATCGACTACGTGCTGCAGCAGAGCGGGGCCTCGGTCCTGCTCGTGGACCCGGAGCTCGACGAGATGCTCTCCGGGATCAAGGTCAGCCATCGGTTCGTCCTCGGTGAGCAGACGGACAGCGAGCTGATGTCCTTCGGCGTCGAGCCACGTCCGTGGTCGAACCCGGACGAGGACGCCACCGCGACCATCAACTACACGTCGGGCACCACCGCCCGTCCCAAGGGTGTGCAGCTGACCCACCGCAACATCTGGGTCAACGGTCTGACCTTCGGGCTGCACACCCGTGTGTGGGAGCGCGACGTCTACATGCACACGCTGCCGATGTTCCACTGCAACGGCTGGGGAATGCCGTACGTGATGGCCGGCCTCGGCGTCAAGCAGGTGGTCCTGCGCAAGGTCGACGGCGCCGAAATCCTGCGTCGAGTGGACGAACACGGTGTCACGCTCATGTGCGGCGCGCCCGCGGTGTGGAACGCGGTGCTCGACGCGGCGACGACATGGCAGGGCGAGATCCCGGGCCGTGACCGCGTACGGATCGTCTGCGCGGGAGCCCCTCCGCCGAGCAAGATGATCCAGCGGGTCGGTGATGAGCTGGGATGGGAGTTCACGCAGATCTACGGCCTGACCGAGACCTCGCCGCTGCTCACCTTCAACCGGGCCCGGCCCGGCGACGCGGACCTGCCAGGGGAGGAGCGGGCGCGCAAGCTGTCCCGCGCGGGGCTGCCGGCGCTCGGGGTCAAGCTGAAGGTCTCTGACTCCGGTGAGGTCCTGGCCCGGTCGAACGTCGTGCTGGACGGCTACTGGGGCAAGCCGGAGGAGACGGCGGCCGTCTTGGAGGACGGCTGGTTCCACACCGGCGACGGCGGCACGATCGATGAGACCGACGGGCACCTGACGATCTCCGACCGGAAGAAGGACGTGATCATCACCGGCGGTGAGAACGTCTCGTCGATCGAGGTGGAGGACGTGATCTTCAGCCACCCGGCGGTCGCCGAGGTCGCCGTCATCGGCGTGCCGCACGAGAAGTGGGGCGAGACGATCAAGGCCCTCGTGGTCCTGGCCGAAGGCGCGACGGCACAGGAGTCCGAGATCATCGCCCACTGCAAGCAGCGGATGGCCGGCTACAAGGCACCGACCACGGTCGAGTTCCGCGACGCCATCCCGCGCACGGCCACGGGCAAGATCCAGAAATTCAAGCTCCGCCAGCCGTACTGGTCCGGTCTCGACCGAGAGGTCAACTGATCGGCGGGCCGCTCCTGGTCGGTTGGAATCTGCGCACGTCAGGGTGGTGACGAGTCGAAAGGCTCGTCGCGCGCAGATTCCAACCGAGCACAACCGGCAACCGGCAACCGGCAACCGGGACCAGGCAACCGGCTCCTCGAACGCACGGGGTTCGGCCGGGCGCCGATGCCTACGGGAGCCGGCCGTCGCGGCCGGGCCGACGCCGCGGGACCTGCCCGGCCACACCGCCGTTCACAGCGCTGCCCCGATCCGGTCGAACGCCTCGCCCAGGACCGCTGGATGGCCGGCGGCGTTGATCCGGAAGAACCCGGCATAGGCATCGCCCCCGAAGCCGGCCCCGGGAAGGGCGTGGACCCGGGCGTCGGTGAGGGCGCGGGCGAAGCGCTCCGCCTGGTCCGGCTCGGGGATTTCGGCCCACACCAGATAGGTGGCCTCGGGTGCGACGACGTCCACCTGCAGGGGGAGCCGGGAGAGTTCCGTACGGACCAGTTCCACGCGCTCGGTGAGTACGGCCCGCAGTGCGGTCAGCCAACCGGTCCCCTGCTCGTAGCAGGCGACCGTGGCGATGGCACCGAGGCTTCCGGGGCGCCCGAGCAGACCCTGCGGCAGTCCGGCGAGCGCCCCGGCCGTGCGGTCCGAGGCATAGACCGTGGCGCTCTTCAGGCCGGCGATGTTGAATGCCTTGGACGCCGAGGTGAGGCCGAAGGCCCGGGCCCGGTGCACGGCGGGATCGGCGAACACGGAGCGCGGCTGCACCGTGAGCCCGAGCGGCATGTGCACCTCGTTCGCGAGCAGCAGCAGGTCGTGGTCCAGGGCGAGGGAGAGCGCCGCGGAGGTCTCCTCGTCGTTCCAGGCCCGCCCTACCGGGTTGTGCGGCTGGCAGAGGATCCAGGCCCCGGCACCGGCTGCGGCGGCGTCGAGTGCGTCGAAGTCGTGACGCCAGCCCGCCGCGCCCCGCAGCAGGGGTACGGCCACCGGCCGCATGCCGGCCTCTTCGATCACCGTGAACAGGTCGCCGTACACCGGTGTCTCCACGATGACAGGGGTGCCGGGCGGCAGCTGGTCCCGCAGGAGTGTCCGAAGTCCGGTCAGTATGTCGGTGGTGCAGCGAAGTCCTGCCGTGGAGGCGTGGTGCTCACGCGCCAGGTGGCGTGCGCACGCCTGCTCCTGCTCGCCGGTAAGGCCGTATCCCGTCTCGCCGTCCCGCACGGCGCGTTCGAGGGCGGCGCGGAGGAACTCCGGTGTCTCCAGATCCATTTCCGCGACACCGAGGCAGATCCGGTCCGGCTCCGGCGCGCCCACCTGCCACTTCAGGGTGCGCCGGCCGCGCAGGACGTCCGCGTCCGCTATGAACCGCGGGGCGTCCGCATGCGGCTCGGCGGCCCCGCGGACCGGGGTGTCCGCGCACGTGGGGTGCTCGTCAGTCCGCATCGCGGTCCAGCTC
Source organism: Streptomyces sp. NPDC006463 (assembly GCF_042870715.1). Lineage (NCBI taxonomy): Bacteria > Bacillati > Actinomycetota > Actinomycetes > Kitasatosporales > Streptomycetaceae > Streptomyces > Streptomyces sp. NPDC006463. The sequence continues at coordinate 106,074 of NZ_JBIAHP010000006.1, read as the reverse complement.
GACATAGAGGCGGGTGCCGCCCTTTCCCTTGGTGCGGCGGCGCACGGTGATGCCTCCCCGGATCTCCTTCGGATGCCGCACGTGGGTGCCGCCGCAGGGGATCTCGATCTCTCCCGAACGCCAGACGAAGACGTCGTCGGCCCCCGGCAGGGGGGTCACGATCGCCTCCCCGGCGGACCCGAGAAGGGCGAGGACACGGTCCTGGATCTCCGGCACCGCCTCGCTGGGGATCGCGCAGCCGAAGTCGAAGCGCGCGGCGCTGTCGCTGATGTGACAGCCGCGGGTCGAGCGCGTCTGGCCGTGCGCCGAGAGGTATTCACCGGTGGCGTGGAACAGGAAGTGCGCCAGGGTGTGCATCTGCATGTTCCGGAAGCGGCGTTCCCAGTCGATCTCCATGGTGACCTCCGCTCCCACCTCGAGCGAACAGGGTTCCTCGAACACGTGACAGAACACCGCGTCGATCGTGGCGACTTCACCGTTGGGCAGCTGGTAGGGCCGGCCGCCCGCCTTCTGCACGTCCACCACACGCTGGCCGTCGACGCTTCCCTGGTCGGCGACCTGCCCGCCGGACTCGGCGTAGAACAGCGACCGGTCGAAGACCGCATGGTGCCCCTCGACCGCCAGAACGACGGCCGTCGCGGTCGTCGCGTACGGGTCGTGGTGGTAGACCTGGGCCGTGGCGGGAGCCTTGCTCCACAGGGCGGGGCTGATCATTCGGTCCGTCCTCCGTTCAGCAGGGTGGTTCCGTACAGTTCGCCGCGGTCGGCGAAGAAGGTGAGGATGTCGCCGTCGGCGGACGGGCCCAGGTCCGCGGCGAGTTGGCCCGCGCCCATGAAGCAGACGCCGGACGATCCGCCCACGCTCAGACCTCTGGCGGCCAGCTCCCGGACGCCGTCGCAGGCCTGTGCGTCGGACACCTGGTAGACGCCGCTGACCCGGGTCCTGGCCGCGTCGATCACGGCGGGGATCCGGTTCTGATTGCCGGTGCCGCGCAGGATGCTCCGGGCCGGCGAGCCGCCGAAGGTGATCGAACCCTCGCGGTCCGCCACGTAGGAGGGTATGCCCTTGGCCTCCAGCATCGCGGACAGGGCGGAGAAGTGGCCACCGCTGCCCACGCAGAAGATTCCGGCGGTGATCCGGGAGAAGTCGAGGACGCTCATCAGGTGCGGCACCACCCAGCGGGTGTACACCTGCGGGTTGAGCGGGCTGTCGTTCTGGTTGGTCCAGTAGAAGTCGGGGTGCTCGGACAGGATGGTCCGCAGCAGGTCGTCTCGGGCCTGCTGGCTGCCGAGGACCGGATGCGGGGTCCCGGCGATGTGAAGGATCCCGCCGACCAGTTCGATCTTCCGTCGGGTGATGTCCGGGATGCCGGGGTCGGTGACCAGGTGCACGGGGTGCCCGAGCAGCCGGCCGGCTACCGCCAGGCCGAGTCCGAGGGAGCCCGAGGTGGACTCGATCACGGTCTGGCCCTCGGCGAGCAGACCCTGTTCACGGGCCAGCAGGAGCAGTCCGAGACCGAGGATCGACTTGAAGCTGGACTCGGTGGCGGGGCTGCCGTGGATCGCGCGCAGCCGCAGTCCGCCCGTCTCGAAGCCGCCGCAGTCCACGGTGCTCAGCCGGCTGAGTTCTTCGATGAGTTCGTAGGGATCGGGGCCGCGGTGGGGCAGCGCCGAAAGGTGGGACAGGCTCACTTCTTGCCCTCCAGGAGGTTCTTGGCCCAGAAGATCGAAACGAGCAGCACGCCGATCCCCGCCATTTGCACCAGGCTCAGACGCTGGTCGAACAGGACCAGGCCGTAGACGGCCGCGGCGACCGGCTGCAGCAGCACGAAGAGCGCGGCGAGCTGGAGCGGCAGGAACTTCACGGCGTGTGCCATCAGGGTCTGGCCGAGCAGCTGGGACGTCACCGCCAGGGCGATCAGCACGAGCCAGCCCTTCACGCTGGTGGGCCACATGCTCTCGCCGAGGACGGCCGCCACCGCGAAGCAGGCGATGCCGCAGACCAAGCTGAGGGTGGCCATGATGCGGGTGGCTTCGTGGCGCTCGCGCAGCCCCTTGGCCACGACGAGGAACAGCGCGTAGAACACCGCGGTGGCCAGCGCGAGGAGGTCACCCCGCAGATGCTCGGGGTCGAGGCCCGTCCCGAGGATGACCAGGATGTACAGGCCGGCCAGCGCGAGCAGGGCGGGCAGGGCGAGCTGCCACGGCAGCCGGTCCCCGAAGAGCAGGAGGCAGAGCGGGGCGATGATGAACGGCACCAGATTGGCCAGGAGGTTCGCCTCGGCCAGCGAGGTGAAGAGGAACGAGATGTTCCACAGGCACAGGTCGGCGGCGAGGAACAGTCCTCCAAGGACGATGAGGAGCTGGTCCCGCCGCCCGATCCGAGTGGCGGCGCCCGGTCCGCCCGTACCGGAGGTGGCGGCGGTGGAGGCGTTCACGCGGGTGCGGCGGGCGGCCGCCAGCGACATGCCGAGCAGCATGGGCGCGGCGAGCAGCGAACGGTAGCCACCGGTGGCCACCGGACCCACTTCGCTGATCCGGACGAAGACGCCGCCGAGGGCCAGGCAGCAGACCGCGAGGAGCACCATGAGCTGGGAACGGGCGCGGTTGCCCGGCTTTTCCTCCGCCGCGGGCTCTGGCCCGTCCGGGACGGGGCCAGGGGTCTCGTGTCCCGGTTCTGTCGTCGAGTCCGTCGTGACTGCGCGGCTCATGAGCGCCCCGACTCCTTCAGTGTGTAGAGGTCGCTGTCGTAGCCGAGAGAACGCAGTTCTCTCCGGGATTCGGCGACACGAAGATCGTGGTCCGTCTGGTGCTTCGAGAAGATGAGCCCGGCCAACGTTCCGCTGTGCGCCACGCACACGCCGAGGGCCCCCCATTCCCTTTTGACCGCCATGAGGTCCTCCAGGGACTTCTTGGGGAGCCGGTCATTGTGCAGTTCGCTGCTGAGGGTCGCAATTTCCGCGGCTGCCTTGCCGTCGTTCGCGAGGAGCGCCGCGTCGAGTTCTCCGAAGAGCCGCTCGTAGACACGGGCCTTCCCCGGGTCCTCCGGCACTTCCCGGTGGAATTCCTCCGTCCGAACCCAGCCGCCTTCGTCCACCCCGACAATGCTCCAGCGCAAATCGGTGTGATATTGCGCGATCAGGGTCTGTGACCGCTGGGCGCAGGAGGCGATTCCGGGGTGCAGCAGATAGTCGCCGTATTCGAGCCGCCGGGCCACGGAGAGCGCGAGCGCGTGCGCCACCGGCACCGGGGTCGCCGGGTAGGCCTCCCGGATGCAGAGCAGTGCGACGGCCAGAATGTCGGCGGTCGAGCTCGCATGTCCTTTGGCCACGGGAATGTTCGACGTGATGTCGATGGTGAGGCCGGAGTTGGAGAGTCCCAGTTCGGCGCTGAGGGACTCGAAGGCGGAGAGTGCCTTGGTCCGGTCGGCCGGGCTGATCGTGAGCGCTTGCGTGCCAGGGCCCTCGGCTCGCCGGAGCTGCGCTGAGCAGGTCAACTCCTCGACCGGCGCCGTGAAGAGGAAGTGCTCGAACCCGTTCGCGCCCGCTGTGTAGCCCTGAAGTATTTCTCCGAATGCGCCGTGGATGGCGCTGACGATCTTGTCGTGCATGGCGTCGTTGTACGTGGCATCGAGTGCCCCCGGCAACCAAAGGCAACCTACTGGCAGCCATAAGTCGAGACCGGCTCGGGGCTGAGCGTGAACCGCGTCACGTGCGGACTTGTGTCAGTTGTCCCGATAGGCACCTATTTCGAGACCACCTGCCTTACCGGTGCCGAAAGGCGCGCTTATATAAAATCCCCCTGGTGGTCGATGTTCAAGACTTAGCAAAATCGCCCGGTGCCGTCATGTGGAGCGAATGATTTCGCGCATTTGGCGCGATGTTTTCGCCCGGCAGTGACGAGTTGCTCGATGCCATTCCTCCCGCTTACGTTTCATCCCATGATCGAGACGCGCCATCTCCGCACGCTGCGTGCCGTTGCGGAATCGGGCTCTTTTGCTGCCGCGGCGCGGCAGCTGGGCTGTAGCCAGCCGGCCGTGAGTCAGCAGATGAAATCCCTCGAACTGGCAATGGGTACTCCGCTTCTGATACTCGCCAGCCGCGAGATACGGCTCACCGAGGCCGGTGCGGCCCTGGTGCGGCATTCGGTCGGGGTGCTGACCGGACTGCACGCGGCCGAGGAGGAGATGGCGGCATTCGCGGGGCTGCGCGCCGGCCGGGTCCGGCTCACCTCCTTCCTGAGCGGTACTTCGGCACTCATACCGTCCGCCCTTGCCGCGATGCGCGCCGCCCATCCGGGCATAGAGGTGTCCCTGTCGTCGTCGCCGCCCCCACGCTCCATCGACCTCCTTCGCAACGCCGAATGCGACATCTCCCTTGCCTTCCGCTACTCGGAGATCCCTGGCGCGGACACGAAGGCGCAGGCCGAGTGGCAGGACCTCGTGGTCCGCCCGCTCCTCGCGGACCCTCTGGTCGTGCTGGTGCCGGACATGCATCGCCTCGCGGAGGCGGACCAGGTGGAACTGGCCCAACTGGCCGACGAATCCTGGGTCATGGGATGCAACCGCTGTCACAGCCATCTGTTGCGGCTGTGCGAGCACGCCGGTTTTGAACCGCGCGCGGAGTACAGGACGGACGACTACCAGACCGTGATCGGACTGGTCGCGGCGGGCCTCGGAGTCGCCGTCCTGCCGGAGCTGGCCCTCAGCGGGCCGCTGACGAGGGGGATCCGGCTGCTCCGCCTGGAGCCCGTGGTGCACCGGGAGGTGGTGGCCCTGTCCATGCCGGGCTTCCCCTCCGTCCCGGCGGTCGGACTCATGCTGCGCGAACTGGAACGGTCTGCCACCCGCCTGGCGGGCTCGTCACCGGTTCAGCCCGGCCGTCAGTGACGCGTGGCCCGGCGGCTTGCCGGGGGGAGGAGCGGGGCGCGCACGCTGTCGCGAGCGCTCGGCGCGTCAGCCCGCCGACGCCCCCAGCGTCCTGCTGCGCCGCGACACCGCCGCGCGCAGGACCCGTTTGCCCTCGTTGGACAGGGCGAGGGCGCTGCGCAGCCCCGAGCCCGATTCGTCGGCGAGCATCTCCAGCAGGGCGGCCTGGCGGCGCTGCTCGCCGAGGGTGAGGGGGCCGATGCCGTCCGTGTCGCCGGTGCGGTACGCGGCGATACGGGCTTCGTCGACGGCCGACGCGCCGTCCAGCAGCTGGTGGATGCCGAGCAGTACGGTCGAGCACTCGTCGGACCAGGCGCGCAGCGCCTCCCCGCAGTAGGTCTCGGGGATGTGCTCCACCAGCCGCATCGCGTACTCGGCGAGTTCGCAGTCCGGAGCGATCCGGCGGACCCGGATCCCGGCGGCGCGCAGCCTGCCGAGCCAGTGGTCCCCTCCCTCGACGGCGACCCAGAGCGGGCGCAGCACCGACTCGTCGGCGTCGAGGCCGAGGCCTTCGACGCCTTCGAGGAGGGGCAGGCAGCGGTCCACACAGGCGACGGCGCTTGCGGCGAGGGCGCGCTCGTCCGCGCGGGCGATCAGTTCCACCAGGCTCATGACTCGTACTGCGCCGTAGGGCTGACTCCCGTCACAGCGCCACCTCCGGCACCACTCCGGCACCGCGGCCGGCTCGGCGCAGCGGTGCGACGAGTCCGTCCTGAGCCTCGGCTGAGCCCCGGCGGCAGAGCTACGCGGGCAGGTGCGCCTCGATCGCGGCGACGACCTCGGGGGACTCGGGCTCGGTGCGGGGGCGGAAGCGCGCCACGACCTCGCCGGCGGGGGAGATCAGGAACTTCTCGAAGTTCCACTGGATGTCCCCCGCCTCGCCCTCGGCGTCCGGGACCTTCACCAGCTCCTGGTACAAGGGGTGCCGGTTCTCGCCGTTGACCTCGGACTTCTCCAGCATCGGGAAGGTGACGCCGAAACCGGCCGCGCAGAAGGTCTGGATGTCCTCGGCGTTACCGGGCTCCTGCTCGCCGAACTGGTTGCAGGGCACCCCGATGACGGTGAAGCCCTTCTCCTCGTACGTGAACTGCAGGCGGGCGAGCCCGGAGTACTGGGGGGTCAGCCCGCACTGGGAGGCGGTGTTCACCAGCAGGATCACCTTGCCCTTGTGGGCACCGAGGCTGGTGGGCTCGTCGGACAGGCTGGTCAGCGGGATGTCGTAAAGGCTCATCGGGCTCTCCTGGCAGGAATCGGTCGGATAACGGCTCCGAGCGTAGGCGATGCCCGGCGCGCGCCCCGGCGGCCGCGCCCCCGCTACGCGCCCGTACCGATCAGCTCGTCCGCCGGGTCGTTGACCGGCTGGGGCATGCCCGTGAGGTCCATGACGAACAGGGGTATCCCCAGGTCGTCCGCGCGGGCGCGGGCGTCCTGCGTGTATCCGGCGAGTGCGAAGTAGACGCTGGTCGCGGAGGCCGTGAGTCCGTTCAGCCAGACGCACTCCACCGCCCGCACCCCGGCCGGCGCGGTGGTCGGGTCCACCTGCGCGACCAGCCCCGGAGCCCGCAGGTCCACGGCCGCCGAGGGGATCGGCCGCCCGTCGGGCTGCCGTACGTCCTGGAAGCCGAGCCAGCGCAAGTACAGCGCGGCGGTGGCCACCGCGTCGCGGGCCGTACGGATGGTCACCGGGCGGAACGCGGGGCGCGGCACCGGGGCCGTCGGCGGCAGCGGTATGTGCGCCGGCTGCGGATCAGGCCGACCGGCGGCCGCCCGGGCAGGATCGGCCGCCCCGGCACACGCGTCGCTCACGCCGCCGCTTCGGTACTCGCCCTGCTCGGCCCGCTCGATCGGGTGCGGGGGATGAACGGGACGAACGCCGCGTACGGGGTGCACCGGAATCCGCACCACCGTCCCGCACGATCCGCACCCCAGCTCGGGCTGCGGCCACTCGCTCTCCCGCCCGCACGACTCGCAGCGCACCGCCACCCAGCTGTCCGACCAGGTCCGATGGGTCAGCGGCTCCGGCGGCGCCGTCAGGTTCAGCGGCGGATTTACCGGGCTCCCGCAGGCGCAGGGGAAGACCGGGGCGGTGTAGCCGTTCTCGCGCAGGCACGCCGGGCAGCGCACCGGTACCGCTTCCGCCATGAGACCTGGACCCCCTCCGTCGCTGTGCGTAGGTACATGCTCCACCACCCGCCACCGCCGGGGCGAGCATGCCCGCCGATTCAGGTGGATTCCCGCCGGAGGCTCGGTCATTTGTGCAACACACCGAGCGAGACGCGGCTTTTGGTGGCATCCGGGGTCCCGCAGCGCCTTGACGTCAGGGAAGTCGCCACTTAGCTTGTTCCGTATAGCAGAACAAAACTTCCGGATGACGGAAAAGCCTGACCGCCAGACCCGCAGGAGAACTGATGCCTCGTATGACAGCCGCCGCCGCTGCAGTTGAGATCCTCAAGCTTGAGGGTGTCGAACAAGCGTTCGGCGTGCCCGGTGCTGCGATCAACCCGTTCTACCGCGAGCTCAAGAACGTGGGCGGCATCAAGCACACGCTGGCCCGCCACGTCGAGGGCGCTTCGCACATGGCCGAGGGCTACACGCGTGCCAAGGCGGGCAACATCGGTGTCTGCATCGGCACCTCGGGCCCGGCCGGCACCGACATGATCACCGGCCTGTACTCCGCCATCGCGGACTCGATCCCGATCCTGTGCATCACCGGTCAGGCTCCGGTCTCGAAGCTCCACAAGGAGGACTTCCAGGCCGTCGACATCGCCTCGATCGCCAAGCCGGTCACCAAGAAGGCCACCACGGTCCTGGAGGCCGCCCAGGTTCCGGGTGTGTTCCAGGAGGCCTTCCACCTGATGCGCTCCGGCCGTCCCGGCCCGGTCCTGATCGACCTGCCGATCGACGTCCAGCTCACCGAGATCGAGTTCGACCCGGAGACCTACGAGCCGCTGCCGGTCTACAAGCCGCGCGCCACCCGCGCCCAGGCCGAGAAGGCCCTGCGCTTCCTGCTGGAGTCCGAGCGCCCGCTGATCGTCGCCGGCGGCGGCATCATCAACGCCGACGCCTCCGACCTGCTGGTCGAGTTCGCCGAGCTGACCAACATCCCGGTCATCTCCACCCTGATGGGCTGGGGCACCATCCCGGACGACCACGAGCTGGCCGCCGGCATGGTCGGCGTCCAGACCTCGCACCGCTACGGCAACGCGACCTTCCTGGAGTCCGACGTCGTCATCGGCATCGGCAACCGCTGGGCCAACCGTCACACCGGCTACAACCTCGACGCGTACCGCGGCGACCGCAAGTTCGTCCACGTCGACATCGAGCCCACCCAGATCGGCAAGATCTTCGCCCCGGACTTCGGCATCGCCTCCGACGCCAAGGCCGCGCTGGAGCTCTTCATCGAGGTCGCGAAGGACCTCAAGGCCGAGGGCGAGCTGCCGGACTTCTCCGCCTGGGCCGCCTCCGCCCAGGAGCGCAAGGCCACCCTGCAGCGCCGCACGCACTTCGACAACATCCCCATGAAGCCGCAGCGCGTCTACGAGGAGATGAACAAGGCGTTCGGTCCCGAGACCCGCTACGTCACCACCATCGGCCTCTCCCAGATCGCCGGCGCGCAGATGCTGCACGTCTACAAGCCGCGCAACTGGATCAACTGCGGCCAGGCCGGCCCGCTCGGCTGGACCATCCCGGCCGCCATCGGTGCCGCCACCGCGGACCCGGAGACCCCGATCGTCGCCCTCTCCGGCGACTACGACTTCCAGTTCATGATCGAGGAGCTCGCGGTCGCCGCGCAGCACAAGGTCCCCTACGTCCACGTCCTCGTGAACAACGCCTACCTGGGTCTGATCCGTCAGGCGCAGGGCGGTCTCGGCATCAACTTCGAGGTCAACCTCGAATTCGAGAACATCAACACCCCGGAGATCGGCGTCTACGGCGTCGACCACGTCAAGGTCGCCGAGGGCCTGGGCGTCAAGGCCATCCGCGTCACCGACCCGAACGAGCTGGGCGCCGCCTTCGAGCAGGCCAAGAAGCTGGCCCAGGAGTTCCAGGTCCCGGTCGTCGTCGAGGCCATCCTGGAGCGCGTCACCAACATCTCGATGAGCAAGACCGTCGACATGAGCGACGTCACCGAGTTCGAGGAGCTCGCGACCGAGCCGGGCCACGCCCCGACCGCGATCAAGGCCCTGAAGGTCTGATCACCCCCCCCGCATCACCCGGCGGCCCCCGTCCCTCCTTCCTGAGGGGCGGGGGCCGTTCGCGTGGTCCCTACCGGGCGCGCGGCGCGGCGCGGGGCACTCAGGGCGCCTGCGGGAACCGGACGGGGACGGCGAGCAGCGTCGTGGGGCCGTCCGCCCCGGCGACGACGAACTCCGCCGGCGGTGCTTCCGGTGCCTCCGGCGCCTTCTCAGCGGTCGTCCGCGGCCTCCCGCCGCCGCCCCGCGGCAGCACCTCCGTGACCTCGTACGCCGTCGCGAACGGCGTCTGCCGGAGCTCGTCGGAGGTGAGGAGGGCGCCGCCGCCGTCGAGTGGCCCGCCGGCGATGTCCTCGGCGACCTCGGCGACCAGGCCCGCGTGGACCACCGCCGGGTCCGGCACGTACACGTAGCGGCCCAGGGGGCGCACGGACGGCTCGGGCAGGCCGCGTGCGGTGAGCGAGACCCCGGCGGGCAGCAGGGTGGCCTTGCGCGCGGTGACCGGTGCGGGCTTCGGGAGCAGGCCGAACCACAGGACCAGCTCCTGGACGGTCCCGGCGTAGGAGATCCACTCGGCCTCGTCGGCCCGGCCCAGATCGGGTACGGCCCCGGGCGCGAGGCCGGGTGCGAGCCGGACCCAGCCGAGGCCGGTCGTGCGTACGCGGTCCAGTGCCCAGGAGAGCGGCGGACTGTACGACTCGGGGTCGTGGGCCCCGTCGGGCCCGGGACGCCTCATCAGGTCGATGAATACGGCCTCGCCCTGGCTGTCGAACGCGGCGGTGTCCCCGCGGTGGGGGAAGAACAACGAGGCGTTCGCGACCGGCGCGTTGGCCTCGGCGATCTCGACGGTCAGCGGATCGGAGTCGACGGCCGTGGTGTGGTGCGACCAGCTGAGTACGAGGGCGTCCAGGCCGCTGCCCAGGCATATCGCGTCGATCAGCACCACGCCGACCTCGTCCAGGACGCGGTCCAGCTTGTACTCGGCCACGGCCAGGTGAGAGGACAGCTCGACGAAGTCGGGGGTGAGGTACATGCGCGGGGCGAACTCCCCGAACTTCGCGGCAGCCTGTCCTCGCAGCAGGACCTGCTCCTCGGCGGCCGCCACCAGCGCGGGGGGACTGCTCCGCCGCAGGGCGGCCGTCGCCGAGGGCGACGGCGCCCCGCCCGGGCCGGTCTCCTGGAGGGCTGCCAGCAGGCTCCGGCCCTCGTCCGTCAGCAGGGCGCGGAACGTCTGAAGATCCATCAGGCCATTCAACCGGGGGTCCGCCCGCACCGGACGGCCCGGCCTCGCCCCGGCCCCCGTCCGGGCACGACAAAGCGCCGAGTCACGGGACCGTCCGTGACTCGGCGCTCTGGTTGTTACCGCCCGACGGAGCGAGGCTGGCGCGACAGGACGTTCGCACCGCCGGGCGGAGTGTGTGGGGAGGAGTTCACCTACTCGTACAGGGGACCCTGTGCGTGGCCCCTGTACGGGGAGGAGCGGCTGGGACCGTGGCGGGCGGGCGACGAGAACTCCGGCACCGTCTCCCTCAGGTCAAGAGACGGGCCTTGAGAACCCATTACCACCGCACTGGCTCGCACGCCTGCCACGGTCCTCGTCCTGCCCTCGCCGCGTACCACCCCTCATCCGGGTCCACGGGTCGGGCTCAGCACCCGGGGCCTGACCTCCCGTCAGGCCCCCGGTACAGCTGTGTGGCTCAGGCGTCGCGCAGGGCGCGCACGGCCTCCTCGACGCGACGGCCGTAGTCGGCGTCGGCGGCGTGGAAGTGAGCCAGGTTCTTCTCGATGACGTCCTCGAGGGTGACCTGAGACAGGCCGCCGGCGATGTTCGCCACCAGACGCTGCTTCTCGGCCTCCGACATCAGGCGGTAGAGCTCACCGGCCTGGAAGAAGTCGTCGTCCTTGGTGTGGGCCGGGGCCTCGTGGGTGCCCGTGTAGCCGGAGACGGCCTTCGGGGCGCCGAGCGCGAGACCGGTCTCGGCCGGACCCTGGTACGAGTTGGGCTCGTAGTTCTTGTCGTGGCGCGAACCGTTGCGCAGCGCCATGACACCGTCGCGGCCGTAGTTCTCGGCCTTCGTCGCCTTCGGGGCGTTGACCGGCAGCAGGGTGTGGTTCACACCGAGGCGGTAGCGCTGGGCGTCGGCGTACGCGAAGAGGCGGCCCTGGAGCATCTTGTCCGGCGAGGCGGTGATGCCCGGGACGAAGTTGTTCGGGGAGAAGGCGGACTGCTCGACCTCGGCGAAGACGTTGTCCGGGTTGCGGTCGAGGACCAGACGGCCCACGCGCTGCAGCGGGTAGTCGCTGTGCGGCCACACCTTGGTCAGGTCGAACGGGTTGAAGCGGTAGTCCGCGGCCTCGGCGGCGGGCATGATCTGGACGTAGAGGGTCCAGCTCGGGTTCACACCGCGCTCGATGGCCTGCAGCAGGTCGGTCTGGTGCGAGTTGGCGTCCTGGCCGACGAGTTCGGCGGCCTGCTCGCCCGACAGGCAGCGGATGCCCTGGTTCGTCTTGAAGTGGTACTTGACGAAGAAGGCCTCGCCCTGCTCGTTCGTCCACTGGTAGGTGTGGGAGCCGTATCCGTTCATGTGACGGTACGAGGCGGGGATGCCGCGGTCACCCATCAGCCAGGTGATCTGGTGCGTCGCCTCGGGGGCGTGCGCCCAGAAGTCCCAGACGTTGTCCGGCTCCTGCTTGCCCGTGAAGGGGTCGCGCTTCTGGGAGTGGATGAAGTCGGGGAACTTGATCGGGTCCTTGATGAAGAACACCGGGGTGTTGTTGCCGACGAGGTCGTAGTTGCCCTCTTCGGTGTAGAACTTCAGCGCGAAGCCGCGCGGGTCGCGGACCGCGTCCGCGCCACCGAGCGAGTCGGCCACGGTGGAGAAGCGCAGGAAGGTCTCGGTCTTCTTGCCGACCGTGTTCAGGAACGCGGCGCTGGTGTACGCGGTGACGTCGTCGGTCACCTCGAAGTAGCCGTACGCGGCCGAGCCGCGGGCGTGCACCACGCGCTCCGGGATGCGCTCACGGTTGAAGCGGGCAAGCTTCTCGAGGAGCTGCTGGTCCTGGACCAGGAGCGGGCCACCGACGCCGGCGGTGGCGGAGTTCTGATTGTCGGCGACCGGGGCGCCGGACTCGGTCGTCAGCGTGCGCTTCGACATGGTGACCTTCCGTACGGGTAACTGCTGACGGAAAGTGTCTTCCGTCATGCGGAACAGCCTAATTTCGGCAGGAACTAAACGTCAACAGTCTGTTGAACGAAGTTGAAGAGAGGTGATCCGGACGGTGCCGGCGCTTGGGCGCGACAGGACAGGTGTCAGCACCGGCACCATCCGGAGACTCAGGTCCCCGCGAGGGGGAGGGGGCTCAGATCCGAGCTCAGATCTGGGCGCCGGAGAGGCGCTCGACGGCGCGGAGCAGGGCCGAGTGGTCCAGGCCACCGTCACCCTGGGCGCGCAGCGAGGCGACGAGCTGGGCGACGACCGCGCCGACCGGGAGGGCCGCACCGACGTTGCGGGCGGCGTCGGTGACGATGCCCATGTCCTTGTGGTGCAGGTCGATCCGGAAGCCGGGCTTGAAGTCGCGGTTCAGGAAGTTGTCCTTCTTGCGGGTCAGGACCGTGGAGCCGGCCAGACCACCGTTGAGGACGTCGAGTGCGGCCTGGAGGTTCACGCCCGACTTCTCGAGGAAGACGACGGCCTCGGCGCACGCCTGGATGTTCACCGCGACGATGAGCTGGTTGGCGGCCTTCACCGTCTGGCCGGAGCCGTGCGGACCGCACAGGACGATGACCTTGCCGAGCGCTTCGAGGATCGGCAGGGCCGCGTCGAAGTCGGCCTGCTCGCCACCCACCATGATCGACAGGACGGCCTCGATGGCGCCGGCCTCGCCGCCGGACACCGGGGCGTCGATGACGCGGATGCCCTTGGCGGCCGCGTTCTTCGCGAGGTCGATCGAGGTCTGCGGGGTGATCGACGACATATCGATGATCAGCGCACCGGACCTGGCGTTCTCCAGGATGCCGTTCTCACCGTAGGAGATGGCCTCGACCTGCGGGGAGGCGGGCACCATCGTGATGATGACGTCGGCGTCCTTGACGGCCTCGGCGATCGAGCCGGCCGCGGCGCCGCCGGCGGCGGCCAGGCGGTCCAGCTTGTCCTGCTCCAGCGTGAAGCCGGTGACCGAGTAGCCGGCCTTCAGGAGGTTCTCGGCCATGGGGGAGCCCATGATGCCGAGCCCGATCCACGCGATCTTGGGGAGGTTGCTCATGATGAGGGTCCTTCTCTTAATGCTTTGTACGAAAAGTTCGTGAGGTGCCTGGCTGATCGCCTGGACTTTGTCCGCCTACTTGGCGGCGCGGGCCTCGGCCGGCAGCCATGCGAAGGAGGCGGCAGCGTCGGCGGCCTTGTACTCCAGGCCTACGTAGCCCTCGTATCCGGCCTTCTTCAGCTGGTCGAGCAACTCCTCGAGGGGCAGCTCGCCGGTGCCCGGGGCACCGCGTCCGGGCTTGTCCGCGATCTGGACGTGCCCGGTCTTGGCGGCGTACTTTTCGATGACCTCGGAGAGGTCCTCATCGTTCATCGCCAGGTGGTACAGGTCGAGCAGGAACTTGGCGTTCCCGAGGCCGGTGGCCTCGTTGACCTTGTCCACCACCTCGATACCGGCCGGGGCGCTCACCAGGGGGTAGAGCGGCGACTCGGGCTTGTTGAGGGTCTCGATCAGGAGGATCGCGCCGACGCGGTCCGCGGCCTGAGCCGCCACGACCAGGTTCTGGAGCGCGAGCTCGTCCTGAACGGCCGGGTCCACGCCTTCGACGCGGTTGCCGTAGAGGGCGTTGAGCGCCTTGCAGCCGACCGAGGCCGCGAAATCGGCGGCCACGTTGATATTGGCGTTGAAGCGCTCCGACTCCTCACCGGGTACCGACACCGCACCGCGGTCCGGGCCCGGCAGCTGGCCGGCGTAGAAGTTCAGTCCCACCAGCTGGGTGCCGGCGTCCTCAAGAGCCTTCTTGAGGGCGTCGAGCTCCGCCTGAGCGGGGGTGGGGGTCTCGATCCAGGGCCACCACAGCTCGACCGCCGTGAAGCCCGCCGCGGCGGCGGCCGCGGGACGCTCCAGGAGCGGGAGTTCCGTGAAGAGGATCGAAAGGTTCACATCGAAGCGCTGGTCCGTGTATCCCATGAGGGGTGTGCGCTCCTTCCGTATTGCGGAAGTTATTTTCTGCTTGATGGAAGACTGCATGGGGTCCCGCGCCGATGTCAAGTGCGGACTCCCGGAAAATCCTGACCGCGGGGTAGCTTGACGGCGTGCGATTGAGAGTGGAGTTCACGACCGAGCCCTTCGATCTGGAAGAGGCTCCTGCCCATGCCGTGGCGGCCCGCGAGGTCATCCAGAAGGCCCAGCTGGACGCGGTGGATGTCGGCCCGTTCGGAAACACCGCCGAGGGGGAAGCGGGCCAGGTGCTGGCCGCGGTGGGCGCGCTGCTGCGCGACTCGCTGGAGGCCGGAGCGACCCGCGTGTCGCTCCAGGTCAACGTGATCGGCGAGGAGACGCCATGACCGACCCCCGCGACCACCCGTTCGTCACCGCGGTCAAGCCGCTCGTCGACGCCATGGGTGGCGAGCTGATGGATCCCGCCCAGGCGCAGCCCGACGACGTCGTGCTCAGCTGGGAGGGCCAGGACCTGCTGGCCGTGCGCCTGCCCCAGCTCTCGGACTCGCTGGATCACATCCTTGCGGCCCTGGAGCGTCGGCACGGCGTACCGTTGTCCCAGCTCGACCGCAAGTCCAAGCAGGACGTCGTGCGGATACTGGAGGCGCGGGGCGCCTTCTCCGTGCGCCACGGTGTGGAGACGGTCGCGAGTGCCCTGGGCGTAAGCCGCTTCACGGTCTACAACTACTTGAACAGGGACGCCGGCGCTCAGGCGAAGGCCGACAAGAGCAGCCGACAGCGAAGCCAAGAGTGAACGTGGTCTGACCCATGGTGACGAGCCGCCGCCCAATTCACCCGGGCGGCGGCTTTTGTGTACGGGAAGTTTCAACAAAGTGTTGACGCCGTGTTGTCGAGGGCGTTAGCTATGCGCAGCCCGTCAAAGCAACAACAGGCCACGGAGGCCTACCGTGACTTCGAGTCCGACCCCGGGTCTCACCCGGTTCAACGCCTTGGACGACAGCGCGGCCGCGGCCGAGCTGCACGAGGTGTGCGCCAGTTCGGCATGGGGGAGCAAGCTGCTCGCCCAGCGCCCCTTCGCCACCGCTGACTCCCTCTTCGCCGCCAACGAGGCCGCCATGGCCGAGCTCACGGCCGAGGACCTCGGTGAGGCGATGGGCGGCCACGCGCCGATCGGCCGGCCGAAGCCGGGAGACCCGACCTCCGCCCGCGAGCAGCGCGGCATGGCCGGTGCCTCGCAGGAGCTCAAGAACGAGCTCCTCGAACTGAACCTGGCCTACCAGGAGAAGTTCGGCCACGTCTTCCTCATCTGCGCCACCGGTGCGACCGGTGAGTTCATGCGGGACGCGGTCAAGGTCCGGATCGACAACTCGCCGGAGCAGGAGCGAGAGATCGCCCGCGGTGAGCTCGTCAAGATCAACAAGATCCGCCTGACCCGACTCGTAGAACTCGCAGAAGAAGGAGCGTGAGCATGAGCACCGAGACCATCGCGTCGGTGTCCACGCACATCCTGGACACCAGCATCGGCAAGCCCGCCGAGGGCGTCGCCATCTCCCTGTCGGCCCGCACGGGCCTCGACGGAGAGTGGGCGGCCCTGGGCGGCTCCGCCACCGATGCGGACGGACGCTGCAAGGACCTGCCCGCCCTGCCGGAGGGCACCACACACGTGCGTCTCGACTTCGAGACCGAGACGTACTTCTCCAAGAAGCAAGCCGCCGAGGCACAGCAGGACGCCCCCCGCGTAAGGGACAGCGGTCCGTTCTTCCCCGAGGTCACCATCACGTTCGCGGTGAACCCGGGCGAGCACTACCACGTACCGCTGCTGCTCAACCCGTTCGGCTACTCCGTTTACCGAGGGAGCTAGCATGGCCACCATTCTGGGCCAGAACCAGTACGGCAAAGCAGAGAACCGCGTAGTCAAGATCACGCGGGACGGCGACACCCACCACATCAAGGACCTGAACGTCTCGGTCGCCCTCTCCGGCGACATGGACGACGTCCACTACTCCGGCTCGAACGCCAACTGCCTGCCGACGGACACCACCAAGAACACGGTGTACGCGTTCGCCAAGGAGTACGGCATCGAGTCCGCGGAGCAGTTCGGCATCCACCTGGCGCGCTGGTTCGTCACCAGCCAGGAGCCGATCAAGCGGGCGCGCATCCGGATCGAGGAGTACGCCTGGGACCGGATCGCCACGTCCGACGCCAACTCCAAGTTCATCGGCGCCGACGAGGTGAACCACTCCTTCGTCCGCAAGGGCATGGAGACCCGCGTCACCCAGATCACGTACGACGGTCAGAACTGGGAGGTCATCTCCGGCCTCAAGGACCTGATCGTCATGAACTCCACGAATTCCGAGTTCTGGGGTTACGTGAAGGACAAGTACACGACCCTGCAGGAGGCGTACGACCGCATCCTGGCCACCCAGGTGTCGGGTCGCTGGCGCTTCAACTGGACCGACGACGAGCAGCGGATGCCCAACTGGGAGAAGTCCTACGCCGAGACCAAGAAGCACATGCTCCAGGCCTTCGCGGAGACCTACTCCCTCTCGCTGCAGCAGACCCTGTACCAGATGGGTTCGCGCATCATCAACCACCGTTCGGAGATCGACGAGGTCCGCTTCTCGCTCCCGAACAAGCATCACTTCCTCGTGGACCTTGAGCCGTTCGGCCTCAAGAACGACAACGAGGTGTACTTCGCCGCGGACCGTCCGTACGGTCTGATCGAGGCCACTGTTCTCCGGGACGGCGTTGACGCCCGTATCCCCGTGGACATGACCAACCTCTGATGCGGCACGCGCGTCCCGGGGCTCCGCAGTGGCCCCGGGGCGGGGCGACACGCATCCGCTTCCTGAATCGGCACCCGGACGCATCGCGCGGGGCGGCAGTACTGTCAGCTGTCAAGGCCCCCGGCTCCGGCACTCAAATCTCCTGGGCCTTGCCGTGCCCGCACCGCCACTGAAAGCACGAGGAAGTCCCATGGCAGCATCGGCAGCCCCTGACAGCGCGGTCGAGCGCATCGTCATCGAGAACTGTGCGATCGCGACCGTCGACGCGAACGACACCGAGTACGCCTCGGGGTACGTGGTCGTCGCAGGCAACAAGATCGAGTCGATCGGTGCGGGCAAGGCCCCCGAGAACCTCGACAACGTGGTCCGGCGCATCGACGGCACCGGGCACCTCGTGACCCCGGGTCTGGTCAACACGCACCACCACTTCTACCAGTGGATCACGCGTGGTCTGGCCACCGACCACAACCTCTTCAACTGGCTCGTCGCGCTGTACCCGACCTGGGCGCGCATCGACGAGCAGATGACGTACACGGCCGCACAGGGCTCCCTGGCGATGATGGCCAAGGGCGGCGTCACCACCGCCATGGACCACCACTACGTGTTCCCCAAGGGCTCGGGCGACCTCTCCGGCTCGATCATCCGCGCCGCGTCCGAGATGGGTGTCCGCTTCACCCTCGCCCGCGGCTCGATGGACCGCAGCGAGAAGGACGGCGGCCTGCCGCCGGACCACGCCGTGGAGACCCTCGAAGGCGCGCTCGCCGACACCGAGGCGACCGTCAAGAAGCACCACGACCATTCCTTCGACGCGATGACCCAGGTCGCCGTCGCCCCGTGCTCCCCCTTCTCGGTCTCGACCGAGCTGCTGAAGCAGGGTGCCGAGCTGGCCCGCCGACTGGGTGTGCGCATGCACACGCACGGCTCGGAGACCGTCGAGGAAGAGCAGTTCTGCAAGGAACTGTTCGGCATGGGCCCGACCGACTACTTCGAGTCGACCGGCTGGCTCGGCGAGGACGTGTGGATGGCGCACAGCGTCCACATGAACGACTCCGACATCGCCGCGTTCGCCCGTACCAAGACCGGTGTGGCGCACTGCCCGTCCTCCAACGCCCGTCTGGCCGCCGGCATCGCCCGCGTCCCGGACATGCTCGCCGCCGGTGTCCCGGTCGGCCTCGGCGTGGACGGCACCGCCTCCAACGAGTCCGGTGAGCTGCACACCGAGCTGCGCAACGCGCTGCTGATCAACCGTCTGAACCCGGTCCACCGCGAGCGCGCCCTGAACGCGCGTCAGGCCCTGCGCCTGGGTACGTACGGTGGCGCCCAGGTCCTCGGCCGCGCCGACAGCATCGGCTCGCTGGAGGTCGGCAAGTGCGCCGACCTGGTGATGTGGAACCTGAGCACCCTGGCCCACTCCTCCATCGCCGACCCGGTCACCGCGCTGGTCTTCGGCGCGGCCGCCCCCGTGACGCTCTCGCTGGTCAACGGCAAGCAGATCGTCGAGAACAACCGACTGCTCTTCGCCGACGAGGACGCCATCGCCGCGTCCACGCGGGAAGAGGCCCAGCGCCTCGCGCGGATCGCCGCGCAGGCCTGACCCTCCCCAGGGAGGTGCCCCAGAAGTCCGGCCGGGGGGGACGGCCCCCGGCCGGCGGGGGGGGGGGCCCCCCGGGGGCGCGGGGGGGGGGGGCCGGGCGCCCCCCGGGTTGTTGGGGGGGCCCCCCGGGCGGGGGGGAGGGGGCCAGGGGGGGGGAGCCCCCGACCCCAGCC